>JASGMW010000030.1 GCA_030156225.1 Methanofollis sp.
TGGTAGTTCACAATGCTCCGTTGGAAAAAAACAGCATAAAACGCCCATCTCGGCTACAGCGTCTCCGCCCCGTACATGTACGGCCTGAGCACGTCCGGAATGACGACCGACCCGTCCTCCTGCTGGCAGTTTTCGAGGATCGCCCGGATCGCCCTCGATGTGGCGATGGCGGTGCTGTTGAGCGTATGCACGTACCGCTTCTCCCTGAACTCCGTGGGATCGCGCACCTTGATGTTCAGCCTCGTCGCCTGATACGAGGTGCAGTTCGAGCACGAAACCACCTCGCGGTACATCTTCTCGCGCGGCATCCAGACCTCGATATCGTACTTCTTCGCGGCAACGGTTCCGATATCGCCGGTGCAGATATTGACCACGTGGTAGGGCAGGCCGAGACCCTGGAAGACTGCCTCGGCATTCGCCAGCAGTTCCTCGTGGAAGGTCCACGAATCCTCCGGCCTGCAGAAAACAAACTGCTCGACCTTGTTGAACTGGTGGACGCGGAAGAGCCCCTTCGTATCGATGCCGTGCGACCCGATCTCGCGCCTGAAGCACGGGCTGATCCCGGCGAACTTTAACGGGAGATCCTTCTCTTCGAAGATCTCGTCCCTGTACATCGCGGCCATCGGGTGCTCGCTCGTGGCGATCATATAGGCGTCCTCGCCGTCGATCCTGTACATCACATCCTCGAAATCGGCGAGGTCGGTGACGCCCTCGTACGCCGCCCGGTTCATCATGTACGGCGGCGAAAGCGGGGTGTAGCCGCGCTCCACCAGCAGGTCGAGGGCAAAGCGCTGGAGCGCCAGGTCCAGCAACACGAGCCTGCCCTTCAGGTAATAGAACCCCGCGCCGGCCACCCTGGCGGCGCGCTCGAAATCGGCCCAGCCGTGATCGACCGCGATCTCGCCGTGGTTCCTGAGATCGAACGAAGGAACCGCCGGCTCGCCCCACCGTTTCACCTCCACGTTCTCCGTGTCGTCCCTGCCGACCGGCACGCTCTCGTGGAGGATGTTGGGCAGGCGCATCAGGTAGTAGTGCACCAGTTCGTCGATCGCTTCGAGGTCGGCCTCCGCCTCCTTGATCTCTCCCGGAATCGCGGCCGCCTCCTTCAACAGCCCGGCCACGTCCCCGCCCGTCTTTCTGGTCTCGTTGATCTCGCGGCCGATCACGTTGCGCCTGTTCCTCAGCCGGTCGACCTCCACCGTGATCTCCCGGCTTCTCCGGTCCTTCTCCAGCAGGTCGTCAACCCAGGCGATTTTTTCCGTATATCCCCTTTTGAGCAGATCGGCCCGGACGATCTCGGGGTTTGCGCGGACGAACTTCAATTCAAGCATGGAAATATCCCTTCTTTGTAGCGGTGCACCGGCACGCCGGCATGCGCATTGACGGGGTACAGGGTCGCCTGTACCCTATAGATCAGATGGTATATGCTATGGTATTTCAGATCTCTTTGATTCTCCGGTTGGAATGCTTCCAGACGTCGGCCCGTCTTCCACCCCCTCTTCAGAACCGTTTCGTATCCTATTATATCATTGGACATCTATTCTTCAGTATGGAACGGCTTCATCTCGCCATTCTTGCAGCCGGCGTCATCATCGGCGGCGGCATCGCCGTCACCGGCCAGGTCTTCATGGGACTGTCGGTCTTCATCGTCCTGGCGACGGTCGCCATGTCCCTCCACATCATGAACGACACGAAAAACCTGCCGGACATCGGCTGCCGGCTTGCAGAGGATGCCAGATCCATCGTGATCAGAAATACAGGAAACGCCCGGGCAGAGCAGATCCACGTCGCCCTCGTCCCGATGAACGTCGAGTTCGATATTCCGACTCTCGGGATCGAGGAAGAGTACGTCCATTCCCTTTCCTCGATGATCGAAGAGGTCAAGGTGGTCGTCACCTACAAAAACAGCGAGGGCCGAAAGTTCGGCGGCTCGTACAAACTCTCGTCGCTTGGAGAAGAGATCGATCTCCTCAAACCGACATTCCCGCTGTTTTCCTGGAAATAACACATTTTTTGCGCCGGTGAAATCCTCGCCATCCGGCATCGCCGAAAAAAAATTCGACGATTTTTTTTTGAAAAACACGCCGGTCGATCAGTCCTGTTTTTTCTCTGCAATCAGTTCGAGCGTCCTGCCCAGAGCGGCCACCGCCTCCTCTTCCCCGGTGAGGTACTCCCGCAGCGCCCGGTAGAGCATCAGCATCGCCTCGTCGCCGTAGATCTCAACGGCGTCGGCGGGCGAAAGGGGGCAGGCATACGAATCGACGATCTGACCGTCCGAGGAGAACATCACCTCGAAAAATTCCCCGCGCTCGGAGAGCGTGCAGTACTGGTCGATCACTTTCTTCTGCGCATCGTCAGGGCGGTACGGCACCGGCTCGGTCTTGCCCAGAACGATCATCCGTTCGCGGTGGTATTCGGCGTTGAAGATCTCCCCTTTCGTGTCCTGCTTTCCTTTCTTGAGCAGGTTCATCCCGATCTGCCCCACAAGAGGCGCCGCCATCGCACCCATCTTCGCGAGCAGGTCGGTCCGCCTGCCGGCGACCTCCCCGGTCAGGCGTATCTTCTCCGCGTCCGTCTCCTCAATGCGCCTGATCAGCGCCTCGTATCCTGCCTCGATCTCGTCCATATTCTTGGCTCCGTACTTCAACGGTTGGAGGTGCCGGTATTTGATGATATGGCACGTCCGGTGAGGTAAACCGTCCTGTTCCCGGTGATCCTGACGGCGAGCCGCTCGCCAGGCCTGAAATTTCCCGGGACCGCGATCTCCCGGTACGCCCGGTCCCGCGCCACCACCGAACCTTCCTGTTTCCTGCAGGTGACCACCGCCTCGATCGTCGTCCCCTGAAGGGCTTCGTTCTGCTCGCGGTAGATCTCTTTTGCCGCCGCGTCCAGGATCCTGGAACGGTCCTTTGCGATCCGCTCCGGCATCGCCTTCAGGCTGGCGGCCGGTGTTCCGGGGCGGGGGGAGTACCTGGTGACGTTCACCTTCTCCGGCCTGATCGATCCGAGTAGGTCGAGACTTTCTGCGAAGTCCTCCCGGGTCTCGGTCGGATAGCCCACGATAAAATCGGTGCAGATCCGCACGTCCGGGCACGTCTTCCTGAAGGCGGCGACCGTCGCTTCGAACTCCCCGACCGTGTAGCCGCGCGCCATCGCGTCGAGCACGGCATCGGATCCTGACTGGATCGGGAGATGGACGAACGAGAAGGCCTTTGCCTCCCCGAGGGCGCGGGCGAGAGGAACGGCGATCCCCTTCGCCGTGGCCGGGTTCATCATGCCGAGGCGGAGCCTGAACTCCCCGGGCACCCGGGAGAGCGCCTCGATCAGAGCGGGCAGCCGCTCGCTTCCGTCCAGACCCCAGGCGCTCACGTCCTGTCCGGTGACCTGCACCTCGTACGCCCCTTCTCCGACCAGCGCCCCGACCTCTCGACAGATCTCCTCCCTTGTCCTGCTCCGCAACGGGCCCCGCGCAGCCCTGGTAATGCAGTAGGCGCACCGCCCGACGCACCCGGCGGCGATCTGGACGATCCCCGTCCCCTCGAAAACGCCGGTGCACGCCCCGCAAAACCGCCCGGCGATCTCGTCGGGGTAGATGAATCCGGCACGCGGTGCGGCTCTGAGGATCTCCGCGCGCTGCACCGGCGGCATGCAGCCGGCGACATAGAGATCGCGGTCGGCAAACGTGCGGATCCTCCTGAGCATGTGCCGCTCGGTCTTTCCGATCACCGTGCAGGTGTTGATGATCACGGTGTCGGCCTCCTCGGGAACGGCGACGATCCTGCACCCCTGCTCCTCGAGCACCCGGGTCAGTTTGCGGGTATCTCCCTGGTTGTAGGTGCAGCCGTACGTCTCGATGTACACATGCCTGTCTCTGAGCCGCTCCATCACCCTCAAGGTATGTCTGTTCCCCCATATCAGTCTGCAGAAACAGCCTGTGCCGTTCGAATCAGGATTCACGACAGGTCCTGTCAGGTCGTTGCCTGCTTACGTGATGATGCTCTGCACGTTCCCGAACAGGTTTTCCCTGACGGATGAGTTCGGGACCTCCTGGTCGGACCGTGTGTTCACATCGACGGGTATACGGCTGATGTCAAATGATTTCTGGATACGACCCGTTCACCAGGGAAACAAAAAAAGATCAGTGTTCGTGGTTACAGTCATGGTCATCGTGGCTGCAGATATTGCCGCCGCTGACGAGTGCACCGCTGAGATAATCTGCCACAGCCCCATCGATGCTCCCTGTGACCCCGAGATATACCTGGATGTCGCGTGCACAGAACATATCGACCGCTTTGGGACCCATCCCTCCTGCGATGACCACGCTTGCTCCATGATCGGCAAGCAGAGCCGGGAGCACACCCGGCGTATGGCCGGGACTTTTGATATCTGTTCGACCGATGATCTTTCCGTCTGCAACCTCGAAGATTGCATACTCTTCGCACTGACCAAAATGCTGTGAGACCTGAGTGCCGTCCTTTGCAACGCCGATTTTCATGAATATACCTCCTATGGATCGTTGTGAGCGTCCTGATTAATCTTTAGATCGAGACAAAAAAAGGGTCACCAGCACCCGCGCCGGCGCCCGCCGCAGAAACCGCGTCCGCATCCTCGCGGGACGCCGCCCTGTCCGACACCATAGATGACGCCCTGCTGGCGAAGCGCAGTGTCTGTGGTCTCTGCATTCTGCTGTACATCTGTCTGAGGGGCTGCCCTGCATCGTCCAAGGCCTCTTCCTGTCATCGGACCTGCCCCTCTGGGGCCTGTAGCATCAAATCCTGGCATTCGTGATCACTCTCCAGGGCAGAGATGTTCTGCCCACAATTAGTACTCATATGCGCATTATTAGATAAACCCTGCCGTTCCGGCAAACATGGTCGGCAATCGCGCGGCAGTCAGTATGAACATCCGTTTTATGGGCGCTTCGCTCGTGGAGAGCTGGTTATCAGAATATTTCGGACGGCATTCACCCGCGCGCACATGTGAGATCAACTCTGATAAGCAGTCTCCATACGGCGTGACCGATGGCTATTAGTCGGTATCACGCGGATCATTCTCCATGCATATCCAGGTAATCCCGGTTGAAGGGCTGCCGATCATCCATCCGGGTGATCCTCTGACAGAGATGATCTGCGAGAGGGTTGCCTTCGAGAACGGGGACATCCTCTGTCTTGCCTCCTCGGTCTATTCCAAAGCAAACGATTTTATCCGAAAAATAGATGAGATCACGCCCTCTGAAGAGGCGATCCGCATCGCGCAGAAGACCCGGGAAGACCCCGCGTTTGTGCAGGCCGTTCTTGACGATACCACAGATCTCATCCTCGAAGACCCCTTCATTCTCTCCGAGACGGTCACCGGTCATGTGGGGGTTCGGGCGGGTGTCGACCATTCCAATATCGAGGACGGTCTGATCATCCGTCTCCCCCCGGATCCGATGGGATCAGCCGGCGAGTTACGGAGTGAGATCGCACAGATTACCGGAAAGGACATCCGCGTGATCATCACCGACACCTGCGGACGCTCTTTCAGGCGGGGTCAGACCGGCGTCGCCATCGGGTGGAGCGGGATGGCCGCGATCAGGGACTTCCGGGGGGATCACGATCTTTTCGGCCACATCCTTGAGATCACCGAGGAGGCAGTCGTCGATGAGATCGCCGGTTTTTCAAACTTCATCATGGGCGAGAGCAATAACGGCGTTCCGGCTGTCGTATTCAGAAACTGTCAGATGTGGACCGGGCACGACAACCTGCACTTCAGCAAAGACGAAGACATCATCAGAAAGGCGCTCTGCAGAAAATAACCTTCTTTCAGGGGAGAAAATGCCTCCCGGGATCTGTGCGTCGCCCGCACTTCCAGGATCAGTCTTCCCGGATTGCCGCAGCATCCGGGCCGATCGCATGTCTGACTGAAGACAAAAGAAGGATTCAGTAGAACGCATTCAGCAGATAAATGACCACACCAACCACAACAACAATGGCGATCACATGTGCGGGGTTGATGTGGACCGCCCTGCGGTCCTCACTGTCATAATAATTCACGAGACCCGCGGACGAAACGAGTCGTCCGCCACTCTTCTTCGCCATATGTAGAGATTTCTCATTCACTATATATAAAATCGGTGTCAATGGGTGGGTATGCCTGAACAGGTGTACCGGGGATCCGTTCTCACCGGTGACGACTTCGAACCGGTCAGGGCGGCGGTTGTCGTCGAAAACGGCATAATTACGGCGATAGAGGAGGATTCATCGGCCCCGAACCACTGGATCTGCCCCGCGTTTTTCAACGCCCACACCCACCTCGGCGACACGGTTGCCATGGACTGCGCCACTGATGGAGACCTTGAACGCCTTGTCACCCCTCCTCGCGGACTCAAACACCGTATCCTGGCATCAACACCGCGCGACCGTCTGATCGAAGGGATGCGCGCCAGCATCAGGGATCTGCAGGCCACCGGAACGGCAGGTTTTGCCGACTTCAGGGAGGGTGGGCCGGACGGTGTCCTGGCGCTCCGCGAGGCGGCCCGCGGGGAACCGATTCTTCCGCTGATCTTCGGCAGGGACGGAGGCGAGCAGTTCGCCGACGGCATCGGCATCAGCAGCACACGGGATGTCCCGGACACCGACGAGCAGGTGGCGAGGGCCAGGGCCGCCGGCAAACTGGTGGCCTTCCATGCCGGAGAGAAGAACCCGGACGATATCGACGCCGCCCTCTGCTATGATCCCGACCTCCTCGTTCACTGCACCCACGCCACCCGGCGGCAGCTCAGGACCATCGCCGACGCGGGAGTGCCTGTCGCCGTCTGCATCCGTTCCAACTGGACCCTGGGCGTGACCCGCGATGCCGGAAAACCGCCCATCGGCCAGATGGCCGAATACGGCTGCACCTGGTACGTCGGCACGGACAACGTGATGTTTGTCCAGCCTGATATGCTCAGGGAGATTTCGTTCTGTGAAACCGTCACTCGAATGCCCCCTGAACAGATCCTGCGCGCCGCCGTTGGGGGTGCTGCGCTTGCCGGCAGGTGTTTCCAGATTGAAAAAGGCATCCAGGCTAATTTTATGATAATAGACCCTGAAAAATCCGGTCTTGGCTTCAGTTCTAACCCCGTCGCCTCCATAGTCAAACGACTCGGGGAGAGATCCATCCTAGAAACTGTTATAAATTGATAAACTGAATAATCTAGCAGATTCCGGTTTTATGAGGTGTAGCCATGTTCAAAAAAATCGTCGTCGCTATTGACGGGTCGGATGTCAGCTTGAAAGCACTCGAGGTTGCCCTGTCAGAGGCCCGGGTCTGGAATGCTGAACTCCATGTGATCTACGTCGTCGAAACCAGCATGTTCTCTTCCATCCCCATGGACAATACCTGGGAGATCATCTATTCACTCCTTGAGAACGAAGGAAAAGAGGTTTTCCAGAAGAGCAAAGAACGTGCTGCCGAGGACGGAATCTCGCTCATCACGCACCTCAAGGACGGACATGCCGGCAGCGAGATCGTCGCTCTTGCCGAAGAGCTGCACGCAGACCTCATCGTGATCGGCTCGCGTGGGAAGACCAACATCGATCGCCTCCTTCTTGGCAGCGTTTCAGAGCATGTTGTTCGGAACAGCAGCTGCACAACGATGGTGGTGAGATAATTCCTGTCGAAATCACCGATATGTTTGTCGAAGACTACATGACCAGGGATGTGGTCTCTGTCGAGATCCCGAGCAACCGCGACGACATTCTCAAGATCCTGAAACGGACCGGAATATCGGGTGTCCCGGTACGAGAACGGAATCACGTCGTCGGGGTGGTGACCAGAAAAGATCTCCTTCGTAAGTCGGAGGAGACGCAGGTGGCACTCCTGATGTCGCCGAATCCGGCGGTGGTCACGCAAAATACTCCGCTCGCCGATGCGGCGGTGTTAATGATGAAAAATGATTATCGGAGGCTGCCGGTGGTTGATGACAGAGGCAGCCTTGTCGGGCTGCTCAGCGTGGCCGACCTCATCGCGGCGATTGCTCATCTGCGGATCAAGGACGAGATCAGAGACTACTATCTCAGCAGCACCTTCGCCCTCTGGGAGGAGACGCCGCTCCCCCTTGTCGGCCGCATCATGGAGATCTCCAATGTTGAGGCCGTTCCGATCATGGACGAGCAGGGCAGGGTATCTGGGATCATCTCAGAGCGTGACCTCATCAGGAACTCTCATATTGAAGATTCGGTCGAAGTCTCTGACTTTTCCAACGGGACCGACGACGACGAATGGACATGGGAAAGCATCAGGGATATGCATGTCATCAGTTATGGCGTCTCCAAGGTCCAGCTCCCGGACAGGCCGGTCAGGACGGCGATGGTGAAAAATGTAGTCACCGTCCCGAAAAATGCCGGCGTGTCGGAATGCGCTCTTTTAATGAAGCGCTCCCGTCTGGACCAGTTGCCGGTGGTCAACGGGGACAAAAGACTCATTGCGATGCTCTTTGACCGTCAGTTGATCCGGGCGCTCTGTACGGGCCAGGACAATAACCTTTAAATTTGTTAATATCTTTAATACAGATAACGCTTTTACAAGTTTTTAGCGTGTAATTTTGGGGGTATTTCAATGCCTGAGATAAATCAGGAAATTATGAAAGGCACCACGACAGTGGGACTGATATTCGATGAGGGTTGCGTTCTCGCAACCGAGAAACGCGCGACGATGGGAACCATGATCGCAAGTAAAACAGCAAAAAAAGTGTACCAGATTGCAGATCATATCGGTATGACGATTGCAGGCGGCGTTGGCGACGCTCAGTCGCTCGCCCGCCTCATGCAGGTGGAGTGCAGCCTTTACAAGGTCCGCCACGGCAAACCGATCTCTGTCGGTGCGGCGGCGACCCTGCTCTCCAACTATCTGCAACAGAACCGCTATTACCCGTATTATGTCCAGCTCCTTGTCGGCGGCGTGGACCGGAAGGGGCCGAGCGTTTATTCGGTCGATGCTATGGGCGGCGCCTCGAAGGAAGCCGAGATTGTATCGACCGGATCGGGCTCGCCGATGGCATACGGCGTACTCGAGGACCGGTACCACCCCGACATGAAGGAGGCCGAGGCGGCCGAACTCGCCACTCGCGCTCTCAAGGCCGCGATGCGCCGCGACTCAGCATCAGGCGAGAACATCAGCGTCGTTGTGATCACAGATGATAAATATGAAGAACAGACCGTTCAGGTCACCCAGATGAAACCGGAACTCACCACCTAACTCTTTTTTAGGACGATATTAATGTTGATTGAGGACAAACTCAAAGAACTCAGGGATAAGATCAATACAAAGGTCCCTGACGGGATTATCATCTCTGATGTCGAATTTGAAGGCCCCGAACTGGTCATCTATACCGACGACCCCAAAAAGTTCGCGGATCAGGAGGATCTGATAAGGGTTCTTGCAAGGGATTTGCGTAAACGGATCGTTGTAAGACCGAATATCCTCGAAGATCCCGAGACGGCTGCGACGAAGATCAGGTCGGTCGTCCCTGAAAACGCCGGCATTTCTGATATTTCTTTTGACCCGGACACCGGTGAGGTGCTGATTGAAGCGGAAAAACCCGGAATCGTCATCGGAAAAAACGGAGCGACACTGCGTGATATTACGAAGAATACCTGCTGGACACCAAAGGTCGTTCGTACACCGCCGATCGAGAGTTCAACCGTCAAACAGGTCCGCCAGCTTCTCAGGTCGGTCAAGGACGAGCGCAAGGTTTTTCTGCGCAATATCGGCAGACGGATCCACCGGGATGTAACCGCAAAGGACCAGTGGGTACGGGTAACAACCCTCGGCTGCTGCCGAGAGGTTGGAAGGGCGGCATTTCTGCTGACGACCCCTGAAAGCAAGGTTCTCATAGACTGCGGTGAAAAGCCGGGAAGTGCGACGAGCACGCCGTATCTCTATGTCCCTGAGATTTCACCTCTCTCGTCGCTCGATGCCGTCGTCCTCACCCATGCCCACCTTGACCATTGTGCACTCGTGCCTCTTCTCTTCAAATACGGCTATGACGGCCCTGTATACTCGACACCTCCGACGCGCGATCTTGCCACCATGCTCCAGCTTGACTATCTTGACGTCGTCAAAAAAGAGAGCGGAAAACAGCCGTACACTTCCAGCGAGGTGAAAGAGTACATCAAGCGCTCGATTACTCTCAACTACGGTTCGGTCACCGACATTGCACCCGATATCAAACTCACCTTCCACAATGCCGGCCATATCCTTGGTTCGGCCGTCGCCCATTTTCATCTTGGCGACGGCCTCTATAACATCGCCTTCACCGGCGACTTCAACTATCAGAAGACCCGCCTCTTCTCGCCTGCGGTCTCGACCTTCCCCCGCCTCGAAGCGGTGTTCATGGAGAGCACCTATGGTGGGGTAAACGCCCTCCAGCCTCCCCGCGACGAAGCTGAGGCAAAACTCTATGATATCGTGACAAAGACGATCGAGCGGGGCGGCAAGGTGGTCATCCCCGCCTTCGCCGTCGGCCGGTCCCAGGAGGTCATGCTCGCCCTCGAAGAGGGGATGCGAAGGGAGAAGATCCCGAGAGTGAAGGTCTACCTCGACGGTATGATCAAAGAGGCGACGGCGATCCACACCACCTATCCGGAGTATCTCAACGCTGACCTTCGCAACCAGATCTTCCGGGACGGCATGAATCCTTTCCTTGCGGATTGCTTTGTGCAGGTCGATTCATCTGATCTGCGGGAGAAGGTGATCGGCGGTGACCCCTGCGTCATCGTCACCACAAGCGGTATGCTCAGCGGCGGCCCGGTGATGGAGTACCTCTATGCCCTTGCCCCGGACGAGCGCAATACCCTCATCTTCGTCGGGTACCAGGCTGAAGGGACCTTCGGCCGTCGGCTTCAGAAAGGCTGGCGCGAGATCCCGGTCGGCAACCGGGAGACGATGGTCGTGAAACTGGATATCGAGACCGTCGATGGTTTTTCCGGCCACTCCGACCGGAAACAGTTGATGGGCTTTGTCCAGCATCTCCAGCCGCGACCTGAAAAGATCTTTACCATCCATGGCGACGAGAGCAGCACCATCGACCTTGCAAGTTCGATCTACAAACGCTTCCATATCGAGACGCGCGCACCCCTGAACCTTGAGACCTACCGCATGGTGTAGATGCATGAAACAGCGCCTTTTCCTCCTCCTCGGCGTGTTTGCCGTCATGGCGCTTTCAAATACCGTGGTGCCGGTCCTGCCTTTACTGGCGGAAGGCACCGCCCTGCAGGGCGCTGTCTATTCAGCATATTTTTTCGGTGCGATGCTGACGGTCATACCGGCCGGTATCCTCTCCGATTATATCGGGAGGGTTCTGTTATTGAGAGCCGGGCTTGCTCTCACGTTCGTGAGCGGGGTCCTGATGCTCGTTGTATCCGACCCTGCCGCTCTGATCGCCATCCGTTTCGTGGAGGGAATCGCTGCCGGTCTCTTTGTGCCCGCAGCGATGTCCTGGATCAACCTTCAGCCTGATCGCGAGAGGATGAGCGGCAACTTCATCGCCGCCCTGAACCTCGGACTGGTCTCAGGTCTCGTCGTTGCCGGCTGGCTTGCCGCACCTGCGGGGATGCTCGGCGGCGTCATGGCCTTCACCGCCTTCACGGCAGTCCCGCTGCTGATGAGCGCCTTTGTGGGTGAGGCGGTCGGCCCGAAAAGAGAGCGGGGCGACCCTGGCGGTGTCGGCAAAGACTTTTTCTGGTTGTATCTCTCGACGATCGTACTCGTCGGTGCAACCGGGGCGGTGAGCGCCATCTACCCGGATTTCACCGGCGAATCTGCAGCGACCCTCGGGCTGCAGCTCGGACTGATGAACGTGGCGACGATTGTCACTTCCCTTGCAGCGTCACGTCTTCGTCTCGCTCCGATTCCGACGATCAGGGTGTCGGCCGTGCTGATGGCGGCGGCAGTGTTGTTGTTGTTCTTTACGCCTGCGGCCTTCATGCTCATCGGGGGGATCGCCGGCGTGGTGATGATCGCCCAGATCAATTATCTTGCGACAGATCCCGAACGGCAGGGGACGATCATGGGGATCTTCAATGCCTCCAGCTATGGCGGGATGACGCTGCTCCCGTTCATGGCAGGAGTGGTCGCCGAAAATCAGGGTTTTTCTGCGGCATTCGCTCTTATTGCCATTCTCGCTGCCCTGATGGCCGTGACGATCGGGCAGTGCCGGTGCCGTCCGGAACCGTAAACAGGAGATATCATGTCAGATAAATGTGCATTGAACGACCTGGACGGAAACACCGTTCAGGAGAAGTTTGCCGCTCTCGGCATCGAACCCGGGGCGAGCATCGACATCCTCGAACTCCAGCGGCTTTCCCGTTGCTACGACGTCCGTTCAGTCGTCTATTTTGAGGAGGAAATGGCAAAAAAAGGCGACCTCGAAGGGGACGATCTGGAGTACGCAGGTGTTCCCGAGTCGGAACGTCCCTTTATTTCCGTGGAGGCGTTTCTGACGTTTGCACGGGAATTCGATCCCTACTCCTTCGACCTGCGGCTGCAAGAACTCCCCATCATGATCGAGATCGTCATGGTGGGCGAGATCAGAGGAAGACCTTATTTCACGGGAGTGATGCCCTTCCTCGACGAACTTGAAAACTTTGAGGAGCCGGAAATCTCTGGATAATGTCCTGTTCCAGAGGTGCGCGCGGCACCGGAGGCTCACGGCGGTGTTTCGAACACCTCAAGAGCAACTCGTGCAGCCTCTTTTTTTGCTCCGGCCTTGCTCCCGCCTGTCCCGAAAGCGGAAAAATGCTCGACGACGGTGACGGCGCTGACAAACGTCGGGTCGTGGTCAGGGCCGTTTCTGGAGATAATCCGGTACTCGGGCAGACCGAGGCGCTCCTGCTGGAGGCGCTCCTGAAGGCGACCGATCGTGTTTCCGCCCGGGTCGAAGTGAAGGATATCATCGGCTACAAGCCCGAGAACGATCGTTCGCGTCCTGTCCAGCCCTACATGCAGATAGAGAGCGCAGATGAATGCCTCGAAGACGTCGGCGATGATGGAGGAGATCAGGGGCTGGCCGACGCCGAGGAGGATGAGGTCTTCAAACCCGATGCCGGTGCCCGGCACGATCGTGCCGAGGTGCTCGTTCTTCGTCGCCTCCATTCTTTTTGAAAGCGCTCCTTCAGAGCATTGAAACGTGCAGAAAAGGTACTCGGCGACGATGAAATTGAGGATCCGATCCCCCAGAAACTCAAGGCGTTCGTAGTCAGGGCGAGGGAGAAGACCGCAGGGATTTTCGTGGGCATAGGAGCGATGGGTGAACGCCCGGTCATAACGTTCGAGCACATCGTCCGGTATATCTGTGACGCCGATCTGCGGTTCTGCAAGAAATGTCAGGAGGGTTGTCTTCCGTTTCCAGTCCATCCGGGTGCTCCATGAAGGATCGGTTCCATTAAACATCGATCATGGGAAAAATCTATTTCTCTTAAAAGATAGGTTTTTCCCATTATGAAGATGCTGATCGGGGGGGCATGGACAGACGCATCGTCGGGACGGACGATGAAAGTCGTCAATCCGGCTACCTGGGACGAGATCGGGAGCGTTCCGCTGGGCGGGCCCGAAGATGCCGGAGCGGCGGTCGAGGCTGCGGAACACGCTCTTGCAGCATGGTCGGAAGTTCCTGCGCTGGAGCGCGGCAGGGCGCTCGCGCAGACCGCTGCACTCGTGCGCGGAGAGTCGGAGAGACTGGCGGCCCTTCTCGTCGCCGAACAGGGCAAACCTCTCAGAGAGGCGACCGACGAGGTCAGAGGGTTTGCACATATTCTCGAATATTATGCCGGGCTTGCCTCGTCCCTCCACGGAGAGACGATGGCGGCGAAAGCGTACGGCCGGATCGTCATCGAGAAGCGGCCACTCGGCGTCTGTGTCGGGATCGTTCCCTGGAATATGCCGGTGCTCATTGCAGGATGGAAGATCGGGCCGGCGCTCGTGGCCGGAAACACCCTTGTGCTCAAACCTGCAAGTACGACGCCGCTCACCACTCTCGAGATCGGCAAACTTTTCGTCAGGGCCGGTCTGCCGCCGGGCGTGCTCAACATCGTCACCGGGCCCGGGGAGAGCCTCGGGGAGGCGCTGGTCACACACGCCGCAGTCAGAAAAGTATCGTTCACCGGAGAGAGAGAGACCGGCAGGCATGTCGCCGAGGCGGCGGCGCCCACGATGAAACACCTGACGCTGGAACTCGGCGGGAGCGACCCGGCGATCATCTGTGACGACGCTGATCTGGAAAAAGCTGCCGCCGGCGTGGTCGGAGCCAGGTTCTACAACTGCGGACAGGTCTGCACTGCTATCAAACGGGCATATGTCTTTTCCAGTGTCGCCGACCGGTTCAAAGCCCTTGTTGCAGAGAAAACGGAGAAGATCACCGTTGGCGGCGGCATGGAGGCCGGCGTCGGGATGGGGCCGCTGAACAATGCCGGAGGCTATGAGAGGATGCAGCAGATCGTGGACGATCTCAGGGGTGAGGCGCGTTTCCTTGCCGGCGGGGAAACGACCGACAAAAAGGGGTGGTTTTTTGCGCCGATGGTCGTCACCGATCTGCCTTCGGACGCCCTGCCTCTTCGCGAGGAGGTCTTCGGCCCGATACTTCCGGTGATCGAGGTGAGCGATCTCGATGAGGCGATCGACAGGGCGAACTCGACGCAGTACGGCCTCGGCGCTTCGATATGGACCAGAAACCTGGAGCGGGCAGGGCGTGGCTGCAGAGATCTCGAGGCCGGGATCGTCTGGGTAAACCAGCACCTGAAAATACCGCCGGAAGCGCCGT
Organism: Methanofollis sp.; assembly: GCA_030156225.1. Classification (GTDB taxonomy): domain Archaea; phylum Halobacteriota; class Methanomicrobia; order Methanomicrobiales; family Methanofollaceae; genus Methanofollis. Next base: position 14,780 of record JASGMW010000030.1, read on the forward strand.
TCGGCGGGACAAAAGGGAGCGGCATCGGGAGAGAAAACGGGCCGAAGGTTCTTGATCGCTACACCGAAGAGAAGTCGATCCTGATCAGGAGCTGAAAGGACAAAAACAAAAGGGGAGGGTATGATCTTTTCAGTCTCTGAAGAGCACGTGGGTGGTCATCGATCCGGCGCTGAAAAACGTTTTGCAGAACCCGGCCATCTGTTTAGGGCCGTATTCCTTGCAGGAGAAGATGTCAAGGTAGGCGGCATTGGTGTCGTTGGCGAAGTGGCCGGAGATCAGGGAGGTTTCGATGAGCTGGGTCATGGAGTACCCGGCAACCCTGGCGCATGGGCCGAAGTGGACAACGGTCGGTTCGCCAAAACGCTTCATGTCGATGAGATCGCAGAGTTCAACGATGAATCGCCTGATGAGATCGGCGTCCCTGATCGCCGCCGGGTCGCAGTCTTTGAGGTCTACGCTCGTGTAGAGGCCCCAGGAGCCCTGCGCCTTAAATTTTTTGATGATCTCATCGTCAGAGAGAGCGTCCCAGTAGTTCATGGTCTCATTCACATTAATCATGTCGGGCTGATTGCGGATTTCAGTTTCAGTCATTTCTATCACGACCCCCTCCTGAGAGAACCCTGGAGGCATTGATGTAATTACAACTCATATTCAGGATTTAAAAATTTCTATCGGGGCCCCTCTCCCGGATCATGATAAAATCCTCAAAATTTACCTGGAATTAATTTATAATGTCAATTAATAGCCAGATGGTGATTTTTTCTTCAAAATATCGTCGAAATGTAAATATGCCCTATTTTAACCGCGTTTGATCGCTTCAAACGCGGTACGCCCCTCTCATGCTTTCGATTGGTTCTGCGCTCTATTATTGGTCTGATTTCAATTTGGATTGATTAAACGCTTGAGAAAAATGAAAGAGAGGGTTTAATTTGGCAAAACTTGACAAATTCTGTTTTAATTCGGTTAAAAGAGATTCGAGAAGTAATTTTTGGGGATAGTGCGTTTGTTCCTGCCATATTCCGCTCAAATTGCGATCGGCCGAGACAACGATGAATTCACACGCTGAAATATTATTGGAATTATGTGTTCATCGGCACTCACATATGTTCATGTCCGGCGTGCCCGGTCTGAACCGGGTGCGGCAGGTCCCCGAGTTCCCGGGCAGGGCCGACAGATCGGATATATGCCGCCACGGCATGCGGCGCTCCATGAAGGAGACGGCGTGCGGTGTTGTACACGCTTGGCTGCTCACGAGGATCGGCGGCCCGCATGATACGGAGGAGGACATCGACGAGGGGGGCCTGATATTCCTCACCCATCTGATCAAGGGCGCCGAAAATTTCCAGCGCCCCGACGGTATTGTACTCGTTGATCACCGCAAGTCCGGAGAGTACGTCACCCAGGTATGCTCTTCCCTCCGCGGTTTCGAGGGACAGCACACGGTTGTGGGCGAACCTTCCAAATAGAGCGCGCTGGTCGTTGGATTGCTCGATTCTGAAGGAAGGGGATGCTGCTGTCTTCTGGATCAGAGACAGTGTATCCGGCGCCCGGATACCGGCGACGGCGGCAAGGAAGGTCTCCCATGAGACCAGATCTTTTTCAGACCTGGCCCTGAATGTTTCGAACACCGCATTCCTGTCAGATGCCGAAGAGTCCATATACGCTGAAAACGCCGAAAGACGATCGGTGGCGTTCACTGCAGTCTCAAACTGCTCCCTGATCAGGGTGTGGACAGGTGGGGTGTCGAGCGGGGCAAGGGTGTGGAGAATCATGTTTTTGACCTGACGCCCCTTGATCGCCGCCGGATCCCACCCCTCCGCGGCGTCTGCATAATGACGGTGCAGTTCGACAAGTTCGTCCTGGTACCGCCCGGCGATGCCCCGGAGGAGACGTTGACGCGCCCTGTAGAGGAGGGTATACCGGTGGGCAAAGCGTGGGTCAGTCACCGATTCGAAGATGGTCATGAACTGCCCCCCGGCAGCGGAGATCAGCGATTCATCGGAGACGAGTTCGTAGTACAGCTCACAGAACGACGGGGACGGGACAGACCGGGGGTTCTCGATGAGCCCGAGCATTTCGGTCTCTGCAAGCGACTGAAAGGCGCAAAACCTTCCGACGAGGTCGGGATCGTGCCGGGCCTGGAGATCGCGCTCTTTTGATGTTGCATCGTCGGCCACCCGGCCGTAGAACGAATAACCGCGATTTGCCGAGACGAAAGCCGGTGCTTCGATGTTCTCGAAGACGATCTCCTCATGGCGGCCGGTGACAGGGTGTGTCGTTTCGGCAAGATCATGTCCGTTCCCGTCCACCAGCCCCACGACAAACGGGAACGTCCATGGTTCGGCACCCGGAGACGTTTCCTGATCGAGGGTGATCGTGCAGCTCCGGGCGAGCGGATCGTATTGGTGCGCCATTCTGAGGATGGGGAAACCGGCCTGTTTCAGCCAGACTGCGGCCATACCGGAAAAATTTCTGCCTGCCATCTCCTCCATCGCATCGAGCCAGTCCTGCCGGGAGGCATTGCCGTGGGCAAACCGCCGGTGGTAGAGATCGAGCGCCCGCGCAAACGTCTCCTTTCCCATGATCGTCTCGATCATCCTGACAAACTCGGGAGCCTTTACATAGGTGACCCCGGTGATCAGTTCGTTCGGGTCGTTGAAGCCGGCCGGTTCGATCGGCATGGAGGCGGCTCCGGCATCGAGTGCGAAGGTTCCGCCCTCAGGCGAGATCAGGTCGATCACCGTCTGGAGACGGGCGTAGCCCTCCCCGAAGAGGAAGGCGAAGTGGGCGTTCTCCATATGGACGGTCACCGCCTCGTTGAGCCAGAGTTCGAAAGGACTTTTTCCGGTCACTTCTGACCCGTTGAGGTTGTGGTAATACTCGTGGACCTTCACCCGCACCATATACTCGTAGGCATGATCGGTCATCGCGGGGACGGGCATGATCCGGTTGGTGGTGATCGTGGTGTTGCCGACGTTCTCCATCCCCCCATAGTCTGAATTCTGCATCCCGATCTCCCGGTAGACCGTCCCGGTATAGGCATAGCCCGGCGTAATGGACTGCAGTCCCTCTTCGAGCGCCGACCTGAGAGCGGCGACGCGCTCTGCATTTCCCGCGGCGTTCGCCTGATCGCGCTCATGGCAGAGGTCCCAGAGCCGGCGGCGGAGAGGGACGTTCTGATTACAGTCAGGGCCGGTGAAGAGGTACACCCAGAGCACGCCGTTTGCCAGCACCTCCAGCGCCTGCCGCGCGATCGAATCGTCCGACCCGGGCGGCACGAGCAGTTCGAGGGTGAAGGTGTGGCCGTCCGGGTACTCGAATGTGCGGGAAAACGTCGCGTACGTGCCCACGCCGAGGAAAAAAAGGTACGGGGCCATCGGAGTCGTGACGTTGTCATAGGTGACGGCGACCCGTCCGTTTCCACATGGTTTTCTGCCTGAACGGACGTCGCCGTTCGAGATGAGATTCGTATACCGTTCGTCCGCTATGATCGTCGTCGTATAGGTGCACTTCGCGGTCATGTCGTCAAAACAGGGAACGATCCGCTGAAATCCCCACTGCTGGCACTGGGTGATCTGGGTCGGGGGCGCCCAGGCCGGCGTTTCGTCATAGTAGAGGCCCTCGAGGATGTGGCGGGACGGGCGACACCGGGTGCGGGTGTCAAGATGTAATCTTGCACCGGGAAGCACGGGTGCGTCGAAGATAAAGGAGAGACGATGATTTTCCCGATCGTACTCGATCGCCGCCGGGTACTCCTCGCAAGAGGCGGAAAGGACATCGAGATTTCTGGCGTTGAGGTCGAGGCGAGAGACAGGGGCGTTCTTCACCTGCACCTGCATGCATGCGGTGACATCGGTGAGATCGTCTCCGACCGAGAAGGTGAGGTCCATATGGATGACGTCAACCGGAAGTTCTCCGAAATCTTCAGGATAATATTTGAAAAGGCGTGTCATCGTGTTCGACTCAGGATAGGGCCCGACAACGCATTATCTTTCCGGACTGAGGACGTGAGCGCCGACCTGACCGGCCGAGGGAATCGCCCGTGAAATCGAACCGGCGCGTCCTGATATCACAGGTAATCCGGCCACTTGATCATTTTTTCCCGGAGATTTAGGATTTCGCCGTCCACAACGAACGTGCCATCGCCGTTGTGATGGATTGTCCGGCGTTCTTTCCGGTCAGGGTCGATCCACGCCTTGACTACGGCCAGTATAAAGAAGTTGTATTTGTCGACCAGACTGGTGTCGAAGACCCGGCACTCCAGATTGACCAGACATTCGGCTAATAGTGGAGGTTTCACCTTTCTGGCACGCATGGCTGTCAGACCGAACGTCTTGAATTTGTCGATTTCATCTCCTGAGCAGTTGCCGATTTCAACGACCGTAGAGGCAAGATCGACCGTGGGAATGGCTATCACACACTCACCGGTTTCCTGGAGGGCTTCGAAGCTGTGATCCCACGGGCCGATGATGCAACCGATCAAAGGCTGATTGCCATCCTGCACCACCATGTGATAGCTCATCGTCATAATGTTGATGCGCTCTTTATGCAATGTGGCAACCAGTACGACCGGCCCCGGCTCAATGAAACGATAGGTTCTGGATAAAGGAAGTTCGTCCATACGATTATCTTCATACGATTCATTACAAGTGAACTACCCCGCGCCTGTGCGGGCGCGGCTTCCTGCTTCGTTGACCGTGCCCTTGCGGGTCTTACTCGATCTCCACAGGCGTTGATGATTCTGTTCGGGCAGTTCCTGCCCTCCAGCAGATTGTGGGTCGCAGTTGCCTGGTTCTCGCAACTGAAATACCATCGTATTGGAGAGAGGAGTTTTAAAAATGTATCGTCTTAAAACGAATTACGGGAAGGGCGGCAGAGCGTTCATCCCCGCAAGATAAATTCCTCTTCATCTGTTAATTTTCACTCCGGCTCTGTGTCCATCGCAATGGCCTGGCAAAAACAGAGAGGATTATTTCTTAATGGAATTTTTTTCCAGAAGATGTATCGCAAGGGTGCGCACCCCGACATCAGGGTCCTCGCCGGCAGCGCGTCTGACCGCTTCCCGGGCATCGGTGCCCTCGAACGATGAGAGGGCGTGGAGAACGGCTTTTCTGACGGCGGGATCGGCGTCTTCCATCGCCGTGACGAGGTGGGGGATCGCATCTGTTCCGCCGATAGACGGCAGGACCTGTACGAGCAGGACCCTGATCTTCGCAAGCGGCTCCGAACCGAAGGCGGCGACCACCGGCCCGAATGCCTGTGGGGGGTGGCGGATACGGAGGGAGCGTGCAGCCCTGTATCGCACGTTCTCATCAGGACTGGAGAGAGCATGGAAGGCTTTTTCGATTTCCATACTTTCTGCATCTAAAATGGCGGACTGACTATCGTGTTTCCCGTAGAGAACACTCAAATGACGGAGAATATAGACCCCGGGATATCCCGAGGTGAGAGATAGAATTTCGATGCGCCTGCGTGGATTCTTCCAGACCTCATCATTCAGCGTAATGTTCGACCCGCACGAAGAGCACGCAAGAAATACTTCTCCCTCTCTTTTCTGGTATCTAAACGAAGTTTTATCGCAGAACGGACACACATAGAGGTCGTCAGGGGGTGTGAGGTCCACCTCGATTTCATGCAGAGAGGAGAGCATTGCTTTATTGAATTTTTCGGCATCAAAGGCATTGTACCTCTGCGCCGCTCTCCATTTCTCCTCAAGAGCAGAAATATCCTTAAATCCGAGGATTTTATATGCCTCTCGCCCGGACACATGGCATTGGATGCGCGATGATCACTTAATCCTTTTCCTTGATCTTATGATCCATACTGCCCGAAATTGATTTTTCATCTATCGACTCTGTTTCATGAAGGCACCTCTGTATGCGTGGCACTCCGGATAAGGGCGGGAAAGGTTTCGTCAAATCGGTTCATTCTCTTCTTTCTGGATGTCCTGAAAAGATACATCACAGATCAAAAAAGGCCGGGCTCGACGACGCCCTCATCGCCGGCGATCTGCACTCCGATTCCGCAAGTTCCCGCGACCAAAAGAGAAGAATTACTTCCGCCGCCGCACCGCATGAACGATTGGGGAGATCCGAGACTGTCCGGACAGCAGAAGAGAAAATGCACGTTCACGCTATCCGATGAAGCGGTCGAATTTTTGCACGAATCTGTCGCGAATGCTTCGAGATTCATCGAAGATCTTATCGTGAACTACCACGCGCCTGTGTGGGCGTGGCTTCCTGCTTCATCCCCCCTCTCCTGAGGCGAGTCCACAGGCCCGACGGCGCGTTCCGCACCTGATACC
>JASGMW010000031.1 GCA_030156225.1 Methanofollis sp.
GTATCAGGTGCGGAACGCGCCGTCGGGCCTGTGGACTCGCCTCAGGAGAGGGAGAATGAAGCAGGAAGCCACGCCCACACAGGCGCGTGGTAGTTCACTATGCAGGATTAAGAACTTGTGTTCTTTAAGCCGCCGGAGGGATTTGAACCCTCGACCTGCTGATTACGAATCAGCCGCTATACCGCTAAGCCACGGCGGCGTACCCAGTAATATCGTTCTTCAGGGTTAAAAAAGATAGCGAAACGGGGTTTACGAGTAGCCCCGCATCGTTACGCTGGTGCTGGTGTCGCCGCCCTTCTCGGTCGACGCCTGAATGGTGCCGTACTTCTCCTCGTAGTCCTTCATGCTCCGTGTGAGGACGGCAAGGAAATTCTTGGCGTGTTTCGGGGTGATGGAGACGATCGATTTGACCCGTGCCTGGTTCGTGCCCGGGATCTCGTGCAGAAAAAGAAAGGTGAATTCGTCCTCCTTGTATGCGATCTGGATGCGATTTGCATAGACCGGGTCCAGCGCCTGGGGGATATTGACCGACATCTCGTGTTGAGCCATAGCATAACATATAAGCAGATCAGAATTAAGGGTTTTTGCGATGCCTGCAGATCAGGATCTGATCGGGATCGCCGCGGTGACCGCCGCCCACTTCTGTCCGCTCCGCCTCTATCTCGACCGGCAGGAAGAGCACGAAGAGCCGCCGCGCTATGCCGTCTGCAAACAGGTCTCCTACCACCTCGGCGCACCCTTCGATCCTGCGGCGGTCTGGGAGGAGGTGCTGGCCGTGCTGCCGTACGCCGCAGAGGAGGAACGGGCGCTCTTTGCACAGTGCATGGACGCCTGCAAGGGCAAAGAGTGGATCGCCTTTTCAGACTCCGACGTCCCGGTTTCCTCGGGTCGCCTCGGGATCAGGGGCACGGTCGACAAGGCCGATCCCGCCCTGCCCGGCTTTGCGATCACCCGTTCGAGCGAAGCGCCGAACGCCGGGGTCCACGCCGTCGACCGGCTGCGGATCGCCTGCTACACCGCCTGCGTCAGGGAGACCCTGGGCATCGATGTCCCCGGCGGCTGGGTGGAATACATCCCCTCGGGCGTTCTCAGGTTCTGCACCCCCGGCCCCCGCGACCGGCGTGCGATGCTCAGGGCGATCGCCGCCGCAAAAGAAGTGGAGGCCGGAAAAATCCCGAAAAAGCCCCTCAACCCGCCGTGCACCCGCTGCCCGCAGCAGGAGCGCTGTGCGCCGGGGCCGCGGCGGCTTTCGGAATTGTTGTGAGTGTTCCTCTCGTACGGTGGGAATGCCCGGATCTTTCAGCCTTGCAAGTGCGGTTCCAATCCCGGTAGAAAGTCCGGGGTTCCGTAAAATCGGGCAGGATCAGATCGAAGGATTTCCCCGACTCCATAGACAACTGTGCGCATCCCCTCGCCTTCTCCGTACCCTGTACCGGGGAACTCATCAGGATTGTTCGTCGTCCCCGGGACCCCTGCACTCAGGAATGGAGGGGAGTCTCTCCAGGGCCATGCATGCAGTGGCAGGGAGAATGAACGAAATTTCGGCTGGTCTGAAAACCTCATGGCCTCCCCGCTGGATCAGGTGGGTGCTTCTGACTCCGTTCACCGGACTCCGATATCCGGGGCGCAGGGGTGGGCATGAGATCGGAATCTCGATCTTAAGTCGGTAAAATCTGGTTCAATGATATTGTCATCGTTTTCCAGCGAAGTATGCAGTTGCGAGTGAGCAGACACAGCGGATAAAATCTTTGAGCATATATTTCATGTAAAGGATTGTGACATAAAACCTATATATCATTATATTTTTTGTAATATTGTTTGTGTTCGTATGAACATCCCGGAGGAGTCTGGTATCAGTTTCCATGTGATCAGACTCCCCATACATGCCCGAAGGCATAGCGATTGGAGTGAGTCATCGTATCTAATCTTTTTGTTATGTCTCTGGTGAGATGAGTGAAGGCGAAAGCAGATGAAAAAAACAAAAAAGGGTATTTATACCTCGATATTCGGGATTCTGCTACTTTTGTGCAGATTTTGTATGCCTGTGGCAAGTGCGTACGATTGTTGCGTGGATAGAACTCGAGTGGCACAGGGTCTTTCAAATGATATTGCAGATTATGTCAACGAGAGAATGGACAAAGCAAAAAGTAATATCAGTGGTATCATCTGGGTTGAAGGTGTGAGAGACTATTCATATTCATCCAGTCCTTCTGCATTCATAAGCCATGTCAACGCCCTCAATACAAACAGCAACATTGTTCTAATCCACTGTCATGGATCTACCAGTGGTGGTACCAGTAAACTAAAACTCTATAACGGCGATTACCTGACTGCCTCATATGTGGAGGACAAAGAAACGCCAGATTCTATTCATCGTTCTTTGATAGGGCAAATGGGCCCGGTATAAGTGTTGCATATGCAGCAGATTATGCTTCGGATGCTGTTCATGATACCTTTGGAGACTACGGGGGTACGGATAGTTACTGTTTTTATGGAGATTCGACCACCAGTTTGCTTCTTGGGAGATGAGGTGGGGCAATGAAAAAACTACAGGTTTTACTCCTGGGCCTTCTGGCGATCAGCGCGGTCGGGATCGTGATCGCGATCGCCGCGGATGTGATCGCGGACGGACCCGTGGATTCAGGGGAGTATATCGATGATGACAAGGTGTTCTCTATTGTGCAGTCCGAAGTTGAAGGAGCGGTTCGAGAGAATATTTCGATCGATCTCGTTGACGACGCGCTCTATGGGACCATCTGGGAGTGCTCTGTCTGGACAAAAGACGGAAAAAATGTGGTCCTGGGCATCGATGCCAGGACCGGCGAGGTGAAATATTTCATTGGAAAGGCGCGAGAGGGGCTGATGGGTGCAAAAAAGCAGATCAGTATCGATGACGCAAAGCAGGTTGCGGCAGATTATGTCGGCAAACAGAAGATCGATGGCACCATCCAGTTTGATGAGGCCACATACATCAACCCCCATGCAGAAGGGGAGGCCGGCACCTACCATGTCTTTTATGAACGGGTGATCGACGGCGTTCCCTGTCTGTCGGACGGGATATCGCTCTATATAAATGCAGAGACCGGCGAGATCACGAACTATTTCAAGAGATGGAGGTATCCCGATGAGATCCCGATCAGTTCCGAGCCGAATATCTCAGAGACTGAAGCCAGGGAAGTGCTTTCCAGCTTCATGAAGGAAAAGTATAATTCGTCCGGTCTTGAGATCGGTTCCGCCGAATTGAAGTGGGCTGATGCCACTTTTGAAGGAGAGTATGAAGGTTCCAGGGATATACGGCTGACCTGGTGGTTGAGGTTTGGAGACGATTATACCTGGTCGTATAACATAGATTCCCCTGCGCTTGCCTGGATCGATGCGCATACCGGGGAAGTCCTCAAATACAGTTATGAGATCGGATAGGCCCCGGTCCCATCATTTTTTATTTCAGTTGTCCTGGCGGGTTTGGGGGGGGTAAAATATCCCGGCTCAGGATATCCTGCACAGCCGCAATTTCCTGAACCGGCCAGAAAAAGAGGTGTTCAACCCTGCTCCAACAGGGTCTTCGATACGATGTACTCCCCCTTCGCCTCGCGGGTCGTGCCCACGATGAGCCACTGCGTATCGCCGTGCTCCTCCAGAACGCCGCGGGCCTCGATCGTCTCCCCGGCGAGCGCCTGTCCCGAATAGGTGTGGGTGAACGAGATCACCCGCGAGACCGTCTCGTGGTCCACCTCATAGACCGCCGGCGAATCGAACGACTGCGAGGCGTCGGTCACCGTCGCCTCGATCCGCCGCCGCCCGATTTCACGGCCGCGGCCGGTCGGCGCCGAGGCGAGGGCGTCGTAGTCCCGCGTATAGAGCAGGTCGAAATAGGTGTCGCCGATCTCGCCCCGGTTCCACTTCCGCGACTCGTGCAGCACGAAGACATCGAACGATATCTCAGGAATCCGCTTCGTGTACACCTTCCGCCACGTCTCCTCGCTCATCGCAGGCAGCGTCCCGGCCCCGACCAGGCGGGCCAGCTGCGTCTGCGCAGAAAACCAGGCCTGCCCGTAGACGACCAGATCGATATCGGATGCACCGTTCTCAAGCCCGATCAGACGCGACCCGGTGCAGCCGACCGAACCCGGGGGCAGGACGAAGAGATCGAGGAGCCGGCGCACCCGCACGTCGCGGGAGGCGATCCAGTCCATCCGCTCCTCGGGCTTATAGACGCGCGCGATCCGCTCGACCGGCACCCGATGGAGACCGTCGAGGTACTCGGGCCTGTGCGCCCGGATATACGCATAGGCAGGCTCGAAATCGAGTTTCGTGTACCGCCTCCCCACCGGGTCGATCCGCTCCCCGGCAGGGTCGGGCACGTAGCGCAGCACGCACCCGGCCCTCCTGTCGTTGTCATAGGCGGAAACGGCAAAGATCAATCCGTCGTCGTCTTCGACAAAATCGCGCAGCCTGATCGGCATCATGACAGTTCCGCAAGATACCCTGCGACCTCTTCTATCTGCGCCCCCACCCTGATCACCTGCCGATTCACCAGGTCGACGACCGTGCTCGGCGTGCCCGGGAGCCGGCCCCCGTCGATGAGCAGGTCATGGGGCACATGGACATCGTTTACCGTCACCGGGTCGGGCCCGCTGTGGATGTTCGCCGAGGTCGCCGTGATCGGCACGTCCAGTTCCCTGATGATCGAGAGCGCAACCGGGTGGTCGGGGAAACGTATTCCGATGAGGCCGGTGCCGCCGGTGAGGATCGCGGGAAGACAGGACTTCGCCCGCAGCACCACCGTCACCGGCCCCGGGAGAAAACGGTCGATGAAGGCGTCGGCCGCCCGGTCGACCGCGGCAATCGCCCCGAGCATCTCGACGTCCGAGACCGCCACCGAGATCGGCATCGACTGCGGCCGCATCTTCACTTCGTACACCCGCTCGATGGCATTTTCAGAGAGCGCATCTGCTCCGAGACCGTATATCGTATCGGTGGGATAGACGACAAGCCCGTCGCGCCCGAGCACCCTGACCGCCTGATGAATGATCTCTGTGTCCATTAAAACTCCAGTCCGCGGACGCGGTCGATATCGAAGATCGCACGCTTTGAAACATGCATCACGGCAAAAACACCTGCCTGGATCGGGTCGGTGACCACGAGGTCCGCGTGCTTCGGAACGCTGCCGGCCATCCTCAGGGCGATGACCGGGATCCCGGCCGCCCGGACGCGTTCGACCGATTCAGAGATCGTTCCCCCCATGATCGAACCGGCGAGCACCAGGATGGACGCCCGCGGCAGGCGGGCGACGGCGTCCACCGCCTCGGCCAGATCCTTCTCCCCGACGAGCGGGATCGTGTCCACCGATATTCGTTCGCCCCTGATATTGTGGCGGTCGGCCTCGTTCACCGCACCGAGCGCCACCTGAGCGACCTGGGCGCCGCCGCCGATGATGATCACTCTGGAGCCGAAGATCCTGGAGAAGGTATCGTAGGTCGAGACGTGGTGCACGGTCGAGATCCCGAGAAGATCGGCGATCATTCTCCCGATGCCGCCAGAGCACTCGACTTCAAAGTAAAACAGGGCGTTCCCGGCATGAACCCCCGAGGCCATGATGGACTGCTGCACGGTCAGCACATTCGCCGCGTTCGCCGCCATGACCGCAGCGATGTCCCGCAGGACACCAAGCTGGTTCTCGGCGATGATGCTGAGTGCGTGCAGTTCCAGGATATCGAGTGTTTGCAGGTGTTCTGGTTCTTCCATTCCAAGCAGAAGCAGGGTCGGACACCTGCCCCCTCCGTATGTACGATGCATATTGACCGCGTAATAACTTAAGGTGTGTGGTGAGAGACCGTGCATTTCCGGGCACATTCCTGCGCGCGACGCGCAAAAGAGGACAGGGTACATGGGACAGGTACGATGCAGGCGCCTGGAGGCGGGGCGAGCAGAGGCATGAAAACAGGATTGCGGCAAAAAAGACGGCGCACATAAGTAGAATAGAGAATATCCGATCCGGAATAAAAACGAAACCTTTAGAGCAGATCACGCCCTCCTTTTTGAAGATGGCGAACAGGCCTACCCATAGCGGCGAAGAGGCGTACGACCATCAGAACCATGACCAAGAAGCGAGGAGGAGAGTTTTTCCCGGATGATTCTGAACCGGATCCGGGACACCGGCTGCATCCCGTATGTCCTTATGGCGAGGACGCAGGAGAGCGATTTTGCACGGGCCGTCCGGACAGCGCACCAGCGCCGCACCGGAAAAAATGGTTAGACTGAACCGGGACAAATGAAAGTTGAGCCCGGGGAGAGAGCCTCCCCGACCTCCTCCTCTCCGATACGTCGCATCATCTCGCCGAAGCGCTCGCCTTTTCGCGCGTGGGCAATGTAATACGCGATTGCGCGGTCGACAAAATCCGCGGCGGCGTCAAACGGGATCGGATCGGCCAGCCGGCTGCCGATCTGGAGGTGCCGGCCGGCTCTCCCCCCCAGAAAAACGGCAAAGCCGGTTTTTGCAGTGACTATTGCATCTTCCCGACAGACGGCGATGCACCTCCCGCACCCGACGCACCGGTCTGCGAAGAATACGACGCCCCCGTCGCCCATCTCGATCGCCTCTTCCCTGCACGCACCCGCACAGGCGCCGCAACCGGTGCAGACGTCCGGGTCAAAGGACGGATATGCCTGTCCCATCAGCCCGATATCGTTGAACTGAACTTTCGTGCAGTTGTTCGGGCACCCCGCAATACCGATCTTCAACTTCCGCGGCAGGGGCCGACCGACCTGTGCGCGGTCGATCTGCAGGAGCGGGTCCCGGACGTCACAGAGACCGTGGCGGCAGAAATCGCCCTTGCAGACCACGACCGAACGGACGGACGGGCCGGTGCTCCCGGTCAGGAGTCCGGCCGCCGCAAGCATCGCAACCGCCGCAGGGGCGTCTTCCCGACGGACCCAGGGGACTTCGACGTTCAGCCGGGTGGTTGCCACCGCGTAGCCCCGGCCGAAGAGCCGGGCCGTCCGCGCGATCGTCTCCATCTCCTCTGCGGTCATCCTCCCGCCGGCCGCTCTGACCCTGAGGGAGACGTAACCCTTCTTTTTTTGCGGGAGGACGCCCCCTCCCGGCTCCGTGGTTTCGCCTGCCATGATACCCATATCAGACCTCAAAGAACATCAATGTCCGGGAAACAGAAACCACCAGGTGAACCCGCGGGAGAGAGGCAGGGATCGCAACCGAAGAAACGTCCCCCCGTCAGCCGGTGTGCCCGGGCACCCAGCGGGTGTCCCCGCCTTTTAAAAACTCTTTTTTCCAGACGGGAACGCGCAGTTTGATCTGCTCCAGGATATACTCACAGGCGGCAAAGGCTTCGTGCCGGTGGCCGGCGCCGACGACGATCAGGAGGATGTTGTCCCCGACCTGCAGGGGGCCGATGCGGTGAACGATGTCCACCGAGGCGATCGCGTACGCGGCACAGGCTTCGTCGCGGATCGACGTGAGTTCACGCACCGCCACGTCCTCGTATGCCTCCAGTTCGATCCGCTCGATCCCGTCGTCCCGCACCGCGCCGAGAAATGTGACCAGCGCACCCGTCGACGGCTTTTTTGCCCGCTCGATCGTCTCGTTCACGTCGAAATCGTCACACGTCACCGCGATCATGGCTTCACCTCTCCGCAGACCTCGCACGTCGGCTGCCGTTCAATGGTGAACGTCTCCATCGTAGAGGTCGTCCCGTCCCAGAGAAGAAGACGGCCGGCGAGAAGAGTGCCGGTCCCGGTCAGATACTTGATCACCTCGTTCGCCTGCACGAGGCCGATCACGCCGGCCGTCGTGCCGATTACCGGAAAAACTTCTTCAGGCGGTTTTTTCGGAAATATACACCTGAGACACGGGGTTCTTTCCGGGAGGATCGTCGTCGCCTGCCCGAAAAATCCTGAGATCGCACCGTGGACAAAGGGGATGCCCTTCTCCACGGCGATCTCATTGAGGAGATAGCGGGTCTCGAAGTTGTCGGTGGCATCCACGATCATCTCGGCGTCGCCGACAAGGCCGCGGGCATTGGAGGCGTCGATGGCGACCATCGCAGTCTCCACCTCGATCTCCGGGTTGAAGGCGGCGATCTTCTCCCCGACCGAGGCGACCTTCGCCCGCCCGATGTCCCTGTCCCGGTGGAGCACCTGTCTGTTCAGGTTTGTCCTCTCCACCGTGTCCCGATCTGCAAGCCTGATATGCCCGATGCCGGCGGCGGCGAGGTACAGGGCGATCGGGCAGCCGAGACCGCCCGCCCCGGCGATAAAGATCGTCGCCTTTTTCAGCTTCTCCTGCCCTTCCTCACCGAAGATCATCGTCTGCCGGCGGTAGCGCTCTTGCTCGCGCTCACTCAGCATCGCCGCCTGCCTCCTCCTCATGGGCAGCGCGTGCGGTCTCGGCCCAGGGTTCGAGCCTCTGTTTTTTCCGGTAGTCGTTGATCGCCGCGTGGATCCCTTCCTCGGCAAGGACCGAGCAGTGGAGTTTCTGCGGTGGAAGGCCCTGCAGGGCTCCGGCTACCGCTGTGTTCGTGATCTCCCACGCCTCTTCCAGGGTCTTTCCCCTGATCAACTCGGTCGCCATGCTCGACGAGGCGATGGCGGCGCCGCAGCCGAAGGTCATGAATGTCGCGTCCTCGACGCGGCCGTCCCGGATCCGCAGGAATATCTTCATGATGTCGCCGCAGACCGGGTTTCCAACCTCGCCGACCCCGTCGGGATCGGTCATCTCCCCCACATTCCTGGGGTTCATGAAATGGTCCATCACAGTTTCGTTGTACATCAGACTCCTCCTTTGCGTGCCGCATACAGGGGCGACATGCTCCGCAGCCTCTCCACCACCTTCGGAAGGACGTCGAGGACATAGTCCACGTCCCCGTCGGCGTTCAGGTCGCCGAGGGTGAGGCGGAGCGACCCGTGGGCTGTCTCGTGCGGGAGCCCGACGGCGAGGAGGACATGCGAGGGTTCGAGGGACGCCGAACTGCACGCACTCCCGGTCGACGCACAGATCCCGTGGGCGTCGAGCATCAGAAGGATGGACTCGCCCTCGATATACCTGAAGCTGACGTTGATGTTGTTCGGGAGGCGCAACGTCGGGTGGCCGTTGAGCAGAGTGTCGGGGACGGCATCGAGGATGCCGGCACAGAGCCGGTCCCGCATCGCCGCAATTTTTGCGGTGTGCCCGGGGATATCTGCGGTCGCCATCTCGATCGCCTTCCCGAGGCCGACGATGCCGGGGATGTTCTCGGTTCCGGCCCGCCGCCTGCGCTCCTGCCCGCCGCCGTGGACGAGGTTGCCGAGACGGATGCCTTTCCTGACATACAGGGCGCCGATACCCTTCGGGCCGTAGAATTTGTGGCCGGAGAGAGAGAGCATGTCGATGGCGTCTTCCGTCACGTCGATCTGAACGGCTCCGATTGCCTGTACGGCGTCGGTATGGAATGGGACGCCGCGTTCACGGGTGATCCGTCCGATCTCTCGGATCGGCTGGACGGTGCCGATCTCGTTGTTCGCGGCCATCACCGTGACGAGGATCGTCCGGTCGGTGATCGCCTCTTCGACGTCTTTCGGGCTGACCAGGCCGTACCTGTCCACCGGGAGATAGGTGACCGAAAAACCCTGCGTTTCGAGGTACGCGCAGGTGTGGAGGACGGCGTGGTGCTCGATCGCCGAGGTGATGATGTGGTCGCCCTTTTTCCTGTTCGCAAAGGCGGTTCCCTTGATCGCCCAGTTGTCCGACTCCGAGCCCCCTGCGGTGAAGAAGATTTCGTCCGGGGATGCGCCGATCGCCGACGCAACCTGCGCCCGCGCGTTTTCCACCGCCTCTTTCGAGACGCGGGCGAGCGCGTAGAGCGAGGACGGGTTGCCGAACTGTTCGGAGAAGTACGGCAGCATTGCATCGAGGACCTCGGATTTTACGGGCGTGGTCGCCGCATGATCCATATACACCAGTTTTTTCATAGCAGATGACCCCTGGTCTGCCCCGCCGCCGCCCGTGAGATGGCAACGTTTTTCATGCGGGGCGTTGATTCACAATTGTGAATTGCGTGCGATAGATTCCCTTTTCGTGCGTATATACGTTGTGATACGATGAAGGTACCCTGCCAGTTAATCGTCTGGGATGTGCTGCCGGCGATACGAGCGGCGATTGCCGGGGAGTTGATCGATGCGGGGGTCTCTCAACTCGAGGCCGCCCGCCTCCTCGATATGGCGCCGTCCGCGGTCTCGCAGTACATCTCGGGAAAACGCGGCTACCGGATCGTCTTCGAGGACGACGTGAAGGAGTCGGTCCGGCGCCTCGCTGTCGACCTGAAAGACGGAAACGTCGGCGACCTCGGGAAACGGATCTGCGGCATCTGCATGCAGCTGCGCGAAGGAGACGGACAGTGCGGAATGTGAGGGACAGTCACCGGCGCCCGGCCTGCCCGAGGAGTTCGCAGACCCGGCACCTGCCCCCTGTGCTCGGGCCGCCGCATTCAGGGCACGAGACTCTGCCCGCACCCGCACAGCCGCCGACCCGCGCCCTCAACCGGTCGTATCCCGCCATCAACCGCGTCATCGTGCCGGCGCGGCGGTACTCGAGGGTGGAGAGAAAACCGCGCACGTCGGAGCGCAGGGCTTCCCCGGCGTAGGGGCACTCGGGCAGGGGCGTGTAGATCTCCTGCACGATCCCGTACAGCGTCACCTCTTTCTCCGGGATCGACCGGAGAGGCTTGATCCTCGGGACAAGAACCCCGGCATCCGGGATGCCGGTCCGCGCGATCCGCCCGAGATCGCCGTTCAGGACATTCATCAGCGCGGACTGCGCTTCGTCGTCGAGACAGTGGCCGGTCGCAAGCCGCGCGGCCCCGATATTCCCGGCAGCAGTCTGGAGGACACGCCGCCGCAGGACACCGCAGATCGTGCAGGGGTGCATGGGCAGTTCGCCCACCAGAGCGTCGAGAGTGCGGCCGCAGAGCTCCTCGAAGGAGACGACGATATGCTCCACGCCGAGAACGGCGGCGATCGAACGGGCGGCTCGGATCGTCTCCTTTCTGTAGCCCGCGATCCCCTCGTCCACGGTGACGGCGACGATCCTGACCGGACAGTCCAGCAGAATACGGCTGAGGATGTGCAGGAGGACGGTGCTGTCCTTGCCCCCGCTCAGACCGACGGCGACGATGTCGCCGTCCCGCACCATGCCTCCCCCCTCCACCGTCTCCCGCACCCGGCATTCGACCGAGGCGGTGAAGTGGCGGGTGCAGAGGCGTTCCCCGCTCCCGCGCAGCACCGCAATCGGGGGTTCGGTGCAGCCCGGGCAGGAGCAGCGGCCGGTCTCACCCGCCATGGACGAACCTGACAACCCGGAGTTCGTCGGCGCCGCCAACCATCGTGTCCTCAGGGATGAGGGCGCCGTTCCTGGAGACGATCACCTCGATCGGGTTGATCCCGAGCATGAGGAGCACATCTTCGACGGTCGCCGACGCAACCGCAACGTCCTCGATCCGGTCAGGAGACAGACGGACCTTCATCATGCCTCCTGGTTGTCGCATCCGGCACCCGCCTCGCAGACCCTGAGGACCGATCCGCCCGCCTCCGGACCGAGGCGAGCGGCGATCAGGGCGACGAAAACGTCTGTGCACGCGGGCGGGACACAGCCGAGGCTCTCGTCGCCGGTCTCGACAAGCCGGACGAGAGTGCGGAGTTCGCCGTCTTCGAGCCGGGCGAGGCGGTCGCCGAAGTCGGCGGGGCCGGCGGCGAAATAATTCGCCAGAGGAGGGAGGAGGGAGCGGAAAGGAACGCCCGAGCCGGTGCAGACGAGATCGTTGCACTCGGGCGCAAGTTTTCTCAGCATTGCAAGATCTTTTTCCGACAATATTCTCGGCATATCCATCTCCCGTGCACCTGCGGCACCGAAATATTCACAATTGTGAACATACCATAATGAAGCAGTAGAGATGGATATACATTATGGTTGCTCCCCGCAGGAGATCGGGACATGATGCAGACACAACTTGCTGAAGAGATTGCACGCCTGAAAGAGGAGAAAAACGCCGTCATCCTCGCGCACAACTACCAGATCCCTGAAGTGCAGGACGTCGCGGACCTCGTCGGCGACTCGCTGGAACTTGCGCGGGCGGCCACCGCCTTCGACGCCGACGTCATCGTCTTCTGCGGCGTCGACTTCATGGCCCAGACCGCCGCGATCCTCTCGCCGGAGCGGAGGGTGGTGCTCCCGGCAGGCGATGCCTGCTGTCCGATGGCCGGAATGATCACCGCCGGCGAGGTGCGGGTGCTGAAAGAACGCTATCCCGATGCCGCAGTAGTCTGCTACGTCAACACCACCGCCGGGGTGAAGGCTGAGAGCGACATCTGCTGCACCTCGGCCAACGCGGTGAAGGTGGTCGGGTCCCTGGAAGAGGAGAGGATCATCTTTGTCCCGGATCGAAATCTCGCCGGGTACGTTGCACGCTTCACGAAAAAAGAGATCCTCCCATGGGAAGGGTTCTGCTACGTGCACGACCTGTTTACGCCCGAAGAGGTCGCAGAGGCGCGGCGCCTTCACCCCGGGGCCGAGGTGCTGGTTCACCCTGAATGCCGGCCCGGGGTGATCGACCGCGCCGACGCTGTCCTCTCGACATCCGGCATGGTGAGGCACGCCTGCGCAAGCCGGGCCCGCTCCTTCGTCATCGGCACCGAGACCGGGATCCTCCACCAGCTGCGGAAAAAATCCCCGGACAGAGAGTTTTACCCGCTCTCGGCAAGGGCGATCTGTACCAACATGAAAAAAACGAATCTTGCAGGGGTCGGACGCGCCCTTCTGACCCTTGAGTCGCAGGTGACCGTCCCGACCGATATCGCCGACCGGGCGCGCTCGGCGATCGAGCGGATGCTTGCGGTATCGTAGATCAAAATCGGATGCAGAGGTGCGCCTCCTCTTTTGCGGCGGCGACGAGCGCCTTCATCCTGCGGGCGGCGCCGGCCACATCCTCCTGCCCGACGATTGCCGAGATGACGGCGACGCCGTCGGCCCCGGCGGCGATCACGTCGGCCACGTTCGCAGGACCGACGCCGCCGATCGCAAGGAGCGGCACCCGGACCGCAGCCCTGACCTCCCTGAGAGCAGCGAGGCCGCGGCCGGCCCCGGCATCGGCCTTGGACGCCGTCGAGAAGGTGGGGCTGAGAGCGACGTAGTCGGCCCCCCCCTCAACGGCCAGAGAGGCTTCGACGGCGCTCCCCACCGATACGCCGACGATGAAGCCGGGCGGGGCGATCGATCGCACCGTCTCCACCGGGAGATCGTCCTGCCCGAGGTGGACGCCGTCGGCGCCGGCGGCAAGGGCAACGTCCAGACGGTCGTTGACGATGAAGAGAGCGCCTGCGGCGCGGGTGACCGCCCTGACCTCCCGCGCCTCGGCAAGGAGGGCGCGGCATGAAAGAGCCCTGTCCCGGATCTGGACGACATCGGCGCCGCCTTCGACGGCGAGGCGCGCCAGCCTGGCATGGGAACGGCCGCGGCCGATCCCGACGTCTGTGATCACGTACAGATCATATGCCATGGGGCTCCCTCACCCGCGCATGCGCCGCAAGGTCTTCGGGCGTCAGGGCGAAAAGTTCGTCGAAAAGATCCGTCCTGAAGGAGTACGGCCCGCGGGCCGCCCGCGCCGCCCGCTCCCCCGCCAGCCCGAAGGCCGCGAGGGCCGCGGCCGAGGAGAGGATGCGATCCCCCTCGACCGCCGCAAAGGCCCCGACGACCGAGGAAGCCATGCACCCGGTGCCTGAGAGCCGCTCCATCATCGGATCCCCATTCTCGACGAGGAGGACGCGCTCCCCGTCGGTGACGACGTCGGTTCCGCCGGTCATCGCTACCACCGTCCCGAAGATGCGTGCGCAGGCCGCAGCCGTCTCCACGGCGTCGCCGGCAATCCCGCACGAGTCCACGCCCCGCACCGTACCGCCGGCCCCGGCGAGAACGCCGATCTCCCCGGCGTTCCCCTTCAGAACCGAGACGGCCACTTCATCGAGGATCCGCAGCACGGCTCCGGTCCGCATCGCCGTCGCCCCGGCGCCGACCGGGTCGAGGACGACCGGGATGCCGAGTTCGTTTGCCCGCCGTCCCGCAAGAAGCATCGAATCGACCTGGACCGTCGAGAGCGTCCCGATGTTCAGGACGAGCGCCGCCGCCGCCGCCGCCATCTCGGCCGACTCCTCGGGCGCTCCCGCCATCACCGGCGCGGCTCCCGCACAGAGCGTGATGTTCGCGCAGTCGTTGATCGTGACCGCGTTCGTTATGTGGTGCACGAGCGGCCGTTCAGACCGCACGCGTCCAAAGATCTCTGCACAGATAGTTCCGTCCATGATATACTCCAGCAAATGATCGGCATCGCAGGGCATCGAATGACGCCTGTCCCGTGTCTCTATGATCCCGGAGCATTGAGGTGTTCCGGTCGGCGGCAACGATCCCCCCTGCACGCGGCTGAGATGCAGCACAGTCGCTGTCCCGGCGGGAACTTCCGGGCAGCCGAGAACGAGCAATGCAGATTTTATTGATGCGGTCATTTCCGGCATCAGACATCTCCCGCCGACACCGTTTTTTCGTTCCGTCCGGCAGCATGCGAAGAGAGATGCTTCACGTCCGCCTCTTTGAGCGGGTGATTGCAGTACGGGCATGCAAAGTCGCATTCTGCCCCTTCGTACGGGCAGATCGTCATGGAAAGATCCGCGAGCGGGTGACCCTTGCCCCGGATCTCGAATTCCTTATACCACCCGAACGGCGCCCGCTTCACATCGAGCGCTTCTTTCCGCAGAGTTTCTTCGAGTCCTTTCACGATCGAGAGCGCGCATTCCGGCGATCCCAGCGCACTGGCGAGATGCGCATACGGATAGATCATTACCCTGTTCACGTTCATTTTCGCCAGTCGCGAGATCACGTTTTTCTTTGCACTTTCGATCACGTACACCGGATTGTTTTCGTCCAGTTTCTCGACACAGCAGAAAAGGACGACGCATTCAGTCATTTCGTCCGTCAGATTCCCGGTCGATTCCGCCATCTTCGTCTTTTGCGTCGCGCGATACCACATATGGTCCGCATGGATGGAGAGGATTCTCAAGTCCTCCCCCTCCCGACCAGCACGCTGATCGCGTCGCTGGTGATCAGTCCGATGAGATGCTGGTCCCCGTCGATCACCGGCAGGGCCGAGATCGCGTGCTTCTCCATTTTTTTTGCCGCAGACTCCACCGGTTCGGTCGGGGTCGTCGTGATCACGTTTTTCGACATGATATCGTCGAGCCGGAAGTCATTCGACGCAACCGCCTTTGCGATATCCCATGAGGTCACGATGCCGGCCAGCCGCCCGTTGTCGGCAAGAACAGGGAGATGGTTGACCTCCCGGCAGATCATCCTGCGAGCGGTGACGGCGATCGTCGCTCCCTCCTCGATGGTCGGCACGTCGCGGACCATGACGTCGCCCACAACCGTACGCGAGAGAAATGCTCCGATCAGGTAGTTCAACTGCCCCGATTCAAGCAGAAATGCATCGTGACCCCGGCCGGAGGCGATCTCGCAATAACGGACGTCTCGGTCATCGGCCGCGAGCGCCGAGACGATCTCCTGCGACAGTTCGGGAGGATACAGCCAGTCTGAGGAGACGGAGATCACCAGAAACGACGCCGTGACCCCGGCAAGTCCTTTCGCCAGAGACCCGTCTTCTGTCAGGTCGAAATAATCGACGGCTCTGGTGATGGAGAGATACGAGTTGGCGTCGAACCTCCTGGTGAACGTGTCACCCTGGTGATGGAGGTAACTCTCGACGGCGAAATCCGTGGAGAATTCGGACCCGATCCGATCCCTGCCCTGCAAAGTCCTGCCGAACTTTTCATGCATCGATTCGTTGGAGAGATAGGTGATATGCCCGATCATCCTGGCCAGAGCAAGCCCCCGGGACGGACCGGCGGGGTCATAGAGTTTTCCGTCGTAATACGCACCGTTGTTCCAGCCCGGGTCGGAGGTAATGGCGATTCGTCCCACCTCGTTGAACGCGATCTGCTGGGGAGTCGAGTACCCGGATGCCGCGATGACGATCGCTTTTTTCACGCGGTCCGGGAACGAGACCGTCCACTGGAGCGCCTGCATCCCTCCCATCGATCCGCCTGCGACCGCATAGAGCATGCCGATGCCGAGACGATCGATCAGGCGCTTCTGGGCGTTCACCATATCCCCGATGGTGACGACCGGGAAATCGGCCCCGTACGGCTTTCCGGTCGCCGGGTCGACCGACGACGGCCCGGTGGATCCCGCACAGCCGCCGATCGCGTTCGAACAGATGACAAAATACCGCTCCGTATCAAACGCTCTGCCCGGACCGACGACACGGTCCCACCAGCCGGGTTTTTCGTCGCCTTTGTGGAACCCGGCGACGTGGGCATCGCCGGAGAGCGCGTGGCAGATCAGGACCGCATTGCTTTTATCCCGGTTGAGGGTTCCGAAGGTCTCGTAGGCCAGGGTAACAGAGGGGAGAGATTCCCCGCGTTCAAGTACGAGCGGGGACGGGTCGCGAAAATACTGCGTGGCCACGATTCCGACGGACCCCTCGATCATCCACGCGCCCCTTCCAGTGCCTGGTCGAGATCCGCCAGGAGGTCTTCGATATCCTCGGTCCCGATAGAGAGGCGGACAAAGTCCGGTGTAACGCCGGTTTTTTTCTGCTCTTCCGCCGTAAGCTGCTGGTGTGTCGTGGACGCCGGATGGATGACCAGACTTTTCGAGTCACCGATGTTGGCCACGTTGCTGAAGAGTTTGAGGCCGTCGATGAACTTTTTGCTCGCACTTTCGCCGCCTCTGACACCGAACCCGACGAGGGGGCCGTACCCGCCTGCAAGATATCTCCGGGCGAGTGCGTGGCTCGGGTGTTCGGGGAGGCCGGTATAGTTTACCCAGGCGACATTTTGATGCGCCTGTAAGAATTTCGCGACTGCCAGCGCATTTTCTGAGTGGCGGGGCACCCGCAGGTGGAGAGTTTCGAGGCCGAGCAGGAAGAGCCAGGCGTTGAAGGGGGACAGCACCGCCCCGGTGTCCCTCATGAGCGAGACCCGGATCTTGAACGTGAACGCCACGTTGCCGAGACCCGGGAAGTTCCCGAACGTGTCCAGGTATTTCAGGCCGTGGTAACTCGGGTCGGGCTCAGTGAACTCGGGAAACTTTCCATTGCTCCAATCGAACCTGCCGGAATCGACGATCACGCCGCCGATCGAGTTCCCGTGACCGCCGATATACTTGGTGACGGAGTGGACAACGATGTCGACGCCATGCTCGATCGGACGGACCAGTCCGATGCCCGTGGTGTTGTCGACGATGAAGGGGACGCCAGCATCGTGGGCGATTTTCGAGAGGGTCTCGAAATCCGGGACGTCGAGTTTCGGGTTTCCGATCGTCTCGGCATAGAGCGCCCGGGTTTTCGAGGTGATCGCTTTTTTAAAGGCGTCGGGATTGTTCGAATCAACGAAGACAACGTTTCTGCCGAGTTTCGGGAAGGTGTAGTGGAAAAGTTCGTACGTGCCGCCGTACAGGTTGTCGGCAGAGACGATCTCGTCGCCGGGCCGGGTGACGTTCAGGAGCGCATAGGTGATGGCGGCCAGCCCGGATGCGGTCGCAATCGCCGCGGTGCCCCCTTCGATCGCCGCCATGCGTTTCTCGAACACGTCCGTGGTCGGGTTCGTGATACGGGTGTAAATGTTCCCGGGCTCGCGCAGGCCGAAGCGGTTGGCGGCCTGTTCCGTGTTCTTGAATACATACGAGGATGTCTGGTAAATCGGTACGGTCCTCGACCCGGTGGCAGGGTCGGGCGTCTGCCCCGCATGGAGGGCGGTGGTCCCCAGGTGAAATGTTTTTTCTGTCATTGCTGTGTCCTCAGGGTGCAACGGGTATTTCGTATTTTTCTGCGATCTCGGCGAACGCATCGGCAAGGTAGCGGATCTTCCGTTCGTTCAGGCCGTAGGTATTGAGTTTCCAGGTCCGTGTCGCGCCCGCAAATTCGCCGACGATGCCGCGGGACGAGAGTTCGTCGCTGAAATAGAAACCGCGACGTTTGTGGGTCCGGGCCACGGTGTCGAAACTTCCCGTGGTGTCGACTTTGGTGAGGGTGTGTTTTCGCGGGTATTCCGAGAGCACCTTGCTGCCGGCGATCTTCAGGAGCCGGTCGATGAAATAGTTGGAGTTCTTCACCTCGTCGTCCCACTTCAGGGTCCGTGCTTTCACGGCCGGGAATGATGCCATCATGGAGAGCAGGGTTCCGCCCATCAGCGTGCAGCCGAGCATTTCCACTTCCTTGATCCCGAACATGCGGCTGGTGAGGTCGCCGACCATCGCCGTGGTGCGAAAGACTTTTGCCGCCCATTCATCGGTCGTCGCCAGCACACCGGACGGCGCGACCGATGCCATGCTCTTATGCCCGGAGCCGACGACGAAGTCGGCCCCGATTTTCTTGCCGTCCACCGGCCGGATGCCCACGGTGTACGCACCGTTATAGAGGAACGGGATGTCGTACTGGCGGGCGACTTTTCCGATTCCTGCGATATCGTGCTCGTTTGCGAACTGGTAATCGAAGTGGTCGATCATCATGAGCGCCGGGAGTTTTCCGGTCTCCCATTCAACCTTTTCGATCTTTTGCGCCGTTGCATCTGCGGTCACGATATTGTTCTCGTTCAGCGGCACCTCCCGTACGATCCCGCCGGCGTTTTCCACGGCAAGGAACTCGGTATAGTGGGCGAGCGCGGATACGATCACGCTGTCGCCTTTCTCTACGAGCGTTCCGGTCACTGCCTGGAAGCCGCGCCGCGCGCCCGGCACGACCCGAGCCTGGTCCATGTTGACGAATTTCGCAAGGTCTTCATGGAATTCAGCGATCCCTGGCTTTGAGATCTTGTCGAGCCGGAAGGGTTTTCGGCAGGCGTCGCAGGTCGAGTAGCCGTCGCCATAGGAGATGAGCGCCTTTCTCGCCTCCACGGTCAGCCTCCCGGCCGCCTGTATCGGCTGGATATTGATGAATTGTTCTTCGCGGGTCCGAAGGTCGATGGTGCCGGCGATCTTCGCGACGCGCGGCGAGCCCGTTCCTGCCTCCAGGTCCGCAACGATCGTCCTGAGCTCGGCAATCTGCCGATGGAACGCGGCCTCCTCTTCGAGATCGAATCCGGTCGGGAGGGATGTTCGGAAGAGTTCCCTGATCTCTTCGAGAGCGAAGAGTGCTTCGAATGTTTTCTGTATTCTCATACGCATGGTGATCACCAGATTCCGTCGGGATAGGGCAGTATTTCTTTGAAAAGCCAGGGCCCGGAATCGAACCGGGATGGAGCTGATCTGCAGTCAGCCGCGTAGCCACTCCGCCACCCCGGCAGCAGGCAGGTTCACAATTGTGAATGCCCCGGATCAAGTTAACAATTGTGAATATTTATAGATTCTGCAATCGGCGATGTTTGCCTGATCTCTGATTTCAGGTCATGATGTTCCGGCACGGGACTGTCGTAATCGCGGGACCGCAATGCAGGACAGCATATCGTTACGCATCGACAGAAGGGAGTGAGTATTCTTTTCACAGATAGCATTTTCGCAAAAATACGTGAAGGATGATTTGAGGGTCCGGGCGGCAGCAACGGATCGTCTCTGGAAAGCCGGAGTTCGGGGATCCGGAAGGGATGGGCGCAAAGCCGTTTGCGTCATCCCGATGATTCGCAGAAAAAAGAGCATGGAGTCAGTCCTGTTTTTTCGCCCTGAAAACGACGAAGATCCCGCTGACACGTGGGGAAGCAGCCCACGATCAAGATATTTCAGGAGACGCTCAGGATCTCCAGCAGGCCTGCCGGGTGCTGCAGAGCGAGAGGAGAGGGAGACGACCTCTGCAGGACTGCCGGAAAAATGCCCGGCGGTCGGGTTCGTGGACACGACGGTCACCGAGGACGGGGATGGGTATGTGGCGCGGCGGCGGGAGCACCTCTTTTCGTTCGACCGCGTGGTCTACCGGCGGTGGGTGCGGGGTGCGGGGTGCGGCGATGTGGATCGATCAGGGCCCGGCCCGTCCGACCCTTGCAGCATTACAGCAGGTTTACCGCAAAATTTCAGCACCGGGCGCGGGAGCGAAACGGCAGGGAGCGATGCCGGATAGGACTGTACCAGTACAGATAGAGAGACGCTTCTTTCTCTTAATACTAAAGTACAGCAAAAGATACACACAGCCTCCGGCACCAGTGCCGGGGTGGGTGCGTGTAGGTGCGTGTGCGATCTCCCGAATGATATAAACGATCCGAAGATACGGGCGTGACGTGGCGAAAACCAGGATCAAACAGATTTATATCATCCGTTGAGTGACATCGCCCGCCGCAAGGCGCTGAAAACAGATGGAACAAAAGGGCCTGTGCTGCAAGAGCCCCTCCCGGGCGTGCTGGACCGCCGGGAGTTTGCGCGGGTGACGACCGACCTCGGGCGGTGTTCCGGTCGGAGGATGGGCTGGCCCGGCTCTGCGAGGGGCGAGGGGTCGGGTGAGACCTCCGGGTCCATTCCAGACGCCGGGGGTGACCCTCGGGATGGTGGGCCATGCGGGCGTGTGGGTTTTTTTGGGGCGTGGGTGATCGGGAACGTGCTCTGGGTGGCGTACGAGGCGGTGAATGCGGGGAAAAGAGAGGGAGCCTGATATGACGGCATGCCTTTTGACTCTGATAGTTTTATATCCGGTTTGAACTTTGCACCTGCCTAATGTTTCAATCCTTGTTCTGTTGAATGTCGCTCTGAAAGGGATGGTTCGGGTACGAGTACGCTAACCCAATGTAGTTTCAATCCTTGTTGTTCTGGATCAGCCTCTTCGACGAAGGCGACCTGGTCGCACGAGTTCACCGCGACCTCGTTTCAATCCTTGTTGTTCTGGATCA
>JASGMW010000032.1 GCA_030156225.1 Methanofollis sp.
CTGAAACTCTCAAAGGTGTACACGGTGGGAAGGGGAGAGGAGAGACAGATCACCGGGGTGCCGAAGCAGGTACGGACACGTGCAGAGAAGCTGGAACTCAAGATATTCCCTGACGCGTGAGGAGTTTGGGATGAAGTAGAGGGGGCCGCGGTGTCGGCGAGCACGCTGCGCTTAATCGTCGGCGGTCCGGACTGTGGGGAGGGGGAGGGGACCGGGCCAGAGGTATTTCATCTGAATCTTTTCCCGGGTGGCGGCACCCGTCGAGATCGCGGCCGTCTACTGGTCTCCCCCGCCTTCAAAGAGTCCATAGTGCTTTTTCAGCATTTCGTGCACTTTTATCGATTCAAGCCAGCCCTGATCGAGCCGTTTCACTATATCGTCGATCTCAGATATGAAGGGCTGGATTTTTTCGGCAAGTTCGGGATCGTTCATCAGAACCGTGCCCAGTATCATCTGCAGGGGATTCCGGACCTCGTCGTTGAGAATCGCGAGCCGTTCCAGATTCTTCTCAAGGGCGATCACCGACTCCTGATAGATCGTCACGTCTCGCGCAACGGCGAGGAGAGCGTTTTCACCGTCTCCGAGCGGCACCGGCCTGATATGAAGATCGTACCAGCAGGATTCCCCCCCTTTGGACGTACGCGTCAGAAAATCCGAGGGTCCGTTTTTCTGTACCAGATGAATATCCTCCATCAGGTGCGAGGTCAGATCGTCAGAAAAAAACGTATTCAGATTGCATCCGACAATCTCCTCATACGTTTTGCCGAAGTGTTCCAATCCCGCGCTGTTCAGATACAGGACCTCGCCGTGCACGCTTGCTATCAGGATGATGTCGTCGGACGATTCGGCCAGGGTCCTGTATTTTTCCTCGGACTCCCTGACGCGACGCTCCGCCTCTTTGTAGTCGCTGTAATCGATGAACGACTCGATCAGTACCGGCTGATCGAAAAACGTGAAGTGACGCACGCTCTTGAGAATGGGAATATGCTCGCCGAAACGGTCGACCAGGATCCGCTCCGACCGGTCGAGATGCTGGTGCTGATCTAAAATTGGGCACCTGTTTGTATCTGCAGGACAGAGCGCACTATAACATTTTTTGCCGATCAGTTCGTCGGATGAGGTCTGTTTCATCAGATTCAGGGCCTCTCTGTTCACGAATATGATTCTTTTATCGCGGCCGACAAGAACGACCCCGAACGGGAGGGCATCGAACAATTCGTAATACTTCGGTCTCAAATCTGACAGATTATGGACATACAGCGCCACCTCTGCAACATTCCCGGAAGAATCCCTGACCGGGTACAGGGTGTTCTCTATCCATTGCCCATCTCTCTCCACTTTCAATGTGATGGATTTTCCAGAGAAACATTCTTCCAATGCCCTCGACAATGCATCAGAAAACGCCCCCTCTTCGATCAGATCCCGTATCGACGTGCCGATCAGGTCATCGGGAGACCGGTGCGCTCTCCCGGCGGCCTCCCGGTTGATCGCCCTGACGGCATAGGTCCGGTCGATCAGGACGATACCGACGGATGGCGTGTTCAGGAGGGTGGCCTGGTTTTTCCCATGCTCTTCTGCAATCCTCTCCTCCCGGCGTTTGTTCAGGGCGAACGCGACGACGATACGAACGGCGTCCTGATCGAATGTCCGGGGAATGTATCCGTAGGGGTTGGCCGATGCCGCCCTGCCGATGTCGATCCCGCCTCCGGACAGAAACACGACCGGGATCTGGTATCGCGTTCCGACCGTCTGCGCGATCTGGATCCCATCGGGATCCCCCGCCATGTCCGCATTGATGATGAACAGCGCCGGGTCGAGGTGTTCTGCCAGCTCCGCCGCCTCCGCACCCCGGGCGGCGATGACGGG
The DNA here is from genome assembly GCA_030156225.1 of Methanofollis sp. Classification (GTDB taxonomy): domain Archaea; phylum Halobacteriota; class Methanomicrobia; order Methanomicrobiales; family Methanofollaceae; genus Methanofollis. Next base: position 1,867 of record JASGMW010000032.1, read on the forward strand.
CACCTCGTACCCGGACGCGACGAGGATATCTCTGAGACGGCCTGCATCTTCAACGTCGTCGTCAACCACCACTATCTGATTATGCGCCACCGAACCATTCTCCTGAAGAGATGAGAGGGGGATCTGACCGATCGATAGAGTACTGTGCAAACTCCTTGTTAAACTCATATCATGTATCCCGGCCGAACCGCGGAGGTTTGAACGCTCTCTGCCGGCGAGGATGATCCCGCCCCGGGTGATCTGGCCGGAACGAACGAGGCCGAGAGGTCGAGGAGTTCGCCGGGGGCGTGTTCCCGCGCTGCCGCCGCCCTGAGCACCTCCATGGCCGCCGCCGAGATATGGGATTCAGGGCTGCCGGGGACGATGCTGGCGGTGAAATCGGTTTCGCCGGTCTCCACCCCGATCCGCCGCCGCAACGTGCCGGTGAGGGGCTGGCTTTCCGATCCTGATCTTTCCATGGCCGCCGGTGTCGGTGTAGGGAGGGATGCCGGGGTGGACCTGCATCAGGATCAGGCGGCCGGTGCCTTCGGGCACCTGAAGATCCTCAAAAACAGGCGTAAGCTTCGGGTCGGTCGAATCGTAGACCGCTTTTTTCAGGAGTTTTGTGTCGATCTCCGGCGGGACGCCGATGATGGTGCGGTCTCTGCCGACGGTATGGTCACGGACACCGAAGACGACGGTGCCGCCACCGCCGTTGGCCATGCAGATGGCGTATTCGACGATCTGTTTGAGGGCGTCGTTTCGGCTGCGGCCGATCCATTCCTTGAAGTCGAGGTCCTGGTCTTCGAGGTCGTCGGCCGGAAGGGTGTTGAGGTCGTCAAGGAGGAGGCGGACCTCGCCCGCGGTGCGCATACAGGGAGTGCGCTCCGGAGGCATATAGGATTGATCGTTTCGGGGTGAGGCTGGCGAAATCCCTTAAAATCGCGCCCGTTTCCACCCGTTTTCCCGCCCTCTGCATCCCCGGGCCAGGCGATCCCCATCTTCCATGTCGCCATCCCCTCCGACCGGGCATCTGCGTCCACAGAAAACGGCGCGTTTGCCCTTCAAATCTCGGGTTCACCGCCTGTATGGCAGTTTTTTAAATGAAGCCCTGTTCAGGCAGATCAACACCCAAATTTCCCAAAACAGCGGCCGGAATGACCTTCTTTTATCCGGGGGAGGGGATCGGGATCACCCCCCCCTCTCATCCTCTTCCCGGGACGACGACTCCCGCCCGGCAATTGTATCCCGGGCGAAGTCGAACCGCTACGCCCGGTCCATCAGGTCGATGCCGGCGTTCCGGCGGGCCCGTCTTTCCAGGGCGTCGGCGACCGTGGGGATGGCGGCGACCGCCATGCCCGGAATCGCCACCCCGGCGACGATCAGCGTCGCGTCAATCGGCATGGTTCACCTCAGGTTCGAGGGGGAGGATCCCCCTCAGTTCAGGGCCGCGACCCCGTCCGCCCAGGTCTCGACGACCGCGAGAACGGCGTCGTCCTCGTACGAGGTGACCCGCACGCTCTCGCGCGAGAAAGCGACATCGTAGGTCTCCCCGGTGGCGTCGCGGCATCGCAGCTGGCAGCTGAAGGCGTCGGGAAAGGCGACCCGGCGGTCGCCGCCTTCGACAGGCGCCCCGGTGGAAAACCCTGCGGACCGGCGCCTGAGCACCGGTACGGGATCGCCTGTCCCGACCACCCTGATCGGCACCTCACCCCTGCCCGAGTGCGTCCCTGATCGCCCGGCGCACCGACCCCGAAGGCTCGTCCGGGAGCGCCGCCAGCAGCGCCGCCTCGCCGCCGATGCGCCCGAGCGCCAGGGCCGCCGCCTTTCGCGCGGGCGGGTTTCTGTCGTGCAGCGTTCGAGAAAGGGCATCCCGCGCCGCCGGGTCGCCGATCGCACCCAGCGCCTTCGCGCTCATATACCTGACATGATCCTTTTCGTCGGACAGAGAACGGATCAGGGGGCCGACCGACCGGCGGTCGCCGATCGCACCGAGCACCTCGGCCGCCCGGTAGCGGACGCGCCAGTCGGGATCGCGGAGGAGGGGCACGAGTGCGCTCACTACAGGAGCGCCGATCGCCGCCAGCGCCCGTCCGGCCTCCGCGCGCACCTCCATATCGGGATCGCGCAGCGCACCGATCAGCGGCCCGGCCGCATCCCCGATCCCGCCGAGAAGGAACGAGGACATCCGCCGTACACGGGCATCGTCGGCGCCGCCGAGGGCGAGAACCAGCGCCTCCTCCGCAGCCGGTCTCTTCTCCTGGTTCATGTATCCGATCTCGCCCTCCTCCCTCAAACTACTTGTGGCAACACGGCAAGAGAAATGATCAGCATGGCAGCGATCTCCCCCGGCGACCCGGCCCTGTACATCAACCGCGAACTCTCCTGGATAGAGTTCGACAGACGCGTCCTCGAAGAAGCCTTCGACCGCACCCATCCCCTGCTCGAACGCGTGAAATTCCTCTCGATCTTCTCCTCGAACCTCGACGAATTTTTCATGATCCGCGTCGCCGGGCTGCGGCGTCAGATCGCCTGCGGCGCCCTCGAAGCCCCGCCCGACGGCATGAGCCCGCAGGAGCAGATGCAGGCGATCCGCGAGCGCCTCATCCCCCTCCTCGAAGAGCGGCAGCGGTGCTGGGATGAAGAACTCCTGCCGGCGCTGGAGAGGGAGGGGATCGCCGTCCATCGGTTCGGCGACCTCCCTGCCCCGGCGCAGGAAGCACTCAGAAAACGTTTTTTTGAAGAAATCTTCCCGGTCCTTACCCCGATGGTCTTCGACCCCTGCCACCCCTTCCCGACGATCTCGAACCTCTCCCTCAACCTCGCCGTCGCCGTCAGAAACCCGCACACCGGCGAACGTGCGCTGGCGCGGGTGAAAGTGCCGACCGACCTCATCCCGCGCCTGGTCGGAGTGCCGGGCATGGACGGCCACCACTTCGTCTTCATCGAGGAGATGGTGGCCGCAAACCTCGACCTCCTCTTCGTCGGCATGGAGGTGGAGGAGTGCCACGTCTTCAGGGTCACCCGCGACGCCGACATGGAGATCGAGGACGACGAAGCCTCCGACCTGCTCACCGCCGTCGAGGAGGGGATGGAACTCCGCCGGCGGGGCGCACCCGCGCGCCTCGCCGTCACCGGCTCGATGCCCGGCTGGATCAGAGAAAAACTCGCCTCGCACCTCAACCTCCCACCGATCCAGATCTACACCACGGGCGGCCCCCTCGGCATGGCCGACCTGATGGATATCGTCTCGATCGACCGGCCTGACCTCAAAGACCCGCCCCTCCTCCCGGCGGTGCCGCCCGCGTTCACGCGGGGAACTCCCGTTCTCCCGCTGCTTTCGGGCAGGGACCTGATGCTCTACCACCCGTACGACAGCTTCGCCCCCATCGTCGCCGTCCTGCGGGAGGCGGCGCACGACCCGGCGGTGCTCGCGATCAAGCAGACCCTCTACCGGGTCGGCCCGCACTCCCCCATCGTCGCCGCCCTGATGGAGGCGCGGCAGAACGGCAAGCAGGTGACGGCCGTCATCGAGCTGAAAGCCAGATTCGACGAGGAGAACAATATCGGATGGGCCCGGGCCCTGGAGCGCGCCGGCGTCCATGTCGTCTACGGGCTCATCGGCCTCAAGGTCCACGCCAAGGCCTGCCTGATCGTCAGAAGGGATCACGGCGGCATCGTCAGGCACGTCCACCTCGGCACCGGCAACTACAACGCCCAGAGCGCCAGGATCTATACCGACATCGGCCTCTTCACCACCGACCCGGCGATCGCCGACGACATCTCCGACCTCTTCAACGTGCTCACCGGCGTCTCGCGCAAAGCAGACTACCAGAAGATCCTCGCCGCCCCGGTCTCGATGCGCAGAGGCATCCTCGCGCGGATCGAGAAGGAGATCGAACGGCAGCGGACGCACGGCAACGGCCGGATCAGCTTCAAGATGAACGCCCTCGTGGACCGCGAGTGCATCGACGCCCTGTACCGCGCCTCTCAGGCCGGGGTGCGGATCGACCTGCAGGTGCGCGGCATCTGCTGTCTGCGCCCCGGCATCCCGGGCGTTTCCGAGACGATCACCGTCACCTCGATCGTCGGGCGATTTCTGGAGCACGCCAGGATCTATGCCTTCGGCAGCGGCGAGGTCCTCCTCGGGAGCGCCGACCTGATGCCCAGGAACCTCGACCGGCGGGTGGAGGTGCTCTTCCCGGTCGAAGACCCGGTGATCAGGGCCGAGATCCTGCGCTTCCTCTCCGTCCACATGCAGGACGACGTCGGGGCCAGACGGCTCCGCGCCGACGGTTCGTACGAACGGCCGCAGAACGGCACATGCAACGCCCAGAAGTGGATGCTCGCCCATCGCTGCGCCGGGCGGCAGCAGGGGGAGGGGGCGTGAGCAGGGCGGCGGTGCCGCCCGGGGGCAGGGTCGCCGCCTTCGTCGACCTGGGCACCAACTCGGTCCGCCTCCTCATCGTCAGACTCGACGAGAACGGTTCCTACACCGTGCTCACCAGGCAGAAGGAAACGGTCCGCCTCGGCGAGGGGGAGTTCGAGACCGGGCGCCTCCAGCCCGCAGCGATGGAGCGCACGGCCCTCGTCTGCAAAAATCTCATGGAGGCGGCGAAGGGCTTTCAGGCGGACGACGTGGTGGCGGTCGCCACCTCGGCGACGCGGGAGGCTGAGAACAGAGAGGAGTTCCTGGCGCTGATGAAGGAGCAGGCCGGCGTGGAGATCCGGGTGATCGCCGGGCTCGAAGAGGCGCGGCTCATCCACCTCGGCGTCGGATCAGGGGAGGACACGGCAGGCAGGGAAGCGGTGTTCATCGACATCGGCGGCGGATCGACCGAGATCTCCGTCGGCAGCCACGACGCCCCCCGCCACAGAGCGAGCCTGAAACTCGGGGCGATCCGTCTCTCCGCCCTGTTCCGGCCTGAAGAGGACGGCCGGATCAGCCAGGAGACCTACGATGCGATGCGGACCTATGCGCTCGACGCCGTCAGACCGGCCCTTGACGGCTTCGGGGACATCGGAACCGATCTCGCCTTCGGGAGCTCGGGGACGATCGAAAACCTGGCGGCGATCGCCGGGGACAAAACCCTCCTCACCTACACCGGGCTCTGTACCGTCCTCAAGAAACTCTGTCCGATGAGCCTTGAAGAACGGCGGCAGGTCCTCTCGATAAACCCGGGACGCGCCGACATCATCGTCGGCGGCGGGGCGATCCTGGAGGCGCTGATGGCCGAGATTGGCATACCCGCGATCAGGGTCTCTGACCGCGGGGTGATCGATGGGCTTCTGGTCGACTATCTCAGCGGTTTCGAAGGTTTTTTGCAGGGCAGCCCGGTCCCGCTCCGCCGTCAGGGCGTCATACACCTGATGCGCACCTGCCGCTCGGACGAAGGACACGCGCACGAGGTGGCCCGCCTGGCACTCAGGCTCTTCGACACCGGCGCCCTGGCCGGCGTCCATACCCTCGGCGAAAAAGAGCGAGAACTGCTTGAATACGCCGCACTCCTCCACGACACCGGAAAGATCATCTCGTTTCGCAACCACCAGCATCACTCCAGTTACATCATCGAGAACGCCGGCATGCCGGGATTTTCCCGGCGGGAGATCAGGATCATCGGCGAGACCGCACGCTTCCACCGCAAAAAAACACCGTCTGAAAAGGCGCTTATCGCCGCAGGACTCGACAGGAAATCGTCGGCGGCGGTGCGAATCCTCTCCGCCCTGCTGCGGATCGCAGAAAACCTCGACCGCAGTCACCGGAACCTCGTAACAGACGCCGTATTGAAGATCGAGGGGGACCGCGTCGTCATCGAGATCCCGGGCGGGTGCGACCTCGAGGTCTGGGGGGTGCGCGACGCCCTGCCCGCCGTCGAGAAATGTCTCGGCCGCAGGGCGAAGATCAGGATCGTCTGACAGCAGACACCATTTTTCAGACGCCCTCCGCTCCTTCAATCACCTGAAAATGGAGAAGCGCCCAGGACGGAATTCGAATCCGTGTCGATGCCGTGACAGGGCATCATGATAGGCCTCTACACTACCTGGGCTCATTGCAGATCCCGCCTCCCGGAGTCGAACCGGGGACATCGCGGTAGCCGCGCGGTTACCCGAACGGCAAACCTAACTACAGCCGCGCACTCTACCAGTCTGAGTTAAGGCGGGTATTGCGTTATACAGGTGGGATAAGGGAGTTATTAAAGATATTGGTGGCCTCCGATGCCCGATGGAGCACCTATTTATACCGTGACATCGTTTTTTGTGTATGTCTCAAGCAAATGCAGACACAACCGGAACCAGGGGGAATCGTTTTCTTTGTCCCCGGAAATGCACGTAAAAACATCGCTCTTTTCGACACCACCCTGCGCGACGGCGAACAAACGCCGGGAGTCTCCTTCACCATCGATCAGAAGGTGGAGATCGCCCGCCAGATCGCTGCGATACGGGTAGGCACCATCGAAGCCGGATTCCCCGCCTCGTCGACCGACGAGCTGGCGGCGGTAAAGGCGATCGCGGACGCAGACACCGGCGCCAGGATCTGCGGACTGTCGAGGATGAGAAAAGACGACGTCGACGCCTGCATCGACAGCGGCGCGGACATGGTCCACGTATTCATCCCGACCTCAGACATCCAGCGGGAGTACACGATCAAAAAGACGCGACAGGAGGTGCTCGACGCCACGGCATCGATCGTCGCCTATGCCCGCGAGCACTTCGACCACTGCCTCTTCTCGCCGATGGACGCCACCAGGACCGACCGCGACTACCTGATCGAGGTCTGCAGGGCGGCGGTCGCCGCAGGGGCGACGACGGTGAACATCCCCGACACCGTGGGCGTGATGACGCCCTCGGCGATGAAGGAGTTGATCGCCCTCATCGTTAAGGAGGTGAACGCCCCCATCGACGTCCACTGCCACAACGACTTCGGACTGGCGGTCGCGAACACCCTCGCCGCCGTCGAGGCCGGAGCCGCACAGGTCCAGGTGACCGTGAACGGCATGGGCGAACGGTCCGGCAACGCCGACCTCGCCCAGACGGTAATGGCGCTGGAGGCGATCTACGGGATCGAGACCTGGATCGACACCCCCCGCCTCGTCGAGACCTCGCGGCTCGTCTCGCGCCATGCCGGGATCAGCCTCCTGCCCTACCAGCCGATCGTCGGCGAGAACGCCTTCTCGCACGAGAGCGGCATCCACTCGCACGGCGTGCTGGAGCGCTCCGACACCTTCGAGCCGGGCATCATGACCCCGGAGATGGTCGGCCACCGGCGGCGGCTGAAGCTCGGCAAACACGCGGGCCGCCACGCCGTCAGGCAGACGCTCGCCGACGCCCACATGAACCCGGACGACGCCCAGCTCGATCGGATCATGGAGAAGATGAAGGCGATTGCAGGCCGCGGCCGGCGGATCACCGACGCCGACCTCTATGCGATCGCCGAAGAGGCGACGGGAATGGTCGGCGTCGCCCATGCGGTCGAACTGCGGGACATCGGGATCCTCACCGGCAACCACGTGATGCCCACCGCCTCGGTGAACCTGATCGTGGAAGGCGTCGAGAAGGTGGCGTGCAGCACCGGCAACGGCCCGGTGGACGCCGCCATGAAGGCGATCCTGAGGTGCCTGCCACAGCCGGTCCATTTAAAGGAGTTCTCGGTGGAGTCGATCTCTGGCGGGAGCGACGCCATCGGCCACGTCACGATCGCCGTGGAGGACGCGTCCGGGAACATCTTCGACGCCTCGGCCTCCTCCGACGACATCGTCATCGCCTCGGTCGATGCGATGGTGAACGCCATCAACCTGCTGCAGCGGGTGCAGGGGAGCGGGAAGTAACTCCCTGAAACCGACACTTTTTTTCCAGTCCGCTCCATGTTTCTCATGGCCAATCGTGAGGGGACCCCGGGCGCGTGATTGTAGAAAAAGCGGGTGATCGGAGGCCGGCCGCCGTCACGATCCGGGCAATGATGGCGCTCGCCCCTCCCGGATCGTGCGTCAGTCTCCGGAGATATGTATACAAAAGAGGAGGTCGTAATAGCCGATCAGGTATGGACACGGATATCCGGCAGTACGGTGGAGAATGCGCAAGAATCGTTGGCATCCTCCGGGCGAACAAGGCAGATCTTGAAGAACCATACCATATCAGGTCCATCGGTCTCTTCGGGTCGTGCCGGCGGGGCGAGGAGCGCGAAGGGAGCGATGTGGACATCCTGGTCGAGTTCACCGAGGTGCCCGGACTCTTCGATGTTCTCAGGCTCGAAGGCCATCTGACCGAAATCCTCGGAAGAAAGGTGGACCTGGTCGAAAAGAGTGCACTCAAGCCCCGCATCGCCCACCGTGTACGGGAATAGGTCATCTCCCTATGACGGCCCGGCGGGATGCCTTCGAGACGCCGTTGATAAGATCGATGCATTCACCAGCGGCATGTCCTGTGAGCAGTTTTGCGGGGATGACAGGACCGTCTATGCGGTGACGCGTGCGCTGGAGGTGATCGGCGCCCGTTGCGAAGACGGGGGTCGCCAGGGATCTCGCGTGCACTTTTCCGGACTCATTGCGGGAGAGGGGGGCGCTGGAAAAACCGGGGATTTCCGGGGTGTCGATCAGAGTGGTTGACTCAACCCGATGCATATATAGCAGCATAGCAAAAAAATAGACATATGTCTAAAAAAATAGACATTAACGAGCGCGACCTCATGGTGCTCGCCTTATTTTCCAGCGGGTACGACCGGGAATATTATATCAGAGAGATCTGTAACCATCTCCCCGTCAGCCATGGAACAGCGCAGACAATTCTTACGCGCCTCGAGGACAAACGCGTACTCGCATCGTCGCAGCGAGGGAGAACCCGACTCTTCAGGATAAAACCCGGCGAAATTTCAATCCATTATTTTATGATGACCGAAATTTACAAGAAGATCGTATTTATGGAGGAAAAGCCCTATATTTCCGAATTCCTGAACAAAGTATCCGATTTTACCCGGGGAACCACAGTTCTTTTCGGGAGTTATGCAAAAGGCACCGATACCGGGGAGTCTGATATCGATATTTTCATTGCAGGAAGTTATGACGAACAGGAGGTGACAAAACTCGGGAAAATGTACGATGTTGACGTCAATGTAAAAGCATACCCGGCCACCGCCTTCGACGCAAAGGGCCGGTCAGATCCTCTCGTTATTGAGGTGAAAAAACACCACATCGTCTGGAAAAACACCGAATCGTTTGTCCGGGATGTAATCGCATGAGAGACAGACTCGCCTGGTGTGCCGGAATTAAAAACGGCGTGATGCTTGCCGAACCAAATGACAACCTGGCAACCGCGTATCTCAAAAAAGCTGAGGATGCTCTGGATGCCATGCATTCAGTCGCTTCATCAGACTGGAAAATTTCGACCGCATATTATTCTCTCTATTTTTCTCTGTACTCCGTGCTTACAAAAATCGGAATTAAATCTGAAAACCACACCTGCACGATTGTGCTCATGCAGCACCTTCTCGAAGGATATTTTACTTCCGACGAGTTCGAGATGGTGGAGAAGGCGCGACAGGCACGCGTGGAAACACAATATTATATCACCAGCGACGCCCCCGCAATAGTTTCAGATATGCTTGCAAACCAGGTCCCTCGTTTTCTTGTGAAGTGCAGGGGCATCGTTGACGGTTTGACCGAAAAAGAGGTGCAGTCATTGCGGAAAACGTTCACCCGACTGATCGAGGAGAGCCGGAACCGTCGACACGTCTCTTAAGCGACCGGTCTGAAATGCAGAAAATTGGGCTCTGTGGAAATCCTGTTCTGGAGGGGCGGTGGCGGGGGGCAGAACTCCCCATCATCAGGATAGGGGAGGAGAGAGAATCGTCCCTCATCACGCTCTCATCCACCCTTCCCGGGCCAATCGTTTGCGCGGGGGTCAGGGGGCCGAACGTCCCCGGCAAACACAATGGGAAAGGCAGGTGCGTCCCGGCGCAGTTCACGGATCATTCGATCTGGGGCCGGAACAGTGCTTCGATGTCGTTCCACGCAGGGTGTGGGGGGCCCCGGCTCCCCCCTTTTCCGCCGCCGTCACGATTGAGCAGGGGAGGGCTGGCGCTTTCTCCGTTTTTTTGAGAATTGCCGGAGGGCGTCTCAGGGCAAATTGCATCTCAACCGCGCAAAGCACCGGACGGCATGATGAAAGATGCAGCCGCGGAGAAAACAGAAGACAATTCCGGGAAAAATGGTTTATGATGCCTGCGGAGAGTTGCCGCCGACCGCCTGGCGAACCTGGGCCTGCAGCTGCTCGAACTTCGCCTGCAGCGCCTTCGCCTGCTTATCGAGGGACTTGATCCGCAGGTCGAGGGTCTCGGCCTTCTCGGCGAGCTCGACGAGCACCTGCTCCTTCTCCTTCTGCATCATCACGGTGCCGACGTTCACATACACCGGCGCGTCGTCGGCGACCTCCTTCAGCTCCTCGACGGCGCGGTTCGTCTCCTTCACCGCCATCTCGTACTGGGCCTTCTGCCCGACGACAGTCTGGAGCTGCTGCTGGATCTGTTGCAGCATTGCAAGCTGCTGCTGTACTTTGGGTGAAACACTACTCATGCCTGATCATCTCCTGGAGTTCATCTGCCACATTCACCAGCCGGAGCCACATGTTCAGCGCCGCCCGCAGGGCATGGGCATCGGTCGCCCGCACCCTGAGCACAAGCGTCTCCGGGCCGTCAAGGGCGATCTCCTCGCGTGAACGAGAGCCCTCGACCTCACCGGCCTCAGGGGCGAGGGCGCGGTGAAGGAGGGCTGCATGCGGCGTCGTAAAGCAAAAAACCGCCTCATGCATCACTGCGCCAGCTCCAGCACGATCTGTTTCTTCTGCTGCCCGTCAAAGACGATGGACGGAGCACCGGCATTTGCCGGTGCTGCATCACAATATCTTTTCAGGACATCATAAACCGATTGGTCGGCGACCCGCAGGGTGCGATCGATCGGACCCTCCCGCCCGGCGATCCGCACCGACCTGATCGGGGCGTCGAGGACGACCGTCCCGTCCTCCCCCACCACCGCAAAACGGATCGTGCCGTGCTCACGCGTAAAAAGTATGACGGCCTCGTCGGAAAGAGCCGCAAACCCGGTCTTTCCGCGGGCCAGATAGCGGGCGCCGGTGGCAAAGGCGAGGTGCCGCGCAAGCGCCCGCAGATCGTCCGCTGCTTTTCTGGAGGTGGTGACGATAGTCATCGAGCCTTCAGCTCTTTGATCCCGGCGCCCCTCTCCTTAAAAAGAATGCGATGTCCGCAGTAGGGGCACCTGACGTTCTTGTCGATCTCCACCCGCTGCTTGCACCGTGCACACTTGTACGTACCTGCCACGCCGCCTACTCCTGGGTCTCGATCGCACGCTCGATAGTCCTGAGTGCAACGCGGAGGGAGGGCGTCTGGGGCGCATAGGCGCCGCCTGCAAACTTGAAGCCGCACTTGCGGCACTGCCAGATGCCGGTGCCGACACGGCGGACGGCCTGATGATCACAGCGGGGGCAGGTGTGGGCGGCCTTCTCGACCTTCTCCACCTCGAGCACTCTCTTGCGGATGAACCTGCCGTATCTCGGCCCGAACCTTCCCGCACTCCCGGTGACTTTTCCTTTCGCCTTTTGCTGTTTACGCCTCGCCATGATATACCCCTAATGATGCTTATCTAGGTTGAACGTTCCGCTTAATATACTTGATCAAGGATCTTCACCTGCCCGTCGCCTCTGGACAGGCGGTTGACGAGGGCGTAGAAATCGCCCTGGATGCCGGCCGGAATCCTGCAGACGCAGACCCACGAACCGTCGGCCTGCCACTCCTCCCGCTCGATCGTCGCCGCACCCTGCATCTCGCCATAGGCGCGGGGGGCGTGGTCTGCCGGGATCTTCACGGCAAGACGAAGCTCCTCGAACCGGATCGGGAGGAGCGGCCTGAGCGCCTTCACTGTCTCCTTCACCAGTTCGTCGACCCGCTTGAAGGGATCGATATTCACCCGCGCCTCCTCCATGGCAAGCTCGATCCGCTGCGGCGGGTGCGGGAGTCTGGTCTGGGGGTTGATGGCGTTCCTGGAGATGAAGGTGATCACCTTCCGGCGCTTATCCTCGACCATCCGCCGCCGCTGCTCGGCCGTCAGATGGATCTCGCCCTTCAGAAGGATACGGCGTGCGGCCGGTTCGAAATCGGTCGCGCCGAACACCTTCTGAAGGGCCTCCTCGGACGCCCGCTCCCCGTGGGCGAAATTTTCGAAGACTGCGTCCGCCGCAACGACATCCTCGATCGCGATCTCCTCGCCCTGCCGCACTCTCATCGCAAGTTCGGGGTCGACCGCGATCTCGAAGCGCTCGCCGTGACTCTCAAGACGGGCGACAACCGCACGGTCCAGCGGGATCAACGCTCTCACTCCTCAGGCTTTTTTTCGCCTTCAGGCGTATCGAACTCGACCATGTCGACGAAGGACTTCACTTCGTCCGCCCCCATCTTGCGGAAGAGCGGGTTTTTCAGCTCGATGACGCCGATCTCGACGGTCTGAACATCGAATTTCCCTTCGGTCGCCGCATGCAGGGCCCGAAGGCCGAGATGGATCGCCTCGGGAATGGTCATCTCGTAGCGGTACTCCTCCTCGAAGATCTTCATCACGGCCGGCCGGCCGATCCCGATCCCGGTCGCCTTGTACTCGAGAAGCGTGCCCGACGGATCGGTCTCGAAGAGACGAGCCTCGCCCTCCGAAACGCCCGCAATCAGGAGGGCGGTCCCGTACGGACGGGCCCCGCCGAACTGGGTGTAGACCTGCATATGATCGCAGATCTTCTTTGCAAGGGTCTCCACCTCGATCGACTCGTCGTACGAGACCCGGTTGATCTGGGCCTCGACCCGCGCACGGTCCACGAGAAGGCGGGCGTCACCGACGAGTCCGGATGACGCGACGCCGATGTGCTCGTCGATCTGGTAGATTTTCTCGATCGAGGCAGGTTCGAGAAGGCGCGACGACACGCGCTTGTCGACGAGGAGGATCACCCCTTCGCCGCACTTGATCCCGACGGCGGTGGTCCCTCTCTTCACTGCTTCCCGTGCGTACTCGACCTGGTACAGGCGCCCATCCGGACTGAAGACCGTGATCGCCCGGTCGTATCCCATCTGATATTGTGGTTGCATTAGATCTCCTCTCGTTCACAATCTGTCAAAAAGACTATGCTCTGTTTTTTAATACCTTCTTGTAGTACATCAACCTTATGCCGTCCGTACCGAAACGCGCGAAGTTCTTTTTCCCCGTACAGCGCCTGTTCGGGCGGCACGGCATGGATCCACCCGTCCATCCGCCGTTTGAGCGCGGCGATCGTACCCGAGGCGGCGACGGTCCGCAGCGCCGTTCTGACACCGCCCGCGGCGGTGACGGTCGAGCAGGCCACCGCAAGGTCGCCCTCGCAGCCCCGCCGACAGCGGATGATCGCGCACCCCTCCTCCGAAAAGACGACGGCGGCACCGATCTCGGCCGCACGAGCGTCACCGAAGAGTGAGGTCGCCGCCTCGGCGACCGCGAGGTACAGCGTCTTCTGCCCGACCTCGCGCCAGGGGGGCAGCACCCTGACGAGAAGGTAGCGCCGCTTCTGCCGCAGGGCCTTGGGCCTGGGCCTCACTCGATCACCCGCACTGTCCCGGGCCGATCGAGCAGTCCATCCACCGAGGAAAGGGCGGCATCCGCCTCGTTTGCATCCATCCCGAAGAGCGAGCAGAGAGCGGCGGCCTCGCGGACGCTCCGCTGATCGAGGACCGAGCGGGCATTGCTCCCGATGCAGAGGGGAAAACCGTACCGGCGGTGGAGAAGAAGAACGTCGGCATAGCGGGCGAGCACCCGCTGCCGGTCCCGGCCCCGCAGGGCAATGATCGGGGCAAGATCGATCTCCACCGCGACGCCGCGCTCTCCGGCCGTCCTGGCGGCCACATGGTCGAAGGTGTTCTTCGGCCCCAGATGAACCCCTTTCAAGACGTGCACCCCGCCGAGGGCGACGACCGAGCGGGTGAAGCCCTCGTCGCCCGCACACACCGCCACAAGGGCGGCCCGGGGCGCCTGCCGCACCGCTCTGACCGCGTCCTTGAACGTCCGGGCGCTGATCACGACACCTCGAACGGCACGGACGCCGAAAAACTCTCCCTCCCCCCCGGTCGAGACGATCGTCTCAAAGCCGAGCTCCCGCGCCTCGAGCGCCATGCGGGGGAGCGAGGTATCGCCGGCAGGATAGGGATGCACGCAGGCATCAGCATACGCCATCGGTGCACTCCAAAAAAAATGGGGGATGGTTACTTTCCGCGGTTCGCATGCGAGCGGATGCTCGGGCGGGTCTTCTCGGTGCCGGTGCCCTTGTGCCGCTGACCGCGGCCCTTGCGGCCGGCCATCGTCTTGCCGCGCTCGGCCCGGCCGCGCTGGTTCGGGTTGCCGATCCAGGCAAGTTTGGGATCGCTCATCACCGAGGGGTGGCTGCCGTCGACCAGGATGACCTCGTACCACTTGTGCCGGCCGTCCTGACCGACCCAGTAGGAGTTGAGAACCTCCATGTTCGGGTACTTCCGGGAAGCGCGCTCCTCGGCGATCCGCTGAATGCTCTTGCCGGCGGTGATCCGGCGCATGCCCATCCGTGCGGTCCTGCGGCCGCGCACGTACCTGGACTTCCTGCGGCCGCCGCGGCGGACGCTGGCGCGCACGACGATGACGCCCTGTTTGGCCTTGTAGCCGAGGGTGTGCGCACGGTCGATACGGGTCGGGTGGTCGATGCGGACGACCGAACCTTCGCGCCGCCAGACCTGCATCCGCTCCCAGAGGAGGGACCTGACCCCGGTAGCGGCCGGGTTTTTCCATGCCTCGCGCACGTAGGCATACATTGACTTTGCCATTGATAATCACCTTCAGGTTCAGCGCGGGTTTTCGCGCCACATTCCTTCACGGGACGGATCCCGCAGGTCTGTACGAATATGTTCCAGGGAGATATTAATCGCACGGTCTGGCCGCACCCTTCCGTTTCTCGATCACGCGGATATCTTCGATGCGGGTGACCGGGTACTGGCCGTCCTCGTCCTTCTCCGCAGACTTCACCATGTCCCAGACGGTGAGAAGCGCCGCCGCAACGCCGGTCAGGGCCTCCATCTCGACCCCGGTCCGGCCGTACGAGCGGACCCGCACCACGGCCTCGATGGCGCCGTCGGCCTCCTCGAACTCCACCTCCACCCCGCCGAGGGCGAGGGGGTGGCACATCGGGATGATCCTGGGCGTGTCCTTGACCGCAAGGGTGGCGGCGACGCGGGCGGTGGCGAGCACGTTCCCCTTGACGGCCGTCCCCGACCGGATCGCGTCCAGCGTCTCCGGCCGCAGATAGATCCTGCCGGCGGCGACGGCCTCCCGCACGACATCGGGCTTTGCCGAGACGTCGACCATGCGGGCGCGGTCGTCGGCGATATGGGTGAACTCAACCATAGAGTACTTCTGGGATATGGCCGAGCATCTCTGTTGCGGTCATCCCGGCGTCCCGTCCTCCTGCAGCCGCCTCGCCGGCGCGGCCGTTTGCATACGCCGCCGCGCACGCCGCCTCGAAGGCCGGGAGTCTGCAGAAGAGGGCTGCCGTCACCCCGGCAAGCACGTCGCCGGTGCCGCCGACGGTCATCGCCGGGCAGCCGGTGCGGTTGAACCTGACCCGCGTCCCGTCGGAGACGATGTCGACGGCGCCCTTGAGGAGGACGGCCGCACCCGCGGGCACGGACTCCCGCACGGCGCGGGCGCGGTCGGCCAGGCGATCGGGAAGCAGGAGGCCGGAGATCCTGGCGAACTCGGCGGCATGGGGGGTATAGATCGTCGCCGCACCGACCGGGAGGGGAGGGCGGAGGGCGTCGGCGTCGAGCACGAGGCGGCGTGCGACCCCGGCAACGGCCTGCACCGCCGCGTGGCTCCCGGTCCCGAGGCCGTTGCCGCAGAGCACGACGTCGGCCCGCTCTGCAAGAGGGATGAGCGTCTCCAGATGCCCGGCGCCGACGACCGGCCCGGAGAGAGGAACGTGGATCAGGTCAGGGCAGGGGACGTATGCCGGGGACGCCACCCGAACGATATCTGCGCCCGCCCGCAGCGCCGCCATGCCGGCGAGGAAGGGCGCGCCCTGATACGGCCCGCCGCCCACGACGAGCACCTCGCCGCCGGCGCCCTTGTGGGCTCCCGGCCCTTTCGGCCGCAGACAGAGAAGGTCGCCCGGCCCGGTGCAGACCTCGGCGGCGATGGGGATCCCGATCCCGGCGGTTCGGGCGCCGTGAGTTTTTGGCCGGTGGAAGGCGAGGACGAGATCGGCCCGTATCCCCGGTGTCGGGACGTCGGCGGCGACCACCCGCGCGGCGCTCCCGTTCGCACGCCCGACCATCGAGGCGAGAAGTTCCCCGGGTGCGCCGCGCACCCCGGTCCCGAGCATGGCATCGACAATCACGTCGGCCCGTTCGAACAGGACGGCAAACGCCTCCACGTCGGCCGGCGTCGTCACCTCGCGGACGGTGACGGCGCAGTGGTGCAGGGCCGCCACCTGGGCGAGGAACCCGGGCGTGGCCGAACCGCACGCCGGCACCATGACGTCGACAGCCAGATCCTGGAGATGGCGGGCGGCGACCAGGCCGTCGCCGCCGTTGTTCCCGCGCCCGCAGAGGACGAGCACCCGTTCGGGAGCATACTCCCGCACCGCCAGGGCGAGGGCGAGGCCGGCCGCCTCCATCAGACGAAGACCGGGGACGCCGAGGGCAGCGGCGTTTCGGTCCACGGCGCGCATCCGCTCGGGAGTGATGACGCCGGACTCGCAGAAGGCGGCGAGTTCACGGAAGTCGGGAAAATCAGCATCCTGCATATCCGCTCCTATGCATCGGACCGATAGATAGTTTGTGATGAATGGGTCGGTTATATCTAATCCGGCGCCGATCTCAAAGGGAATGAGTCTTGAGGGCGACGTCAGGGCGGCGGCCGGGCGCATCTGCGAGGCCGATCGGGTGACGGTCATCTCCCATATCGACGCCGACGGGATCACCAGCCTCTCCATCCTGATGCAGGCGATCACGCGCGCCGGCATCGGAGCGGTGCCGGTCTTCGTGCGGCAGCTCGAACCCCTGATGATGCGCCGCGTCCCGCAGGACGACACCCTCAAGGTCTTCGCCGATCTCGGCGCGGGGCAGCAGAACCTTCTGGAAGAGCACGGGCTGGAGGGGGACGGCGCGGTGATCGTCGACCACCATGTGGCGCAGGACGTCGATACCCCGTACCTGCAGGTCAACGCCCTGCCGTACGGCCACACGAAGTTCTCCGCGGCCGGCGCCGCGTACCTGGTGGCGCAGGCGATCGACGCCGACAACAGGGACCTCGCGAAGCTCGCCGTGATCGGGAACGTCGGCGACATGATGGCGCGGGAGGACTGCGGACTGATCGGGCCGGCGCGGCGGATCGTCGACGACGGCATCGAGTACGGCAACGTCGAGGCCAGAACAGATCTCAACTGCTACGGCATCTCGACGCGGCCGCTTGCAAACTGCCTCGCCTATACCGACGACCCATCTATCGAGGGGATCACAAACAACCTGCCCGGCGCCCACCGGCTGCTCGCCCGCCTCGGCGTCCCGGAACGGACGCAGAAAGGGCGGTGGCGGGTCTGGGAAGATCTTGCCGATGAGGAGCGGCAGGCGATCGCCTCGGCCCTTGCCGAGCAGGTGGTCGCCCACGGCGGCCGGGCCGACCGGCTCTGCGCCGAGGTATACCTCTTCCCCGGAGAGGCCGAAAAAACAGCGCTGCGCAACGCCGCCGAATTTTCGACCGTGCTCAACGCCTGCGGCCGGTGGGCGCGCCCTGAGGTGGGAAGCGCCATCTGCGCCGGCGACCGGGGCGAGGCGCTGCGGGAGGCCGGGCACATGCTCACCCACCACCGCGCAACCATCAGGGAGCTCCTGCATTATATCCTGGAGACGGGCGTGACCGAACTCGATGCCGTCCAGTACATCCACGTCGGCGCCAGGTTCCCTGACACCGTCGTCGGCATCGGGGCAGGGATGGCCTTATCAAGGCTCAACCCGGAAAAGCCGATCCTGGTGATGTGTTCCCTCCCCGACGAGCCCGATCTCACCAAGGTCTCGATGCGGGCGACCGAGAGGATGGTCGGCGGCGGCATCGACCTTCAGGGGGCGCTCATCGAAGCCTCGGAACCCTTCGGCGGCACCGGCGGCGGCCACGCCATCGCAGCCGGAGCATACATCCCGAAAACAGCAGAAGAGGAGTTTGTTCAGCGTGTTGACAGGTGCATCAAAAGACAGCGCGGAGCGGCAGGTCAGGGCAATCGCTGACTTTCAGTTCGGCAGGGGAGCGGGTGAGGCCCTCTTCCCGCCGGGCTGCCGGTATGTGCGCTCCAGGACCAGACGCGTCCGTCAGGTGATGAGCGGCGACGAGAGGATCGTCACCCTGCGGGCGCAGGACGGGCGCTTCACCCTCGGGATCGAAGGTGCCCGACGCCTCGCGGCGGCGATGCCGGCCCCGGCCTACCGGGTCAGGGTCGCAGAAGAGGTCGCCGGGTATATCGCCCGGGGCAGGAACGCCTTTGCAAAACATATCGCCGCCGCCGACCCGGAGATCAGGCCGGGCGACGAGGTGATCCTGGTGCGGGAGGGCGACGAGGTGATCGCCACCGGCGAGGCCGTGCTCTCGGGTGCGGAAATGCTGGCATTTAATTACGGAGTAGCGGTAAAAGTACGGAAAGGAGGAAAGTAAGCGTGTTTCCAGGCGGTAAAATCAACCCGAAAAAGATGAAGCAGATGATGAAGCAGCTCGGCATGGAGATGGAGACGATCGAGGACGTCCG
>JASGMW010000033.1 GCA_030156225.1 Methanofollis sp.
CGAATACGATGAACCGGCACATGCGTTCTTGTATCGATTGCCACCGGAGCGGGTTCCGGGATACGCACAGAGGTGGATGGATGCGGAAGATTGATAGGTCTAAAATTAATTCGGGATACTACAGTGGAGAGGCACGGGACCATTTCAGACGGATTCTTGTATCTTTTTGTAATATTTCAGTGCTTCTGCAGGTTCGAGGGGGCTCTTCGTCGTCTGCTTCGTTGATGTCGTGCGCAAGGCCGCAGTCTTCGATGATGACGCCGACCGGTATGTTGTCTTCGGAGATCACGTGCCGGCGCTTGATTTCAGACATCGTTGTTCCCAGACATCGTTGTTCCCAGACATCGTTGTTCCCGGCTGCACGCTGTCATGCCTGATGATAGAAACCATGATCCCCGGGAAGGTGGAGGCGATCCGTGTCCGCACCGGGCAGAAAGGAGGTTGCGGAGGTATGGATGTCGCTCCAGCGGCCCGGTCCTGTCCCTTCACGCGCGCAGGATCCGCTCGCGCGGAGAGGTTTGCGAAGGCGACACGGTTCGCAACACACGTGCGCGGCGATCTCAGGGATGTGGAGGTTCCTTTCTACTGCACGCGACGATCGATCCCCTCTCAGGTGCTGTTCCGGGTGGAACGGGATGCACGGTTTGAAGGCGGAATTCACCTATTGTGATTGCCGGATGCATGCCTGTACCCCGGTATAGAACGATTGAAAACTTGCCGATCGATTATTTTCCGGAATCATCATTCCCGATATGTTTGACGCGACTCGAATTTTCTGTTGTGGTCCGGAATAGCCTGCCCGTTGAAGTACCCGTTCGAGCGTCTCCCATGTGTCGATGATTGCATCCGGATCTCGATATTTTACTTTGTTGCCCAGAGTTGCTGGTATTCCGGGATATGCAGCGACAAGCGCGTCTATATCCCCAAAAAACCAGGCTTCGAGTTCATCTATTGCAATTCTATTCAGAACCTGAAATCGACCATCGTGCCGGGGTGAATTCTTTGTTGCAAGTCCTGCCCCTATCGCGATCTGTTCCAGTTTCTGTTTCAGTAACATACAGTCATCGCGATCTCTGTCAACCAGGACAATGATGGTGTAGTCTGGCGGGATCCATTTTTTATAGCCTCGCAGTCTGTCAGGCAATTTTTTTAAAATGTCTTTTTTTCCGTTATATGGGTGAATGTTGAACGAATCCTCGTTTCGTATCATTTTCGGGAAGATACTATTCAGCGCAGCGCGTGCCGATTCTTCTTCAAGGAGGATTTCAATGAGGTACCACCGGGATGTCATCCGGCTGGAGCCTGCTTGATTGTAAATCTATTATAGAGGTTCCGATAACAAAAGATAGTGGATTTCCTGTGCTAAATAATTTCTGAGTCGCCAGCTCCGCACCTGCTGGCCGGTGTTTTTTCGCTCTGCCTCTCCGGCGAGATAAGCTCGCCGTTTTCCGGGTCAGGTGCGACGGGGGCGTTGAAGATCATACGTCCGGGCAAAGCATCTATGGCAATGGTCTTTTCGGGGGGGATCTTCCTGTTTCCCTGACCTGCCCGGGTGGAATCACGTCATCCTTCTGCAGAGCAGACCTCGGCGGCGGCAACCACGTCGTCCCTGAAATAGCGGCTCAGATCCTGCGGGGTGAGGAGATCGATCTCCTTTCCGCCGAAGGTGCGGGATAGTTCCTCCCGGATCGCAAAGAGCCGAAAAAATCCCGGGGTGTGGCCTTCTTCGAATTCCACGAGGATGTCTATGTCGCTCTCCGGCCCGAAATCGTCCCGGAGCACAGACCCGAAGAGGGAGAGTTTCCTGATGTGATATTTCCTGCAGATCTGCCTGATATCGTCATAAGGGACAGGGACATGCGGCGTGCCGGTCATGGCGGATCACTGTAGGTACCTCTGGCGGTGTCTCCTGATTAAGTGTTCGCAGGGGTGGTGCCGGAAGGTGAGAGCGAGGTCGCCCCTGATCATGAAGGGGTGCTTCCCCCGGTATTGCCTACGATACGTCATCCAGGATCTGGAGGAACTGATCTTTTGTCAGGCCGGTTTCTCTGATTATCGTTCGAAGCAGTCCTCTACCTATCATCTCTCCTTCATGGACCGGGACAACGGTCATTCTTCCGTCGGGGTGTTTGAGGATGATGTGACTTCCTCGCTGCCTGATCGGTTCAAAACCAATGCGCTGGAGGGCCCGAACGATCGTTCTGCCATCAACAGCCCCCAACTTCGACAAATTGCACCCCGACAAATTCCCGATGATCGCTACTGTCTATTCCGCTCACCTCGATATAGAGGGCAATCGCCTCTTTGATCCGTTCCATCAGTTCGTCGATGCTTTTCGCCTGTGTGTGACATCCCGGCAGAGAGGGAACGTTTCCGACATAGTAGCCGTCTTCGTCTTTTTCGATCACGACACCGAGTTTCATGGATTCTCAACGTATGATTCATCGATATTTTCTGATATAACAGTATGGTCAGGTCCATGTCGCCCGCAAAACGGTGAATGCATGTCGCGCAGAGCCGTGGAAGGGGGCCGTAGTGCGCCACGCAGGATGCGAGGAGCGCCGCACCGACGGCGGCGATGCCGGAAGCGTGCAGGCGATCCGTTCTATTGGACGTAAAAGGGAGCACCGTTACAGCGAGAACCCGCCGGGTTATGATGCATCTGTAAGACGGTGCACCGTAAGAAATGGGCACCTCGTGAAATCATTGTCGAAAGTCGCAATATCGGTGATCGAGTGTTGAACACATGTTGCAGCGATAAGCGCGTCGTTTGGCAAAAGACCGCAATCGATCATGATTCGCCGTGCGGTTTCCTCTTCAGAGCGACTGAACGGAATCGTCCGGGCGAGATCGAGAAGTTTTTCGACTTTCAGAAGTTCGGTTTTGATCTCTGATAGAATATCCGGGTTTGCTTTTATTTCATGGGGTTTTCTGCCGGTGTATAATCGTATGAAGACATGGTATACCTCACTCCCGACAATTGCGTTACGGTATATGCGTTTCTTCTGGGTGAGGGCCAGAAAGTTCCTGTAGATCTCTTTGTCTCCCTCCAGGATTTTAAGGAAGACGTTCGAATCAATGAAGACTCCACTCATCGTCCAGTTCTTCCAGTGCTTTTGCTGTGTCTTTCCCTCTCAGGAGGCCGAATGCATCTTTGATGATTGAGGATGGCTCTTCTATGGTAATCTGGATTCGCACCCCTTCTTTCAGATCGAGTTTCTGGAGTGGTCGAAGGACGCCGGATTCATAGACGGCATCGATCACTTTCGTCATGTGTTTCTCCTATGGAGTTCATGGAATTGAAGGTATCGCT
This sequence comes from Methanofollis sp., assembly GCA_030156225.1. GTDB lineage: Archaea > Halobacteriota > Methanomicrobia > Methanomicrobiales > Methanofollaceae > Methanofollis. The sequence continues at coordinate 3,314 of JASGMW010000033.1, forward strand.
TGCGCGATCACTTCGAGGTCCGCATCAAAAGATCGTCGTTGTTCTGCCCCGTTCGTTAAGCACGGCCACACATCCGGCGATGGCGTCCTTGATGTTTTCCAGCGCCTCTTCAAGGGTTTCACCCTCCGAGTGGCAGCCGGGAAGTGCAGGGCAGCTGACGGTGAACCCGCCGTCTTTGTGGTCGGGCGTGACGACGACTTTGAAGATCATGATCAGATGATGATTGCCGATGGAAGCGGATAATGGTCTGGGAGAAACGAGTCGGGAAACACTGCGCCAGAACCGGGAGGGCGGAGAAGCGACCGGTCCGGGGTTCATCTGGAGGGTGTGTTCGCGCCTGATGCCTCCGGGGAAAAACCGTGTAGGGCCGGGTCACCTTTATTATCCCGGACAGAAGAGTACCCGGAATGATGACGATGGACAGCCATGGAGCAGATATGTTCGGGCCGGAAACCGGCCGCCTCCATGTCCTTGACCGGGAAGAGCAGTCCCGCGTTCTCCGGGCGGTGGGGGATGTCATGGGCCGGTTCCCCGCAGTCTCTCTCGGTTATGTCTTCGGTTCGTTTCTTCGGGGGCCGTTTCATGATCTCGACTGTGCGGTCCTCCTCTCCGGGCTTCACTCGCCGTACGAGGCGATGAAGACTGCCCGGCGCATCGAAGGGGAGATCGAACGAGCGGTAGGCTACCTGTGCGTCGTCGAGTGCCGGGTTCTCAACGATGCCCCGGTCTCGTTTTCCTATGAGGTGATCCGGACGGGGCGTGCGGTGTACGTGCGGGAGCCTTCGGCAAGAGTCAGGTATGAAGCAGATCTGATCTCGGCCTGGCAGGACTATCAAGAGACACTGACCTGGTTCAACCGGCGATACCTGGAGCGATCGCCGTGATGCTCCGGGATGAAGAGGGGATCATCGCTCATCTGCGAGAACTGGATGAGGCCCTTTCAGACTGGGAGCGATATCGGGCAGTTTCATATCAGGATTTCCAGAAGAACCGGGATACGAGAAATATGGTGCTCCACGCACTCCTGATCGGGATTCAGGCGACGATCGATATTGCCAATCACCTGATCGCCGGAGAGGATCTCAGGCGGCCTTCGACCTATCGTGAGAGTTTTGTCATCCTCTCGGAGCGGGGAGTTCTCACGCCCGAACTTGGAGAGGCAATGGGCGATCTGGCCGGGTTTCGGAACGTGCTCGTTCATATCTACTGGCGTCTCAATCTGGAGGAGGTGTATCGGGTGTTGCAGAACGATCTCCCGGTGGTGAGAGAGTATGAGGCTGTGGTGAAGGGATGCCTGAAAGAAAGTTGAAGCGGCTTTTTGTTCATGTGTCATCTGGCGTGGTGCCTGCCGCACCGTCCTCCAGTTCTTCACCCCCATCCCCCCCCGCCGCACGAACCATGCCGCGGCGAAGACGAGCGGCACCCCGATCGGGATGCAATAACCCGCGGGGCCGTGGAAAAGGGGGCCGTAGTGCGCCACGCAGGAGAGGAGGAGCGCCGCGGCGACTACGGCGATGCCAGAAGTGTGCAGGCGATCCGGTGGGGGCCATACTGCCAATGCTTATATCCGGTCGGTTCCATATAGCGCGCAGGTATGAAGTTCACCATTATACTGGAACGAGATGAAGAGGAGCGGTATGTTGCGGAATGTACCGACCGGCCGGGATGCCTGTCCGGGGGCGACACCCCCGGGGAGGCGATCCGCAACATCAACGAGGCGATTCCGGGGTGCATCACGTCCCGCCTCAAGGTGGCGGCCGGTTCGGTTCATCTGCCGCCGGTGGATCGCACCGTCACAACTTCGCTCGATATTTCCGGGCCGACCGATGCCAAAAATGCCCCGTGAATCCGGGGATAAACATGTCGCCGCCCTGAAACGCGCCGGGTGGGAAATCAACCATATCGAAGGAAGCCATTCTATCCTTATCAAGAAAGGGATGCCGGTTCACCTGTCGGTTCCGGTCCATGCGGGCAGTCGCGTGGTGGGATGAGCGTCTTTCTCCTCAGCCGACCGGTCAGAGCATCGCCGCAAATTCATCGACGGTGAGGCCTTGCGTCTTTGATGAGGTTTCGTAAAGTCCCTCTTTTCAATTCGTTATGGAGAGGGTGACATCCAGCCCGGCCTTTTCCATGATCATGTGGCTTCCCGTCTGCCTGGATGTGGTGAAACCGAATTTATGGAAGGTCTTGACTGCCGTCGAACCAGATATGACGGGGAGTTTCGCCATGGTCTGTTACACGGACACGTCGATGACGCTGCTTCCCACGGCCTTGTGCGCACGCTCGTTGAGGACGGCGACACAACCCGGCGATGGCGTCCCTGATATTTTCCAGCGCCTCTTCGATGGTCTCTCCTTCCGAGTGGCAGCCGGGAAGTGCAGGGCAGCTGACGGTGAACCCGCCGTCTTTGTGGTCGGGCGTGACGACGACTTTGAAGATCATGATATGATGATTTTTATCATCGCAGTATCGGATAATGGTTTGGAAGTACCTGTCCGGGAGATGTACGCCCGAACCCGGGGCGACGATGGAGATCCCGGTCGGGTGCCGGAAACGTGCCCGTCCCTGCAGGCGTCTCAATCAGGAAGGAGTGCGTGTCCGGTCACGCTTCGCCGACCGCCCCCCGCCACCACACGGGCGCTGGACCATCGGGAGTTCTCCCGGGTGAGCACGGACCCTGGCTGCTGCACCATCTGTGGTTGGGGGCGGGCGGTGTTTCTCTCGGTCGATGGGCGGGTCGTTTTGTGCGAGGGATGCTATGCCCGGCTGGTGCGGGCGTGGTGCGGGCGGAAGGGGATCGCGTTGACCCCTCTGGATCCATTGCAGACGCCGGCGGCGGTGCCCGGGATGGCAGGGGTGGGTTTTTGCGCCCCGGGGTGATCGGGAATTTGTTCTGGGTGGCGTTAAGGTGCGGTGACGGGGGACCCGTACGTGATGGTGATGTTCGGGTTTTACCGGGCGTGAGGCGGTGGTGGAGATGGTGAATGCGGGGGAAAGTCCCGAAATTGGATGAAATCAAACATTTCGTACGAGAATCATGGGAGTATGAAGAGATTTGCGGCACTAAGGTACAACCCGGAGAAGATAATCTAAGTCATTCAGGAGCGCGAAAATCAAAAAATCTAATTCAGATGAAAACATCTGTCAAAAATAAGGTAGTATGAGAGTTTTAATTGATACGAACATTCTGATCTACCGTGAAGACGATCGAGACGTCTCTCCAGAGATCAGTACCCTGATGAAGATCCTCAGCAAGACTCATACAGACGTACTGCTTCACCCGGCATCATTAAAGGATATTCAGAGGGATAGAAACGAAGAGAGAAAACGGATTACTCTCTCCAAGGTAGAAGCCTATCAAATTCTGGAAAATGCTCCTGTACCCGATGAAGACGAAGAATTTTTCGAAAATACTGGAGCGCCAAAGAGAGTCAATGATGAAACAGATAACCTGATTCTTTATTCTGTATATAAAAATGCAGTCGGGTTTTTAATCACAAACGATAACGGAATCCATTTAAATGCATCGAAACTCGGCATAGCAGACAGAGTATTTTATGTAGAGGACGCAATCGAATTTTTCGGAAAGGATCTGCCATCATCAGAGGCTGTATCCAAACCTTTCCCGCTGAAAAAAGGCTATGTAAGCGATCTCAATCCAGATGACCCCATTTTTGATACGTTAAAACAGGTTTATCCAGAATTTGATGAATGGTTCACGGGTATTGCGAGAGAGGGACGTGAATGCTATTACAACAAACGGATCGACGGAACCCTGGGCGCAATAATGATCTACAAATTTGAGGAAGAGCCTATCCCATCCAATCCCCCTCAACCGTCGATGAAACGCCTGAAAATTTCTACATTGAAAGTATCGCATGAGGGGAATAAGATAGGTGAACTGCTGCTGAAAGTCGCATTTGGAATTGCAGCGGAAAATCATCTTTCTCAGGTGTATCTTACGCATTTCACCAAAGATGAGGACAGGCTTGTCTATCTGATTACTCAGTTTGGGTTTAAACAGGTGGGCATATTACCCGGCAATAGGGGCGAAAGAGTATTCGTTAAGAAATTATATCCTGCTGGCGAAGACTGTAAGGAACGTACTCCGCTACAGATCGCTGGAGAGTATTATCCATCATTTTATGACGGAAACAATGTCGATAAATTTGTCGTACCTATTCGGCCAGAATTTCATCGTCGTCTGTTCACTGACTTTTATGGTGACGGAAAAAGACAACTCACACTCGATGAAGCCATGGGGGATTTCATCGTAGAAGGTAACACCATTAAAAAGGCGTACCTTACCCACAGCAAAATCAAGAAACTGAAAGAAGGAGATCTTGTATTGTTCTATAGATCTCGTGACATAAAAGCAATCACATCTCTGGGTGTTATCGAAAAAGTCCACTATGCACTGAGTAACCCTGAAGAGATAACAGAAATCATAGGTAAAAGGAGTGTTTATTCCAAATCTGAGATTGAATTATTCCAAAAACCGCTTACTGTAATTCTATTTAAACACCATATGAATTTAAAGAATCCGGTCAAATTGTCAGTATTGATAGAATCCGGCATATTAAACGGTCAACCTCAAACCATACAGGAAATAGATGATGATGAATTCAGCAAGATCAAGAAACTTGGTGAAATAAATGAACGTTTTACTATCCATTAAACCGGTTTACACCTCCAGAATAATTGCAGGAACGAAAAAATATGAGTTTCGGAGAGTTATCTTTAGAAGGAAGAACATCAATTCGGTTTATATTTATTCAAGTTATCCTGTTAAAAAAATCATCGGCAAATTCACAGCAGGTAAGATCCTGGAAGACAGGCCGGATCTGCTGTGGGAGACTGTAAAAGATAAATCAGGACTGAGCGAGTCAGAATTTTTCAAGTATTTCGCAGGAAAGTCAAAGGGTTTTGCAATAGAGATCGGTGAGTTTACGCTCTTCAAGGATCCCATTGATCCAAGAAAGTGCTATAAAAATTTTATTCCTCCTCAATCTTTTTGCTATCTTGACCACGATCTATTAGAAAATCCCCCCAATTGATGCCTCATGACGGTGGTCCCCTGAGCACGGTGTTTCAGGGGCGCGGCTCCGTCGAGGGTGGGCCGCAGGGCGAAGGCGAGGTCTCCGACCCGTGCGTCTCGATAATTGAATATCCCGGGAAGGTGGGCGATCTCGAAGAGGTCGCGGTCGCGGAAGAGCGTCTGATCCGCCATGAGGAGGGAATGTGTCATGGGTGAGTTCATATGATAGGCGGGGCCGTGCGCGGTCTGGAAGTGAACGGGGGGGGTATCAGACAGGGAAGACCCGCCGGCGTCTCCCCCCTGCGGATGCGTCAGGAAGGGACGATCATGAGATCTGGACGAATAACGTCGGATACCTTAGAGAAGATCGTTCAACTCTTCGACCGTCATATTCGCCTGCTTTAAAATGTGCGACAGGGTGGAACGCTTAACCGGCGTGTGCATGGGCACGGTCAGCTTCAGTGTCGTATCGGGCAGGTGTTTTTGCAGGCGGATATGGCTGCCCCGCTGACGGACCACAACCCATCCATCCCTCTGAAGGGCCGTGACGATTTTGTCGTAGTTCAGAACGGGGACCTGATTCATACAGCGATCTCAATCTGCTCGGATTTTTCGGTACGGACATAATCGTCCTCAACCGTTTCGAGATACAACTCGATCGCTTCCCTGATATTTTTCAATGCTTCTTCCTTTGTATCCCCTTCACTGATGCAGCCGGGAAGGCCAGGTACATAAATGGTATACCCCCCTTCTTCGCAGGGTTCAAGCACAACCCGCAGTTTCATACCACTACCTCTCACCCCGGGAATTTATACGTAATCGTCCGGCACCGCAAGGAGCACGGTACCATCACCCTCACCCCTGGAATGACTGACAATTGGTTGAGATCATTCCCTGCAATATCTGACCCTCCTTAAGAAAAATCTGCAAGTGTGGTCATGCGCGAAACAGGGTTCTGCTGTTTTGCGAAGTAGCGGAGGAAATCCTGTGGCGATTGGACGGAGGTCGCGGACATGGAGATCAATGCAGTGTGCCCGGCCGTTGCCCCGGTGTTTGCGGGGTCTGGTTTTATGGAGTAGAGCGGTTTTCCCTGTTTGCGTGCAATCTCTGCCTGCCGGATGGATCCGCCGGATTCGCCGGTTTCGATTACGATCACGGCATCGGAGAGTCCACTCGTGATCCTGTTCCTCTCGACGTACCGGCCTTTATGCATTTTTGCGAGATTGGTTACTTCGCTTACGAGGGACCCCGAAGTGACGATTCTCTGCGAGAGTTCTTCGTTCTCTTTTGGTACGATGTTTGTGAGGTCTCCCGGAAGAACGGCGATCGTTTCGCCGCCGCAGTCCAGTGCGGCCTTATGAGCATGGGCGTCTGTGCCGCGGGCGAGGCCGCTCACGATCACGTAGCCAAGCGAGACGAACAATTCCACTATTTCACTGATTTTTTCGATGCTTTCGGGGCTGATATTTCTTGTGCCGACGATGGCAACTGCGGGCTTCGAGAGGTTTTTTCCGTTCCCTTTCCAGTAGATCATGAAGGGGGGATCGTCGAGGTCGAGGAGTTTTTTCGGGTAATCAGGATCATATGCCGGCAAGAGTCGGATGCCTTTTTGCCGGTAGCCCCTGATGATGTCGATGTAGAAGTCGAGCAGGCCGCGGGCGCGAATGTCCGCTGCTTTTTCAAGGATCGGTACGGGGAGGTCCGGATCTGCCCCGATTGCGTGTGCGCCGGTCTCAAAAATATCGGTGTAGAAGGTATGGAGCGCGGTCGGGTCACTGAAGCGTTCGACATATTCCCTCTTTTTCAGGGAGTGCACGTCGTTGAGGCAGGCGAGAAGCGCCAGTTCCCTGACGGTGTTGTCACTCATTACGTCTCCTTAATACCTCAAGATGTTCTTTGTTGACCATTCTGCCGAGGACGAGCGACCGGATTTCACCGGCGCCGTGGGCCCGGAGTACGCTCGCGCACTCCCGTTTTGTGACCATATTGATGCACGTGTCATCGATGAGAAGGATCGACTCACCATTAAAGGTATGGTTGCAGCCGATTTTTCCTGCGATCTCCCGTTCTTTCAAGCAATGCCTTCTGCAAGAAGGGCCGAGGGATTGTAGCGTCCATCGTTTGATCCCCGCATGACCGGTACAACAACGTCGAGATCCTGCAGTTCCGGGTACTGGTGCTTCATGGCGTGGTACATGCATTCCTGAAGCCGGGGGAGTACGGCGGGTTCTGTTTTCAGGCTGCGGATCTCGTTGCTGAGTATGTCGTCGGGAAACTCGGTTTGATACAGGTATTTCCCGAATGCCCTGACCCTGACCGGCGGATCGTATTTGTCAGAAGTACGGTTGCATGCGCCGCAATAGGGATGGGAACGGGCGAAACTGTCCGGGATCGGGTTGCCGCAGACTTCACAATAGGGAGGGTAGAGTATCTCCAGCTCTTTCCCGTCCGATCTTTTGAATATCTTCTCCATATCATCTACCTCTCAGTTCTTCCCGGAATCCCGGTCTGCTCCTCTTTCCTCATCGCCGCACCCCCGCCACAGGCACCGGCTCAAGCAGCCGCAGAGAGATCAGATCGTGGGATGCGACCACCACATCCGCGGCACCGGCACGCCACGCCGCATCCGAACACACCGCCGCCAGCTGCTCCTTGCGCCCCTCCCTTCACCCATCAGAACGTTTTTGCCGTTCCCGTGACTTTTTTGCCGTTGTCGTCCTCGTACCGGTACTTGATCGCCCCTTTGTAGTCGACATCCCGTCTCAGCTGGATATGCTCGACGATGTTCCTCTCGTCGCCCGGGTCGAACTGTCCGATCCTGATCTCTCTGGTGGCCTTGTACTCTTTGTCTGCCGAATCTTTGGGCGTCATCTCGACGATCAGCACCATGTTGTAGGCCGGCCTCTCTCCGGTATTGTAGAGTCGCCCGACGATCTCGAGGAGCGGGTCGCTGCCCTGGTAGATGTATTTGGTGCTGTTGATGACCATGTAGATGCTGGGTTTTCCGACGCTGAGGGATTTTTTGACCGAGGTGATCCCGTTCGCCTTCACGGTGACGGTGGTGTTCGATATCTTGTAGCCCGTCATCGAGACCGTCAGGGCGTGTTTGCCCGCGCTGACGTTCTGGATCGTCATCGGGGCGGTCCCCCGGTAGGAGCCGTCCAGGTACACGTTCGCCCCCCATGGATCGGAGATGACCTCGATGGACCCGTATCCCGGCGCCGCGGTGGTCGCGGCCGTCCGCGGCGTGCCGGTGCTCCCGCCGTCGTTCTGGGACGACGGCGCGACGGTGCAGCCGGACGCGCAGAGGAGCGCGACGATCACGATGCCGATGACGATCTGATTTTTCATACCATCAGTTTTTTCTCGGGTTATATAAGGAGTGTGCTGGTCGGGAGGGGGGCGTGGTCTCCGGACGCTGAAGGGATCGAAATAAAAAAAAGGGGTTAGACGAAGGTGTTCAGAATGACCTGGGAACTGCCGTCGGTGAAAATTGCCGTGACGACAACGTGGTTCTGGGTCCCTTCAAGTGCATCATATTTAACAGACGTACCGACAGCGACGCCACCACTTGTAACGAAGTCTGTTTCACTTGTAGTGGTGGGATCCACTTCATTAATCAGGACTGTAATGCCATCAACGAGATCTGCGTCCTGCCCGCCCTGATAGGTGACGGTGATATAATTATTATCACTATCTGCTGTGTGAGATGCCGTTGCCGCAACAATTTTGCTGGTCGATATGTCTCCGGCCATCCCGAAGACGAACGCGGCGATGACCGCCGCGAGGATCACCGTGATGGCGACCATCAGGATGACGCCGATCACCGGCGACACCGCTTCTTCCTCAATGCTAAAAGTTTCTTCTATATAATTGTGATCCCGTCCCGGCACCGAAAAGAAGGTGCATGCGCAGATTTCCCGGTCCATTGCGCGTGCGTCCCCCGGGTGTATCGGCACCGTACGCCCGTTGAAGAGGGTGATTTCACGATCCCCGGGACAGATCGGGCGGAATCTCATCCGGCGCTCATGGCGGCGCACCGCCCGCCCTCGCAGGGTTCGGGCGTCTCGCACCGCCCGGATGCAGATATTGCAGGTATAAATATTTCGAATCGATCGTGTATCTGAAATTATTTCGATTCGACAATCCGTTGAAAACAGATGACTTTTCGGGATCTCCCCCGCGCTGTTCACCCGGATTTTTCCGCCCACCCGCCGCAGTCGTGCAGCGGGTGGACCGACCGCCGGCCGGCCAGATCAGGAACGGCATGGAGGATCGCCGCCGCGGTGAAGGGCTTCGCCGCCGCGAACGCCGCGTGCAGGTCCATGCCGCTGGCCAGGCCGGCGGTCAGGGCCGCCGAGAAGCAGCAGCCCGAGCCGTGGACGGCATGGGGCGCTCTGGCGCCGGTCAGGATCATCTCGCCCTTGCGGTCCAGCAGCAGGTCGGTCGGCTCTCCGGGCAGGTGGCCGCCCTTCACGACCACCGCGGCGGCGCCCATCGCCAGGATCGCCGACGCCGCCGCCCGCATATCCGCAAGGGTGCGGATCTCCATCATGGCCAGCGCCTCCGCCTCAGGAATATTCGGGGTCACCACCGCCGCCCGCGGGAGCAGGTCGGCGATCAGCGCGTCGGCCGCCTCCTCGGTCAGCAGGCAGGCGCCCGAGGTCGCCGTCATCACCGGGTCCACCACCAGCGGCACGCCCGCGGGCAGGGTTTCCGCCACCGCACGGACGATCGCGGCGTCGGAAAGCATCCCGGTCTTCGCCGCCGCCACCGGGTAGGCCTCGAAGACCGCACGCATCTGCGCCGCCACCGCCGCCGGGGGCAGGGGCCACGCCCCGGCCACCCCGCCGGGATGCTGCGCCGTCACCGCCGTCACCGCCGCCGTCCCCCAGACCCCCAGGGCGGCGAAGGTCTTCAGGTCGGCCGCGACCCCGGCGCCGCCGCCCGGGTCAACGCCCGCGACCGTCAGGGCGCACGGATAGGAGTACATGGTACCGGAGGTATTGCGCCCGGAGCAGAAGTAGGTGGCGGCATCGCCGCACCCGCAGCCCGGCCCCGCTCTCCTCGTTATCGTTGACGATGCAGACCGCACCGGCCCGGCGGCAGTACGCCGCGGCCCCGTCGATCCGCTCCCGCTTGAAGGCGGCCGTCACCGGAGAGATGCACGATCGGCGGTCCTGCAATGCGGCAAGGGCGTCGGTAATCCCCCCGGTGACGATCAGGGACTCGCCGTCGATCGCCGACCAGGCGCCGAAGATCGGCTCTCTCGGGCCGTCGGGGGTGACGATCTACGTCGTGTACTTCGGCGGCGTCCCGTCCCCATGCGTCGGCGTCTCGTCGGTCGCCCTGGCGATGAAGTAGAGGGGCGCCCTTTCACCGTCCAGGTACGGGAAGACGATCCGCCCGCGGAAGTGATCGGCAACGCCGGTCCGGCCGTCCCTCGCCCATCGTTGCACCAGACCGGAGCCGACGATCTCGTCCCCGCCATATCCCGGGTCCATCAGGTGCAGAAGAAGGGCCGCGCCGTCCGCCGGCGCATACCCGATCCGGCTGGCCTTCACGAACCGCGGGCGGAACCCATAGCGGGAGAGGAGAAAGGCGCGGTGCCCGTCGGTCAGGTGCCGCTCAAAAAACCGGCACGCCTCTTCAAGAAGATCGGTCATGCAACCGCCCCGTCGAGGATCGGGCATCTCGGCCCCTCGCCGTAGTCCAGAAAAAGAAGCGCATGGCTCGCCCTGGTCGCGCCGACGAAGTACACCCGCCGCTCCTCGGCGCGGCGGTCAGGATCGGTGAGATCGGAGAGGCGGCCCCTGAGACACCCGGTGTGCAGGAGCACCGCGGCCGCCTCCAGCCCCTTCGCCGCCTGGACCGTATCGACCCGCACCATCCCTGGCGCGATCTCATATCCCCTCGCGGCCGGCTGAAACTTCGAGTGCGATCCCTTCGAGGAGAGGGATCGGGCCGAGGGATGTTGCAGGGGCGCTCATTCGCCAGCCTCCGCTCTGAACCGCCGATCGTGCCGAAACACGCTGCCTGGCCGGGACCCCCGCATGCGGCATGCCCGTCGGCGCCGGACAGAACCCATCTGTTCCCGGAGGGCGACGCCATAGATGCCCCGGCGGAGAGCCTCCTGTTTCTCAGCCATCACATCTGCTTCCGCCGCTTCGCCGCCGTCTGGGCCCGGTCGTGCTCTGCTCTCTACGCCGCGTCGAGGACCTCCCGGAGGGTGCCGCCGAGAGATATTTTCCGGCTGCAGACACACGCGCGCAGGCGTACCGGAAGCCGGATCGTCATGCACCATGCTGCGTGTTCCGGGTTTCGGGTTCTGCGTACAACCACTTCCTGCACCTCCGCACGTACCCCATTGAACGGTGCCCTATAGGGTTCATTCTTATGGAGCGCGGGATATCTCCGGTCTCTCCGTCGTACGATTCGCCCGAACAGATGCAATCCATCGTCCGACCCGGGCGAAAAATGATATTGCGTCACTCATAACACCCTGTCAATGAAGGGAGCGGAGAGTCCGGACGAGGCGGTGTCTGCACTGCAGGCAGAACTGCTCCTCGTCGCCATTGTGATCATCCTCTCTGCAATGATCCTTGCGTATCTTCTCCTGACATCCGGTATGCTGTCCTTCGATCCCGGCATGGCAGGAGCGCCCTGCATCTTCGAGATCGTCTCGATCAACCATCTCGATGAAGATGGACAGACCCTCAAATACGACAGCCGGGTCACGCTCCGGTACAACCGCACGCCGACCTCCCCGGACATCAGAGACCCCGCCTATCTGATGCGGCAGTACCTGGGATATCAGGAAGAAAACGCCGACCGGACGGCCTGGTACGTCAAGGACGATCTCTCCGCGCAGTTTTTCAGGAACGGCGAGGCATTGCCCTCCAGAATCCCGACCATGGAAGCGCACGAATACATATCGACGCACCATTACGGCGTCCAGTACATCACCGGCACCGGCAGCCAGTGGTGTCCCGGCGGCTCGATCACCATCGACTTCACCGACGGCACCTTCAGGCCGGGCGACAATGTGCGCGTCGAAATCTATTCGAACACCGACGGCCGGCTCATCTCGGCCGACACCCATACCGCATGACAGCGCGTGCGGCCAGGCGCGCCACCCGCAGGGGCTCCGGAACCTTTCCTTCGAGGGTGAACGCATCGACGACCCGTCCCGCCGTATCCTGATCGATCCCGACCGCCCTGATATAGACAGTATAGCCGTTTTTCAGACGAAGCGGCAGACGATTCCCCAGGCGGCGGTAGGCTGCAACCCTCAGATCGTCGCCAGGAAACAGGGCGGCAATCTTTTCCTCCAGCCCTTCGGAATCTTCGTACGTCGCCACGACGACCGGCACCCCGGTGGCCGCATGCACCTCCGCCGGGTCGATGACATTATACCAGGCGACAATACAGCCGGAGAGCATGATCAGGTTGACGTCCCGCCTCCTGAGACCCCGGTACAGCGCGATCACCGCCTCTGTCGCATCCATGCCGCCGACCGTCGCCTCCCCGACACCGACGCCGTCGATCACGCGGTCCCTGCGCATCACCACGCCGGCAAGCACCGATCGATCCCGCCCCCTGAAACTCTCCGCGACCCCGAGCACGCGCAGCCCTTTTTTTGCGGCATGCATGGAAGCACTTATGATTATGGATTTTTTAATAATACCTCAATGGAGATCGAAAAAGATCAGGTGTGCATTCTCATTCCCACCCTGAACGAGGCCCCGACAATCGGCGACCTTGTCCTGGCCTTTCGCGCGCGGGGCTACGGCCGCATTCTCGTAATGGACGGCAACAGCACCGACGGCACCGCAGGGCTCGCGGAAACAGCCGGGGCCAGGGTCCGCCTCCAGAGCGGAAAGGGAAAAGGCAACGCCATCATCGAAGCCGCCGACATCATCGATCTCCCCTATGTGCTCATGCTCGACGGCGACGGAACCTATCTTCCCGAAGATGCCGAAAAAATGCTCCTGCCCCTGTTTTCAGGCTACGACCATGTCATCGGCAACCGTCTGGCGTTCCCTGACCCGCACGCATTCACCCGCATGAACCTGACCGGAAACCACCTCATCAACTACTTCTTCAGACTCGCCCACGGGCGCGACCTCAACGACATCCTCTCAGGCTACCGGGCGTTCACCCTGACATCCCTCAGGGGAATGAACCTCCGGGAAGCCGGGTTCGAAATCGAGACCGAAATGGCGGTGCAGGCAGTGAAGTTCAACCAGCAGATCGCCGTCGTCCCGGTAACCTATCGCGAACGGCCGGGTACGCAGACCAAACTCAATCCCCTTCAGGACGGCATGCGGATCCTTTCGGCGATCTATCGTTTCGCAAAGATGAACAATCCGCTCTTTTATTTCGGTCTGATCGGCGCCTCCCTCGCCCTTGCCGGCGGGGTGATGGGGGTGTACGTGCTCATCGAATGGCTCAACCACATCGAGCACATCCCCATGACCATCCTCACCGTCCTCCTGATCATGGTCGGGATCGAGGTCTTCATGTTCGGGGTGATCGGCGACATGCTCCTCGCGTATCACCGCGAGGTCATCAGGGAAATTCAGCAGTTGCAGCCGCCGAAAAAACCTGAATAAGCAATCACACGGCAGGCATGCTCGGCGAGGGAAGTATAGAGATATGCCTCCTCCAGGTTTTTTCCTGCGGCAAAAGTGCCGTGGCCGCGCGCGATTGCAAGATGCCCTTCGCCGAGCGCCGCCGCCACGCTGTCTGCCAGCTCCTGCGTGCCAGGCGCCCCGCCGACCACCGGGATCGCGGGACAGAGCATCTCCCCTTCGGAGTCACGCGGGATCACCCGGTCGAGGACGAGAGAGGCCGCGACCGCATGGGGGGGGTGGGCATGAACGATCGCCCGGTGCGACGACAGACAATAGACTGCCTGATGCACGCGGTACTCGCTCGACGCGCCGGTCGGCGCCGGCCCCTCCAGGGCTGCAAATATCAGATCGCCCGGTTCGTCCAGGTACGCGCCCGTCCCGGTGATCACAAACCCGTCCCCTTCTCTCCGGCTCATATTCCCGAAATTTCCACCGACCAGGCCCTCCGTGAAGAGCCTCACGCCGATCCTTGCAAAATCCTGATCCTGCATTCTTCGCACCTCTTTTTTCCGCAAAATTCCTTGGCGTACTCGACGATCCAGCCGTGCGCCCGGGCATGGGCGGCTGCGTCCCCGGACAGCACCCGTTCGAAGAGCTCCTTGAGTTCCCGGTATGATCCCGAAATCCCCATGCACCCGCAGATGCGCCTGGTATACGCATCGATCACAAACGACGCCCTTCCGAATCCATAACAGAGAATGCTGTCCGCCGTCTCCTCTCCGACGCCATTGACCCCGAGGAGCATTGCCCGCAGATCCGCGGTCGGCATCTCTGCCAGGGCTCCGACACCGCCGGCATCCTGCACCTTCCGGCAGATCGCCTTCAGGCGCCGTGTTTTTACCCGGTAAAACCCTGTGGAGCGGATATGATCTTCGATTGCAGCGATCTCGGCAGCTGCGATCCCCTCAGGCGAACAGATACCCTCCTTCCTGAGGTTATCGAGGGCCCGCTCCACGTTCTCCCAGCGGGTCTGCTGGGTGAGCACCGCGCCGATGATCACCTCATCTGTCGGGGCATCCCACCAGACGAACCTGCCGTACCGTCGTTCAAAGAGATCCAGCAGCGCCACTATGCGCTCTTCAGGGTTCATAAAAAGATACACGGAATTCTGGCTCTCGCCATCCGGTTGTGATCAGTCGATCAGGGGTCTGAGGATCTGCTCGAGGGTATCGGCACGGGTCACGCCCTCGAGTTTATGCATAACAATACCGTCTTTTTCGATAATAAGCGTCGGCACTACCCTGATACCGTACTTCGTCGCCGCCTCCATGTTCTCGTCGACGTCCACCTTTTTGATCTCGACGTCGTCGCCGAGTTTCTGTTTGAGTTCCTCGATGATCGGCGTCTGCATCTTGCACGGCCCGCACCAGGTCGCAAAAAAGTCTGTCAGTACTGGTTTGCTCATATTCTCCCTCGGTTATGCATGATCATCAATCAGAGAGGTTAAAATTGTTTCGAGGGTGTCGGTGTCGGCGAGGCGTTCAAAGCGTTTCACGACCTTTCCGTCCTTTTCGATGACAACCGTCGGAACGATCACCAGACGATATGCTGCAATGAGATCGCGTCTTTCACCGACGTCGATTTTCCTGAACTCCACCGCATCTCCGATGCGAGCCGCCAGTTCGTCGACGATCGCCGTCTGTTTCTTGCAGGGTTCGCACCATGCCGAAAAGAAGTCGATGAGCACCGGCCTTCCCATGATCTGTCGAATGGGAAAAAAGAGAAGATAAAGGTATCCGGTCTATTTCGAGAGGATCGCCATGATGATCCGCCCGTATGCGGGCCGCGTCACCAGCACCCCGATGAGCACGCCGAGGATGTTGATGATCGCAAAGCCCCGCAGGGTCGAAAGGTCCATCAGCGCAAGCGGGAGCATCGCGATGAAGGTGGTCGATGCGGCCACGACGATGATGCCGAGGGCACGCGACAGCCTTTTCAGATAAACGCTCTTCGACGGCACCCGCCCCTCGTACAGCACCTCGTCGGTGATGACGACCAGTTGATCGATGCCCGTACCCATCACGGCGATGATGCCGGCGATCGAGGCGAGGTCCAGCTGCTGGACGAACCGGGCAATACCGAGAAGGATGATGATCTCGGAGAGATTGACCAGGATCATCGGGAGCACGATGCTCGGCTCGCGGTATCTGAAGTAGATCACGACACCGACGGTGATCAGGGCAAAGAGCGCCGCAACAAAGGCGACGACCTTGAAGTAGTCCCCGAGCGTGGCCGAAACCGAACCCGAACCCGCCACTGTCACGCCTACCGGCAGTGCGCCGGCGCGCAGGTGGATCTCGAGATTCTGCGCGTCCTGCATGCCCGCGTCGCCGGTGCCGGTGGAGGCGCGGAGTTCACGGGTCGACTCGACCTTCAACTTTGCCGCAAGGTCGGACGAGAGCGGCGCCGAGTAGACCGTCTTGTTGTCCAGGAGCATGATCAACTCATGGTGTTCAGGGTCGTTGACGGCATTGGAGGAGATCGCCGCCTCTCTGAACGCGTCTGCACCCGCCTCGCTGAGGGTGAACCCGACACCCCAGTCGTTCGATCCCGGCGGATAGACGGTCGGGACAGAGACACTGGTGACGGCTTCGCCGAACAGCACGTGCTCGCTCTCGTTGTCTGCCGTCTGGACCCTGATCTCGAACTTGCCCTGCTGGCCGACCACCTCGTTCGCCGTCTTCATGTCGACGCCCGCAAGTTCGACGCGCACATAGCGGGTGACGCCGTTCAGGCCGGTCAGAACGTTCACCCGTGCGTCCTTGGTGCCGAGGCTGTTGACCTTGTTTTCAAGGATCCTTTTTACATCCTCGGCAGTATCTCTGGAAACTCCGGGGTTGTAGGTAACGATCGCCGCACCCTCTTTGAGGAGGACCGGCTGGAGTTCATCCTGCGAGACTTTCTTCCTGATCTCGATCTGATCGGCTGAAATCGCGACGACCTCGGCATCCAGATCCCGGCTGAGGTTCTCCGCGAGCCGGTCGATGGGCACATCTGTCTGAACGGTGACCACCTCCGCCTGGAACTCCATCTGAAGCCAGGATCCTTCCTGGAGATCCAGACCGTACTGGAGATTGGTCGTGAATGCTCCGTCTTCGAAATGTGGTCCGATAGAGATGACGGAGCCGACGACGAAGACGAGGAGGAGGAGGACGCGCCAGTCGCCAAGCAGTTTTCTGAGGAGACTATCGTTGCTCATACGTGTTTCCCCTGTTTCATCACATAACCTTTGAGTATGCCGGCGTTGAGCATCCAGGTGTTCATCAGGTCAACACAGAGACCGATCAGGAGGACCGACGCGATCTGGGAGAGCACCTCGACCTGGCCCAGGGTGGTGACGACAAACATCGCACCGACGGCGGCGATGGTCGTGGTCGTCATGATGATCCCGGTCCTGTAGGCGCCTGCAAGTTTTTCTTCGGTCTTTCCCTGCCGTTTGAGGAGTCGGCTCGTGAGGAGAATGTCGCTGTCCACCGAATACCCGATGAGCATCAGGAGCGCAGCAGTGGTCGAGAGGGTCAGCGGGATGCCGATGATATCCATGATCGCCGCCGTGATGACGATATCTGAAAATGCCGAGAGCACGACTGCGGTGGAGGGCACCAGGGTCCTGAAGGCGATGAAGACGACCAGCGCCATCCCGATAAACGAGAATACGAGTGCAATGAGCGCCTGGTACTGCAGCGCGGCGCCGAACGCCTCGCCGATCTGGTCGATCTTCGCCTCAGGGTAGCGATCCGTTACCTTTCCGGTGAGTTCCCTGTACTGATCGTCGGACATCGGACCGAATTTAATGTACTTTCCGCCGTTCAGTCCTTCACCGATACTTTCCAGGGGGAATCCGGAAAAATAACTTTCGATCTCTGCGACGCTCTCGTCCGTTATGATCGTCACCGCCGTACCGCCGGCAAAATCTATGCCCGGCGTCACCGGCATCCCGGTGCCCGCCCAGTTTATGGCGAGCATGCCGAGGGCCAGCAGAAGCACAATGAGAGGCACCGTCATCATCTGCTTCGGAGGGTATTTATTGACATCATAGGTGGCAAAACCCATATTTACTTACTCTGCCGCATAGGGGATTAAATATTTGGATAACGTCCGTTGCACTCGTGTTCTCTGAAATACCCGGAGGATCCGATCGGCATCATTCGGGTCCGGGTTGTTTAATGTTCAGGGGCACAGAGAAATGGAACCAGAATAGAAATTTATTTATAATGTACAATGCCACACTCCGTTATGTGGTCCCCGGCCGATTTCAAGAAGGAGATTGAGGCCCGCCTCACGAAATATCTCTCCCGGGACAGCACGGGTATTCGCCACGAGGTGCTTGCGTTCTTCGTCAGGATAAAGTCAACGACGATACCTGAACTCTACACCCGGCTTTCCAGGACCTTTACGACAACGTATCACTCTGTGGCCTCAATGGTTGGTATCATCGCTTCACGGATGGGCATCCTGCATGTGAAGCGGGATCAGGACGGACCGAATGCCGTCTATCAGATCAAAGAAGAATACGTGTGCATGGTCGCCCGTCTGCTCGAATGCGGCTGACCCGGCGATCAGAACAATTTTACCTTTTCCAATGTCCACATATAAAGGATGATAAGGATCCGGAGAGATTTCTCTTCTGAGAGGATCACGGTTTCGGACGATGTGATCGCGTATATCGAAAAAAAGGGCACGGATTTCAGGGTGTCCACGTCATGCGGCGGCCCGATTCTCCTGCCGGTCTCGGTGAAACCACCGAAAAACACCGATGTTCAGGTCGGGGCCGGCCGCCGCAGGATCTATGTATCGATGTATCAGGCGCCGTATATCGATACGATCGACATGGCACTGATTCCTTTCTCTGAACATGACTGATCATGCCGTTTGAAGAACTGCCCCATCAGGCCGACGTGCGCGTGCGCGTCACAGCCGGTTCCTGCGACGGCCTCTTTGCAGAAGCGGCCAGGGCGATGTTCGCCGTCATGTACGTCACCTGCGGGAGGGGAGAGCTCGAACGCTCTCTCTCGGTGAACGCTCCCGACATGCCCGGGCTTCTGGTCGACTTCCTTTCGGAACTGCTCTTTATATCTGAGGTCGAGCGTGTGGTCTTCTCGTCGTTCCGGGTCGAGGTGACCGGGACGAGCCTCGAGGCCGTGGCCTGCGGCGAGCCTTTCAGTCCGGAAAAGCACCGGGGGGGCATGGAAATCAAGGGAGTCTCCTATTCCGGGCTCAGGATCTTCCGTGACGGGGAACTATTTTGTAGTGAGATACTCTTTGATGTGTGAGGTGTGCTGATGCTTGCGGGGATCGAGAGGATCGATGAGGTTGAGTGGGAAGTACCGATCGGGTATGTTCCCGGCATGCGGGTTCCCGGCCGTTTTTATCTCTCCGGGGACCTTGCCGGAACCCTTGAAACAGAGGCCGTCCAGCAGCTTGCGAATGTGGCGGTTCTTCCCGGGATCGTGCGATACGCCCTCGCCATGCCGGACATCCATTCGGGGTACGGTTTTCCTATCGGGGGGGTTGCGGCATTCGAGCAGGATACCGGGATCATCTCGCCGGGGGGAGTCGGCTATGATATCAATTGCGGCGTGCGCCTGATCGCAACGCCGCTGACGCCTGCCGACATCACAAATCCCCGCGCCCTGATCGAAGCCCTCTTCACCACCGTGCCGACGGGTGTGGGTGCGGAAAGCGAGATGCGTATATCCCGGCACGATCTTGAGGAGATCATGATCGAAGGGGTCGACTGGGCGGTTGCCGCAGGTTACGGCACCGAACAGGACACCGTCCACTGCGAAGAGGGGGGAAAGATGCCTGGCGCGGACGTTGTGCCGGTATCGAAAAAAGCACGGCAGCGAGGGATGCCCCAGGCCGGGACGCTCGGTTCGGGCAATCACTTCCTTGAAATCCAGGCGGTAGACGCGGTCTTCGACGACGACGCGGCGCGGACCTTCGGTCTGCATCCCGGTCAGGTCTGTTTCATGGTCCACTGCGGCTCACGCGGTCTCGGGCACCAGATCTGTACCGATCACCTGCGGACGCTCGAATCGGCCACACGGCGATACGGCCTGGAGATCCCGGACCGGCAGCTTGCCTGCGCCCCGGTGCACTCGCCTGAAGGGGAGGCGTACTTCGGGGCCATGGCGGCGGCCGCAAACTATGCGTGGGTAAACAGGCAGGTGATCACTCATCAGGTCAGGACGGTGCTGAACCGGATGTACGGGATCGCCCACGAGGAGATGCCGCTGGTGTACGACGTCGCCCACAACGTGGCCAAAATGGAGACGCACGTTGTCGAAAAGGGGCGCCGGACACTCTGTGTCCATAGAAAAGGCGCGACGCGGGCGTTCGGCCCGGGCTGCCCTGAAGTGCCGCAGGATTACCGGTCTGTCGGGCAGCCGGTCATCATCCCCGGGAGCATGGGGAGTGCGTCCTATGTCCTCCGCGGGACGAAGACCGCCATGGAAAAAACCTTCGGGAGCACCTGCCACGGGGCCGGCAGGGTGATGAGCCGGACGAAGGCGAAGAACGCAACGGCCGGCAGCGACGTCAGGAAGGATCTCCTGAAACGCGGGATTGTCGTCAGGGCGACAAGCGACGCATCGATCGCGGAAGAAGCGCCGGATGCGTACAAGGAAAGCGACAAAGTGGTGGACGTGGTGCGGCGTGCGGGTCTCTCCCTGCCGGTGGTACGCCTCCGCCCGATCGGGGTGATCAAGGGATGATCGCAAAGGCCGCGATCCTCTGGGACGAACCCGGAACCTTCAACCGGTTTGTGAACGAGTGCTGCGGGGTCTGCTGCGATAACATCAATCAGCACCTGATCGCCTCCCCGTTTTACCGGGGGAACTATGTGGCTCTGATCGTGCCGACGGGTTTTGCGAACCCGCGCTACTCCCAGCTTCTCCCGGGCCTGCGGGCGGCGGCCCCGCGGATCAAAAAATTCGTCCGGAACGGCGGGCGACTCCTGGTCTTCGGCGCCGCAGACGCCCGGCCCGGCGCGTATGACTGGTTGCCGTTCCCGGTGGAGTACAGGCATGAATACATGGTCAGGGCGCTTCGTTTTCCCGGCGACAGTCCGTATGCATCTCTCATCGACGGCTACGATGCCGAAGCCATCGAGACCGACGGCGTCTTTCCCGTGCATGGCGGCGAGACAGTTGCCGAGACCGTCGACGGCGAAGCGGTCATCGTCGCCAGGGAGATCGGCGACGGCGTGGTGGTCGTCGCCACAACCCACGAATACCCTTCGGCAAAATTTATGGACGCGTTCTGCACTGCGGAAAGAGAAACCTTATTTTAGAGAAGAGAGATGGAGTGTACAGGTGTGATCATGGATCAGTATATCGTCGCTGCCTCTTCCTCCTCTGCGGATCTTGCGCCGATCGTCATGACGGTTCACCTTCTTCTCAACCGCCTGCCGATCACGGCCCGCTCCCGGGACCGACCCGGCATCCGGGTAGAGGAGGGGCGTGTGGTCGACGATCGCTATTCCGGTCCGGTGCTCGAGGCTGCAATCGCCGAGAACGCCGTTAAAAAGGAAGTCCCGGTCTCAGGACCGTACCGCGGCGTGCCGGTGGTCGTCGCCCCGGTCAGGGACGGGTCAGGCGCGGCGATCGGCGCCATCGGTGTCGTGGATATCACCGGCATCTTCGATCTTGCCACACTCATGGAGCACCAGTCAGCGATCCTCAAGCAGGTCTGCGGGAAGGATCCCTGTCCTCTTCCGACAGAATCTATCTCTGCCAAAAGGTAATACCCATGAACGACGCGATACAGCAGGTCTTCAGAACACTTGAATCCTCCGAAGGCCCGATCACGGCCGATGAGATCAGCAAGAAACTCGGAATCCCCAGATCGGCGGTCTCTCGTCATATCAAGGAACTCAGGGAGAGGGGCTATGATATCGAGTCCTCCCTCGATGCAGGCTACCTTCTCGTCAGGAGTAACGGCCCGATCACGGCGGAGGCGATCAAAAAAGTGCTCAGAACCTCATTTATCGGGATCGACACGCGGTATTACGAGAGCGTGGGGTCCACGAACTGGGCTGCGAAAAAACTCTGCATGGAAAACGATCCCGCACATCTCAACGGGACGGTGGTGATCGCCGAAGAGCAGACCGGCGGGTTCGGAAGGCTCGGGCGGGCATGGGCCTCACCGAAAGGCGGCATCTGGGCAAGCATCATCCTGACGCCGAAGATCCCGGTGGATTCGCTCTTCATGATCATGATGGCGGCCTCGATTTCGGTTGCCAGAGCGATCCGGCGGAAATACGATCTCGGCGCCCTGATCAAGTGGCCGAACGACGTATATATCGGGGATAAAAAAGTGGCCGGTCTGCTGCTCGAACTCTCTGCAGACGGCGAAAATATTCACTACTGTCTCCTCGGGCTGGGCATCGACGCAAACGTGGACATCCAGGATCTGTCTCCAGAACTCCAGAAGAGCGTCACGTCGATCAGGGCGGAACTCGGTCACGAGGTCGATCGCACGTCCCTGCTTGCTCTGGTCCTGAGAGAGTTCGAGAGCAGGTATATGATCGTCCAGAGCGGGGAGTACGAACCGATTATCAGGGAGTGGAAGAGCCTGTCCCTGACGCTGGACAACCGCGTCTCGATCAGGACGGCCCGCAAGTCCTTCGAAGGCGTGGCGATCGATATCGACCGGCACGGCGCGCTGATCATCCGCAGGGACAACGGCCGCGTCGAGAAAGTGATTGCAGGGGACTGTATGCACCTCTAGGGGCTGCCGATGTACGGAGACGAGCGGCGTTCCCGGATTATCGCAGAGTCCGCAGGCTTTATCGCCCTGATTGCAGCGGGATCGTGGATCTCCATCCCGTTTTTCCCGGTCCCTCTCACCCTTCAAACCTTTTTCGTCCTTCTCTCCGGTGCGGTCATGAAACGCTGGGCGGTCGTGCCGGCAGGGCTGTATATTCTGGTGGGGGCCATGGGCCTTCCACTCTTCCACAACGGGACGGCAGGCGTCGGCGTCCTGCTCGGGCCGACCGGAGGATTTATCATCGGTTTTATCGCGGCCGGCCTTGCAGCCGGACTCGCCTACGAGCATGAGTCGGACAGCGTCAGGATCGCGGGGCTCGCCGCTGCATCCCTTCTGATCTATCTTTTCGGGGTCTCGTGGCTCGCCGCCTCGACAGGGATGAGCATAACGGCGGCACTGATGGTAGGCATGCTTCCCTTCCTGCCGGGCGACGCAGTCAAGACGGCAGCGGTGTTCTTCGTCGCCAGACGGTTGCAATGATCGAACTCACAGGCATCCGCCACCTGATCCTCGCCATTCCGTCTCTCGTCATTCCCCCGGGGACGACCGCACTCATCGGCCCGAACGGCAGCGGGAAGTCGACGCTGCTTTCGCTGCTTGCAGGGCTGCATCTCCCGCAGGAGGGGAGCGTCCGCATCGACGGCCGTCCGCCCAGGGAGATCGAGATCGGATGGATCGGCGAGTTTCCTGATCAGAGCATGCTGTTCACCTGCGTATTCGACGAGATCGCCGGGCCTTCGAGGTTCGCCCACCTCCCCTGCGGAGAGACCGGGAGGCGTGTCCGCGAGGCCGCCGCACTGGTCGGGATCGAGGGGCTGCTCACGCGGACGGTCCGCGCTCTCTCAGGCGGCGAACGCGCCCTTACGGCCCTTGCAACCGCCATGTCCTCCCGCCCGGCCGTACTGGTCCTCGACGAGTTCGACTCGCATCTTGATGAAGAGACGGCGCTGGAGGCGGAGAGGGCGCTTGACGCATGCCGGTGCCTTCATGTGATCAGGTGCACCCAGGACATGGCGGCGGCGGCCCGTGCCGACACGGTCGTATTCCTCAGGGAAGGCTCGGTCATCCACGCCGGACCGCCCGGCGAGGTGTTCCCGGCACTCGAAGGTACCTGTTTTTATCCTGACCTCCGGAGGTACGGCCGTGCGAGTCGCACTTGAAGACGTCGCAGTCTCCCGCGGCGCATGTGCTCTCTCCTGCTCGGGCGTCTTTGAAGAGGGCATTCATCTGGTCACCGGCAGGGTGGGGAGCGGAAAGACGACGCTCGCCCTCCTCCTCGCCGGTCTGTTGAAGCCGACTGCCGGGAGCGTACGGCGCGAGGGGATCGGGACCCTGACGCTCTCCCTCCAGAACCCGGAGTACCATGTCACCGAGGCGACGGTCCGGGCGGAGATCGCCTCCTACGGCGCGGACCCCGACGGCATTGCCGACCGGTGCGGGCTTGCCGGCCGTATCGACGACGATCCGTTTCATCTGTCCCGCGGCGAACTGAAGAGGCTTCACCTGGCCTGCCTCTTCGCCGCCGAATGGGATCTTCTGGTCCTCGACGAGCCCTTCAGTTCGCTCGACTGCGTCCAGAAACGGCTTCTTTGCAGACGGCTGGAAGAACGTGATGCCGGCATCACCGTGGTCTTCACCCATGAACGGCAGGTGCTTCCGGGAGTCGACTACCTCTGGGAGGTCGGAGACGGCAGGGCGTCGTGCCTCGGCCCGGTCAGGGAGGCGATCGGCCGCTGGCGCTACGCGCCGCCGTACCTGAAACTGGCGATTGAAGAGGGGCGCGTACCGGAGAACATCAGGTTCGAGGACGCGAGGAAAGAGCCATGAAAGATGCACGGCTGAGGATATGCTGTACGTTCGCCCTCTCGCTCGCCGCCTTTTGCTCGGTGGCCGGGGCGGCTCTCGTCTATCTCTGGTGGCTTCTCTTCAGCCGGCGCCGGCGCTCTCTGCCTGCACTGAACACCCTGGCCCTCGTCGCCGTTCCCCTCGCGATCGCCGCACTTGCTGCAGAGATCGCCTCCGGGGGAGGGCTGTCCTATTTTTTCCGTCTTTCGGCCGTATTTCTCGTGGCGTTCTGGGCATATGGCGAGCGGGTGCCCGGAGAGCTGCTGGGTGCGGGCGTGTCCCTCTTCGGCAGCCGGATCGGTTTTGATCTCGGTCTTGCCGGGGAGATGGGAATGGAGGCTCTTTCCTCGCTTGAAGACGACATCGTCCAGATACGCATGGCCCTCGGGCTCAAGGGAAAAAAATGGGGTTCCGGCATGATCATCCCTTTTGGACTTGCGACATTGCACGCACAGATGCGGCGATCCGTGGAGCGCGCCGCTCTTCTGGCCGTACGGGGATACCGGGGCGGGGGCTCGATCTGCCCGTGTTTCACCCGTACAAAAACCGACTGTGCTGCGTTTTTTTTCGCCGTAATCGTCTTATTTCTCTCTATTGCATCTCTTAGTGATGTATTTATATGATCAGAATGAAAAATTGAGAGGCTTGAGGATATTTGAGAGCCCCGAGGTATTCAGATGAGTGCTGCCAGTCCTAAAAGAGTTCAGATTACCGATACGACGCTCAGGGATGCCCATCAGTCGCTCATCGCCACCCGAATGAGAACGGAGGACATGCTTCCTCTGGCTCGTAAGATGGATGATGTGGGCTTCTTTTCTCTTGAAGCATGGGGCGGTGCGACCTTTGATACGTGCATACGCTTTCTCAACGACGATCCCTGGGATCGTCTGCGCGATCTGAAGGCCGAACTCAACAAAACACCGATCCAGATGCTTCTGCGGGGCCAGAACCTTGTCGGCTACCGCCACTATCCCGACGATGTCGTGGAGCGCTTCGTGGACGCCGCATATAAAAACGGCGTGGATATTTTCAGGGTTTTTGATGCACTCAACGACGTTCGAAACATGGAAAAATCATTTTCCAGCGTGAACGCGGCGGGCGCCCATCTGCAGGGCACGATCTGCTACACGACAAGTCCGGTGCACACCACGACGAAGTTCATCGAGATGGCCGAGGATCTGGCTGTACATGGGTGCGACTCGATCTGCATCAAGGATATGGCCGGGCTCATCATGCCGGAGGCGACGCGCGACCTGATCGCCGGCATCAAGGAGCGGATCGATCTGCCGATCTGTCTCCACTCCCACTCGACGAGCGGCGTGGCCCCGATGAGTTATCAGGCGGCAATAGAGGCAGGCGTGGACATCCTGGATACGGCGATGTCCCCCTTCGCCCTCGGCACCTCGCAGCCGCCGACCGAAAGCGTGATCGCGTCGCTGCAGGGGACCGCCCGCGATACCGGCATAGACCTGCACGCTCTTCACAAGGTCAGAGATCTCTGCATGCGGCTGCGGGAGAAATACGAGGGGCTTCTGGACCCGATCTCCGAGCGCGTCGATTCTGACGTGCTCGTCTACCAGCTGCCCGGCGGCATGATCTCGAACCTTGTGTCGCAGCTGAAGGAGCAGGACGCCCTTGAACGTCTCGAAGAGGTTTATGCGGAGATTCCCCGGGTGCGGGAAGATCTCGGCTACCCCCCGCTGGTGACGCCGACCTCCCAGATCGTCGGGACGCAGGCCGTGCTCAACGTGCTGATGGGCGGGAAACGCTATGCCAACGTCACAAAGGAGGTCAAAGACTATGCGCGGGGGCTGTACGGGCGGTCTCCGGCACCGATCTCCGATGAGATCAGACGGATCATCATCGGCAACGAGGAGGTGATCACGGTCCGCCCTGCCGACCTGCTCGAACCCGCCTACGAGAAGATGCGCGAGCAGGCTGAGAAGGACGGGCTTGTCCGCAAAGAGGAGGATGTCCTCACCTACATCCTGTACCCGGCCATCGCGCCCTCCTTCCTGAAAGGTGAGCGCAAGATCGAGAGCATCCCGGAGAGGAGATCGGCCGTTGCCGCTGCCGGTGCGGATATCCCTGGCTTCATGGAGGTGGAGGTCGACGGCGAGATCTTCTCGGTCAGGATCGTCTCGGTGGAGGGGAGCGCCGTCGAATCGGGTGCGTCCGCCGCCGGCACCGAACTGCCCAGAGGGGAGATCGCAGGCGGCATCAAGTCCAACATGCAGGGCATGGTTCTCGAGGTCAGGGTGGGCGTCGGTGCGCAGGTAAAGAAAGGCGATGTCCTCCTCGTCCTGGAGGCGATGAAGATGGAGAACCCGATCTACGCTCCTGCGGACGGGAAGGTCAAGGAGATCTTCGTGGATTCCGGAGATGTCGTCCAGAACGGCGATGTCCTGATAGTGGTCGAATGATGTTTCCTCTTTCCGTGGTGTTATGAGATATTTCGAGAAGGTGCTCATCGCAAATCGTGGCGAGATCGCGATCAGAGCGATGCGCGGGTGCCGCGAACTCGGCATCGAGACAGTCGCGATCTACTCGACGCCGGACAAGAACGCTCTTCACGTGAAGTATGCGGACGAGGCGTTTTTTGTGGGCGAGGCTCCCCCGCAGAAGAGTTATCTCAATATGGAGCGGATCGTTGAGATCGCCGGGAAGTCGGGCGCCGAGGCGATCCATCCGGGCTACGGGTTTCTTGCCGAGAACGCGAAGTTTGCGAAACTGGTCGAGGACGAAGGGCTCACGTTCATCGGGCCGTCATGGAAGACCATCGAGATGATGGGCTCGAAGATCGAGAGCAAGCGGAGGATGCGGGAGGCCGGCGTGCCGGTGCTGCCCGGCACGCCCGGCGGGATCACGAGCATCGACGAGGCGGCCCGGGTGGCCGGAGAGATCGGGTACCCGGTGATCGTGAAGGCAAGCGCCGGCGGCGGCGGGATCGGGATGCACATCGTCAACACCCCCGAAGAGCTCGAGGAGGCGATCAACGGGAGCATGCGGATCGCCGGGTCGGCGTTCGGGGATGCGACGGTATTTATCGAAAAATATCTCGTCAAGCCCAGGCATATCGAGTTTCAGGTGCTTGCCGATAATTACGGTTCTACTCTCCATCTGTACGACCGCGAGTGCTCGATCCAGCGCCGCCACCAGAAACTTGTGGAGGAGGCGCCCTGCCCGATCATGACCGACGGGCTGCGGGAGCGGATGGCGGCCTCCGCGGTGACGGTCGCAAAGGTCTCGGGGTATCGGAATGCGGGCACGGTGGAGTTTCTCTACTCCGACGGGGACTACTATTTCATGGAGATGAACACCCGTCTGCAGGTGGAGCACACCATCACCGAGATGATTACCGGGATCGATATCGTCAAGCAGCAGATCGCGATTGCAGCGGGGCAGGATCTCTCCTTCGGGCAGGAGGATGTCTCGATCCGCGGGCATGCGATCGAGTGCCGGATCAACGCCGAAGATCCGACGAACAATTTCCAGGCAGATCCCGGCAAGATCGTCAGGTACCGCTCGCCCGGCGGGCCCGGGATCAGGGTGGATTCCGGGATCCATATGGGCTATACCATTCCACCGAACTACGATTCGATGATCTCGAAACTCTGTGCCGGGGGCCAGACGCGGATGGAGGCGATCGAGCGGATGCGCAGGGCGATCTATGAATATGTCATTCTCGGAGTGAAGACGACCCTGCCCCTTCACCATGCCCTGATGCACAACCGCGAGTTCGTGCAGGGCAGGACGCACACCCATTTCCTGCAGGAGGAGCACATCGCCCAGAGTCTCCGCCGCTCCCTGCGCGAGGAGGAGACGCGCATGCAGACGCTCGCCGACTCTCTCAGGCAGGGCAAGGAGGTGGCGGCGATATCTGCCGCGGTGAACGTCTATATCAAAAGCCAGAACCGGTAAACGCATCCGGCCATAATAACCTTTATCTGTAAATCTGTCATTGTTATACTGCACTCAGGTGCAAACACCTGCGCTGCGGTGGCCTAGCTGGTTAGGGCGCCAGACTCATAGGGTTTTGAGCAAAAAACGACGCGCCCGGATCTGAGACATCTGGAGGTCGGGGGTTCGGATCCCCCTCGCAGCATATTTTACAGGATGTTTGTGCTCCAATTTTGAATTGCGATTTTTAAAAGGCTCCACTTGATATTTTGATCTTCGAGAGAGTTATAGACCCCAAACACCGCATGACCTGGTGCCATGTCACATCTCACATGTCGGATAAAGACGTGATAACTTTATCCTGGCATCTTCTGTTGTGAACTGCCAATTAACACGAGCGGTTTTATTATTTCTGGCCTCCTCCCCCGCTTTTACCTCATTCCGGACAACTTCAATATCCCCTGTTCTCCGGTCGAGACATTGTCCACAGAGTACGCTTAATTCGATTTCCGCCATATTTAGCCAGCTCCCATGTTTTGGCGTATAAACGAATTCAAACCTGTCCCGGAGGGCCTTCCTCCTTCCGGGGGATAGGTTTCATAAAGCGATCCTGGCATATGTGTATTCAGGTTATCCATCACCAGGGTGATTCTCTCAGCGGCGCTATACTTTTCGGCAATATCCTGGAGAAACAATGCCCAATCCTGTTTTGTCCTTCGCTCAGTAATCTTCAATTCGTTTCCCGGCAAGTAGTTCACCCGCGAGAAAGATATTGCACGTACCACAACGGCGATATTCATAATCATGTCTGGCCGTTTGACCTGGGGAACAGGGGATAGGATTTCGAGTCTCAGCGATGAGTTGTTTTGGAGATTCGTCCATGCAG
>JASGMW010000034.1 GCA_030156225.1 Methanofollis sp.
ACGCCGACGATGCGAGGAACGCAAGCGCGGATCGTCACGCTGAAAGATGAAAATCCGTCTCTGAAGGGTGTGTACTCCAGAGTGCTTCAGATGGTCAACGATACTCTCTGGAGTAACATCGCTGCACTCTCGCAGACAAAGAAGAGAGGGCGAAAGATCGGTAAACTTAGGTTTGACATCAAACTTATCTGTCGATGTGAGCAAGACCGGGATAGCCGAGAGGATTTCGATGAACCCCTGATCAAAGGGGCACTCCTTATAAACTATTGATCTGCGGCACGCATTGAGTGGAGCGTTTTTCGAAATCCTCATCTGCCAGAAAGGGACATTGCCGAAAGACGCATCACGGCCGGCGCACCGTTCACACACTTCAGCCGTCAGGTCCTCTGAAAGACACGGCAGGACCGAATATCCCCCTGTTGAACAAAAGAGCAGATGGGAGATAGGCATGTTTCCCCAAAAAACTTATGCTGTCACACTGATTCTCGATCAGGATATGAACATGATCCGTCTATCTGAGATGCGAAAAACCGGATATTATCTTCTGGCCGCGGCGATACTTCTCGTTCTTATCATCGGAATGCAGACAACCGCATATATCGTTAATCTCCTGGTAATATCCCTCATACTCACGATCCTGGCCCTGCCTGCAATGAATATGGTGAGAAAAAAGGGTATTCCCGACTGGATTGCCGCCGGAGTGATCGCCGCCGCTGGCGGCGTCATCATCCTTGGCATGCTGCTGCTGACGGTGCACTCCTTCAATCTCCTGATCCAGGGTCTCCCGTTGTATCAGACGGAGTTGAATGAGAGAATATCCGAATTGCTGTCACTGCTCAACAGAGTCGGCATCGATCCGGAGTCTCTGTCTCCCTCATCGTTCAACCTCAGCGATGTGGTGGCAATTCTCAAACCTTATGCCGTCAATTTCGGAAATTCAGCCCTGTATATTTTTTTCATTGTCATTACCACGTACTTTGCCCTCCTCGAAGCGCCCAGAATCCCGGAGCGTCTGCAACGGATTTTTGGAACGGATCTGGAAAACCGATTCGGCTTCGGGAGGATGAGCAAACTCATGATCGAATTCGTGATCGTGCGCACCGAAACAAATTTAATCCACGGCATACTCTTCGGCCTCTCGCTCTGGGTGATGGGGGTCCATGCCGCCGCGCTATGGGGCATTCTCACGTTTTTCCTGACATTTATTCCCTATATCGGCCTTATAATCGCCGCAATACCGGCACTCTTCTTTGCATGGCTCCAGTACGGTGCCTGGGGAGCGGTTGCGGTGATCATTATCGTCATCATCCTCAATGCAGTGGTTGAAAATCCGATATTCGCCTATATCGCATCGAGACGTTTCGATCTGCCTCCTCTGGTCGTCGTCCTCTCTGTTATTATCTGGGGGTGGGTCCTCGGCATTGCCGGCATGATCTTTGCCGTCCCGATCACGCTCCTCCTTCTCATCCTGATCCAGTGCAGCGACGAAATGCGCTGGATAAATACGCTTATCGGCGTCGATCACCTTTTTGCGGAAGAGACCGGGGAGACAGGAGAAAGGTAGAAGCCTCCCTTTTCACCTCCTTCGTCGGATCAGATATTTATGATCTCATGGCCCGTAAAGAGCAGAGCAGGAAAGAGGAGGGGGATCCAGAGATATTGTGCGGGCGCATGCGGAGTTAGTTGAAGATCGCCTGTACGTTCAAAAGCGCATAGATCCAGACGATTTTGATCATCTCACCTTCCGCGGCAACGGGATCGCATTCAGAAATACCTCCTGCACCCTGCAATCTGCATTCCTCTAATTTTATAGTCCATCCTCCCTCTCAACATATTTCGTTCCCCTCTGGACATACTCTTGTTCGATGGTGATCGGAACGTGTCATCCTGAAATCCTCAGAGGTTTACAGGAACCGCGGCCGTGCCGAGAGTCGTTTCGCGGTGTACATCGGGCGGAACGGCTTGCCCGCACACTCCTCCTTCACGGCGGCGGCAAGGGCGTCGACGGTCATCTCCTCCCGGTGCGGTTTTTTCGGTTCGGAAAGGCTGCGGACAGTGACCGTCAGTTTCCCCTCTGACTGTTCCCGGTCGCCGATAACGGCCACGTAGGGCACCCACTCGGTCCCGGCCTCGCGGATCTTCTTGTTCACCGACTCGTCGCGGTCGTCCAGATCGGCCCTGACGCCGGCGGCATTCATCCTGGCGCAGAGATCGGCTGCATAGGCGGTATGCCGCTCCGAAACCGGGACGAACCTCACCTGCGTCGGCGAGAGCCAGGTCGGAAAGCGGGGCACCGACTGATAGGCGGTATTTTCGAGCATGGCGCAGATCACGCGCTCGATTGAGCCGGTGGGGGAGCAGTGAAGGATCGGCGGGTGGACATCCTCGCCGTCCATGTGATATGAAATGTTGAAGCGAAGAGAACTCTCCACATCGATCTGGACGGTCGGGTTCTCGATAGGGCGCCCCTGTCCGTCGATGGCGGCGAGATCAACTTTTGCGATCCAGTAGTGGACGCGTTCCGAGAGGACCTCGATGAGCATGGGCACGCCCGAATCCCGCACGATCTTCCTGACCCAGTCCTCGTACCGGTCCCAGAAATCCTGAGTGCAGCGAAACGCCCCGACAAGGGGCGTCCCGAGATCGACGCCGCTCTGCCAGCCCATCCTGAGCTGCTCCTCAAAGCAGTGAAGGGCGTTGTCCATATCCCGGCAGAGGGTGTGCATGTCAGGCATCGTAAAGGCGCGGAGCCTCTTGAGCCCGATCACTTCGCCTGACTGCTCGTGCCTGAACGAGTAGGTCGAGAGTTCGTACATCTTCATCGGCAGGGTGTTGGGCGAGATGTGCATGTCCCGCATGAAGGAGAACATGCCGAAGCAGGCCGCAAACCGCAGCATCATGTTCCGGTTCCCGCTCTTGAACCGGTACTGCCGCTCCCCGAACTTGGCGGCGTGCTCGGCGATCGCCGCATCGTCGAGGTCGTACATCACCGGGGTCTCGACCGGCATGCCGCCGTAGTCGAGGACAAGCCCGAGAACGTAATCGCCGAGCAGATCGCGCACGAGCCTGCCCCTGGGCATCCAGCGGAGGTGGCCGACATCCGATGCCGGTTCGTAGTCGGCGAGTTCCTTGGAGCGCATCAGGTCCACGTGGATCGGTTCGCCGCCTGCCGGAACAGGCATGCCGAGTTCTTTCTTGATGAGCGAGCCGAACGGCGAGTCGTCGGCGCACGATTCGGCGTCCAGTCGTTTGCCGTCAGGCGTGAGGACGAAAAAGGTGTGCGTGACGATTTTTTTGGCGGGTGCCGTCTCCGCCCCGTCTCCGCCCGGCAGGATCGTCCGGGAGAGTTCTGAGAGCGGGTGACCCTTGCACGAAAGAGTGAACGCCTTATACCAGCCGAACGGGGCCCGCCGCACGGTCAGCCCTCCCACCGCATTGAGCCCTTCCTCGATGCCCCTGAGCGCCTTTCTGGCGGCTTCGGGGCCGGCGAGATCAGAACTGAGATGGGCGTACGGATAGACGAGCACGCGGCCGGTCTTCAGTTCGCCGGCGGTCCTGACGATCTCGGTCACCGTCCTGTCCACGACATCTTCGATGTCTTCTTCGTCTGCCGATTCAACGGCGCAAAAGGCGACGAGCGCTTCGTCGAGTTCGTCCTCCAGGACGACGCCCTCCTCGGCGACCGGCGTCTTTTTCTGTGCCTGATAGTCGATATGGTCCGAATGAATTAAGAGAAGCCGCATTGAAAACCCCTTTTCCTGATCAGATATCCCTTATAAAATTCTCGTTCCCTCTATATATGCCTTCAAATCCTGCGTGCATTCTCATGATAGCGCGAAAGGGTCGCCTGGCGTTGATCCATATATTTCGCGTCTTTTTTGAGATTATACGGGTGGTCGGCGCGCTCGGTCGTATAGAAAACCAGCTGGCCGATCGGCATCCCGGCGTACATGCGCACCGGGCGCTGGTTCACATTGCACATCTCGAGGGTAATGGACCCCCTGAACCCGGCGTCGATCCAGCCGCCGGTCTGATGAAGTTCGATCCCGAGGCGGGCGATGGAACTCTTTCCCTCGATGCTCGCCACGATATTGTCGGGGAGCGTGACCGCCTCAAGCGTCTCGGCGAGCATAAAGATGCCCGGGTCCATGACGATCGAATCGGTGCGGGTCTCCTGCACGCGCGATCCGACGCTCGCCTGATCGTACGGATCGATCACATCGTCGCAGGGCTCGTACCAGACAAAATGGTCCCCCAGCCTGATATCCAGAGAATTGGGCTGGATAAGCCCGGGTTCGAAGGGATCGATGCCGATCTGCCCCCTCCTGATCCGGTCTTCGATCTGCCAGTCGACAAGAATCATCGGGTTAACGTTCTCCCTGCATGAAGTTAGTTATTGCCTTTCTTCGCCGTCAGGGTGATCGAAGTGCCACTCGGCCCGCCGCAGCAGGCCGTGGAGGGTGGACACCTCCCGCGTGGTCAGGGCCGTCCGCCCGAAGATGCGGCGCATCATCAGGAGCGTGTTGGCGCGCTTGTATTCCGGGTGCTCGATCCGTTCGAGAAACAGACCGAAGTGCCGGATCAGGCTCTCGCGCTCGATTTTGCCGGCGAGGCTGTAGGTGCCGCGCGGCAGGTCGGCGAGTTCGTGGCAGACCACGGCCACGGCGTGCGAGAGGTTCATGATCGGGTAGATCTCCGAGGTCGGGATGGTGCAAATCAGGTCGGCGCGGGAGACCTCTTCGTTGTTGAGCCCCCAGTTCTCCCGCCCGAACAGGATGCTCACGGCGCCCCCGGCCCCGTCGAGAATCGTCCTGATCTCGGCCGGGGTAAAATAGGGCATCCGCATCGAGGTGCAGACGGACCTGGAGAGTTCGCCGGTCGTCGCCACCACCAGATCGCTCTCTGCAAAGACCTCTTCAAGACTCATGCGCACCGCACCGTCCAGCACGTCGCGGGCATGGGAGGCGCGGGCGACGGCCTCGTCGCCGAGGGCGCAGGGATTGACCAGGACGAGGCGGGTAAACCCGAAGTTTTTCATCGCCCGCGCCGCGAAGCCCACATTCCCCTCATAGAGGGGTTCGACAAGTACAATGGATATTTCTGGCATGGACCGGTCACTGGACCGCTTTCACCGTCGCCTTCAGGGTCTCGACGCCTTTTTCGTAGACGGCGTTGCCGACAACGATCGTATCGGCGTACCGCCCCATCTCGGCGGCGCGTTCTGCCGAATCGATCCCGCCGCCGTAATACAGGGCCGCATCCGAGATCGCTTCGGACGCGGCTTTGACCACTGCCGGGTTCCCGTACGTTCCCGAGTACTCGATATAGACGACCGGAAAGTGGAAGTAGTGCTCGGCGGCCCGGGCATAGGCGGCAACTTCCGCAGGCTTCAGGCCGCAGACCGCCCGCGTCACCCGACCCACGGCAGAGGCGGGATTCAGGACGACATAGGCCTCGGGAACGACCTTCCCCCAGGGGATGTCAGGACAGGCCAGCGCCCACTGCTGGTGCTTGCCGACCACCCAGCGAGAGTCCGGGGTGTTGAGCACGCTCGGGACGAAAAGGAGGTCGACGCCGTCGAAGACGGCGCCTTCTGGATCTGCGGGCTCGACGACCAGCGGAACCCCGTAGTCTTCGACCTTTTTGCGCAGGCAGGCGAGATTCGCGCGCGTCACGTTCAGCGTGCCCGAGAGGAGGATCGCGTCGGTGCCGCTGGTGGCGACGGCCTCGATCGCCGCGGCGTCGAGGTGCTTATCGGGGTCAAGTTTTGTCACATGCGCCCAGTTTTTCCATTTGAGGTGCGTGCCAGTCATGTGCTTACTCTTTCTTTTTGTGCTCCGCCGATATAGATGCAATGCAGGCGCGGATCTTTCCTGCCGGAATACCCGAAACTGCCGAAGCCCGTTCGGGATCGGCTGCGGCGAGGCTCGCCGCGTCGACGATCCCTGCCCGATACAGTTTTTCAAGCGTCGATTCGCCGATGCCCGGTACGGCGAGAAGTTCTTCCTGCCCTTTTTCCAGGCGTTTTCTGGTGATCTTCGACGGGATCTCGAGTCCGATGCTGTTGCAGGCGGCCTCTGCGTGTTTGCAGACGGTCTCCACCCGCACCCCGCTCTTCGCACTGATATAGGCCGGGTGGAGATCGGCAAAATCTTCCGGACCGGCGATCCCGGCTTCGATATATTTCTTGATGCTCACCGCCGGAATACCCACCTCGCGCAGCCGCCGCTCGCTCCGGATCGCCTGCGCCTTTGCCCTGAGGGTCTGCGTCTCCTCGTCGGAGAGGCCGGCGTCCTTCAGGGTCTCCGCACGGGCGGACCCAAGCGTCTGGATGTCGTCGATCCCTGCCGCAGCCAGTTTCTGTGCGATCTTCGCATGGCTCCGGCCGCGGCGCGGCGGGATCTCGGCGCGGATGAACTTCTTGAGTTCGGACCGGCGTCTCAGCAGGTCCAGCACATCGGTCGCCTCCTGCACAAGGGTCTCCGCCTCCCGCGTCCCGATGGAGAGGCGGCTGGCAAGATCGGCCGCCGGCGTATGGACGATCTCCAGGACGGTGTACATGTGGCCGGCGTGAAGGCGTTCAAGGAGGGTATCGGTCATGTGGGGGATCAGCCTGAGCGTTGCGGCATTCGATTCGATATGCGAGCAGAGAGGGCATCCGATGTCCCAGGGCCGCGCTCCTTTCCTGATCAGCCTGATGTGGTTGAGCCGGTGGATGTCGCAGACTTTATCGAGGCGGATCGCCTTGCCCCACTGCACGCCCGGCAGGCTGATATTGAAGGTGCATTCCGGATAGCCCGAACAGCCGATGAACTGTGAGGCGCCGTGGACCTGCCTGATCTGGAGGTTTTTTCCACATACCGGGCAGGGGCCGACCGTTCTCTCCTCGACGGTCCGGTCCATGATCTCCGCGCCGATCTGTTCCTCGTGCGCTTCGAGATCGTCGAAGACCGAGTGGAGCATGACGCGCGACTCGCCGACGACATCGTCGCGCGTCCGTTTGCGCTCCTTGATCTGCTGCATGTGCGTTTCGAGGGTGCGGGTCATGTCTGGCCTGGTGATCGTGTCGGCATATTTTTCAAGGGACTCGACGACCGCCCGCCCCACGAGCGTCGGCCTGAGCGGGTTGCCCTGCACGTACCGCCGCGAGACAAGTTTTCCGATCACCTCGTGTCGGGTGCTCTTTGTGCCGAGGCCGAGTTCTTCCATCGTCTGGATCAGCCTGCTCTGGGTGTAACGGGGTGGAGGCTGGGTTTCTTTCTCTTCGAGGTCGACACCCAGGAGGGGAAGGCGTTCGCCGACGGTGCAGGCCGGGATCACGCGCTCGGCGGCTTCGCTGTACGGGTAGACCCGCCGCCACCCCTCTTCCCTGAGCTGTCCGCCGGTGACGGTGTAGGGTTCCCCGCCCGCGTCGAAGTTCACTTTCATGGTGAGCCATGTCGCGTCCGGGGAGAGGGTGGCAAGGAAACGCCGCACCACAAGTTCGTAGAGTTTCCAGCGTTCTTCGCCGAGCTGCTCCCGCGTCGCCGCGCCGGTGGGGTGTATGGGCGGATGATCGGTGCTCGATTTTTTGCCGCGGGTGGGTTCGGACCGCCGGTGCTGCTTCACCCATGCGGCGTCCCGGGAGAACGCGGTGGTCTTGAGCATGCCGAGCACCTCGTCGAGGTTCAGGCTCGGCGGGTAGACGGTGTTGTCGGTTCTGGGATACGAGATGAACCCGTTCATGTAGAGGTCTTCGGCGACCCGCATCGCATTCGCCGCAGAAAAACCGAGTCTTCCTGCAGCGACGAGAAGACCGGTGGTATCGAAGGGCGTGGGCGCACGGTCGTTCTTGACGCCTTCCCTGACCTCGGTGACCGTGAGGGGCTCGGTCGTCCGCTCGCGGGCGGCGAGGGCGTCGGCGTGATCGACGAACCGGCCGTGGGTGTGGCGGAGTTCAAGAGCGTTCCCGTCTTTTTTCGTGTCCAGCGTGAGCATCCAGTATTTCTGCGGGACAAAGGATTCGATCTCCTTTTCCCGGTCAGAGATCATCGCAAGCGTCGGGCTCTGGACCCGGCCCACCGAAAGAATATTCGCGCCCCCGCGTTTTGCCGCAATGGAGATGAACCTGGTCAGGGACGCCCCCCACATCAGGTCGATGATCTGGCGCGACTCCCCGGCGGCGGCAAGAGCGAAGTCGAGTTCGGTCAGTTCGGAGAAGGCGCGCGTGAGTTCCTGCGGCGTGATCGCCGAGAACCTGGCCCGCATGATCTTCACGTTCGGGTTCACCGCCCTGACGAGTTCGTAGGCCTCCTTGCCGATCAGTTCCCCCTCGGTATCGAAATCGGTGGCGATGGTGACAAGGTCGGCCTTTTTCGCACGTTTCTGGAGGAGTGAGACGATATGCTTCTCGGTCGGGCGTTTCACGATCCCGGCGTCGATGAGCGAGCGGGGCGGCCGCTCCGCACTCCGCCAGTTCGTGTAGCCGGCCTCGAAATCGACCTCGACGACGTGCCCCTTCAGACCCACGAGCACGGTGTCGTCGAAGGCGTAGGTGTCGACCCCGCCCTCTTTTTTGTTGGTGACGTGACTGTTTCCCGCAAGAATGGCGGCGATCCGCCGTGCCGAGATGTTTTTCTCTGCGACGATCAGGTGCACGGTCTATGCTCCCTCCTTCGGGGCGATACGGGCGGCGATCAGAGGGGTGATCTCTTTCGGATCGGCCTTGCCTCTTGTTTTCTTCATCGCCTGCCCGACCAGGAAGTTGAGCGCCGTCCCCCGACCTTCGCGGTAGTCCGCGACCGCCTGCGGGTTCTCGGCGATGACGGCGTCGATGACGGCGGCGAAAGCGTCGGCGGCCCCCTTGCCGAGGTTGTGCTCTCTCACATAATCCAGGGGCTTCACCGGCGTTTCGTTGTTGACGACGGCGTTGAGCAGCGCCCTGAGCACGTCCACGGCGACCCGGTCGGTGACCTCGCCGCGCCCGACAAGCCCGACGAGGTCGGTGAAGTGGTCGAGGGGCACCGTCGTCACCGGCATGTCCCGGTAGTTCAGTTCGCCGAGCAGGGTGTCGGCCGTCCAGGTGGCGGCAAGCGTCGGTTCGACCTTTGCGGCGAGCGCCTCGTAGAACTCGGCGAGTCGCAGATCGCCGGTGAGGGTCCGGGCATGGTTGAGGGAAATGCCGTACGTCGCCATGAACCGGTCGCGCCTGGCGTCCGGCAATTCGGGGAGCGCGATCGCTTCGACCCAGTCCTTTACCCGCAGGGGCCTGAGGTCAGGCTCCGGGAAGTAGCGATAGTCGTTCTCCGTCTCCTTGGACCTGGCCGAGGTGGTGATGCCGCGGCCTTCCTGGAAGTGGCGGGTCTCGCGCACCACCCGCAGGCCGCGCCTGATCAGGTTCTTCTGACGGGTGATCTCGAAGGTGAGCGCCTTTTCGACCCCTCTGTACGAGGAGATGTTCTTCACCTCGACCCGTTCCGAGCCGCGGATGGAGATGTTGGCGTCCACGCGCAGGCCGCCCTCGCGCTCGCCGTCATAGACGTCGAGATACTCGAGGGTGGCGCGGAGTTTGTTGAGGAAACGCCGGGCTTCCTTCGGCGACCTGAGGTCGGGCTCGGTGACGATCTCGATGAGAGGGATGCCCGAGCGGTTGTAGTCGACGAGGGTATAGGCGACGCGGCCGGCGCCGGCCCTGTGCACGAGCCGCCCCGGATCCTCTTCGAGGTGTATGCGGGTGATCCTGATATCCTTCTCGCCGTCGTCGCCCTCGATCTCCAGGTGGCCCCGGACGGCGAGGGGACGGTCGTACATCGTGATCTGGTAGCCTTTCGGGAGGTCGGGATAGAAATAGTTCTTCCGTGCGAACTCGGACTCCTCGGGCACCTCGAGGTTGAGGGCCTTCGCGACGCGCAGGCCGTACTCGACGGCCTTCCGGTTGATCATGGGAAGGGCGCCGGGCAGGCCGAGGCAGATCGGGCAGACATGGGTGTTCGGGCCGTCGGTCTTGTAGTCTGTCGCGCAGCCGCAGAAGAGTTTTGTCTGCGTGTTCAACTGGCAGTGGATCTCAAGCCCGATGACCACGTCGGTGTGTTCGGTCATCGCTGCGCCTCCTCGTAGGCACAGGCGGCATCGATGATCAGCTCTTCCTCGCAGTGCCTGCCGATGAGCTGCAGGCCGACCGGGAGGCCGTTCACGGTGCCGCAGGGCACCGAGATCGCCGGGACGCCGGCGAGGTTTGCCGGGACGGTGAGGATGTCGGCGAGGTACATCGAGAGCGGGTCGGCGGTCTTCTCGCCGAGCGCGAACGCCGTCGTGGGCATGGTCGGGCCGGCGATGACGTCGACGTCCGCGAAAAGACGGGCGAAGTCTTCGCCGACATTTTTGCGGGCCTCCTGCGCCTTTGCATAGTACTTCCCGTAATAGCCGGCCGAGAGGGCGAAGGTGCCGAGCATGATCCGCCGCCGCACTTCCTTGCCGAGATGCTCCCGGCGGTGCTCCTGGTAGGCTTCGTGCCATGAGCGCTTCGACACGATATCAGGCCCATAACGGACCCCGTCGAAACGAGCGAGGTTCGAGGAGGCTTCTGAGGTGCAGGTGACGTAGTACGCGGCGAGGGCGAACGCCATGCTCGGCATCGAGCACTCCACGATCTCGGCGCCGAGATCGGCGAGATCCCCGATCGCAGCCCTGACCCGCTCCGCCACGGCGGGGTCAACGCCCTCGCCGAAGAACTCGGCCGGCACGCCGATGCGGAGGCCCCTGATCCGGTCGGACGACGGGGTATGGGTGTAGGGGCGGTCGATGGAGGTGGCGTCGCGGGCGTCCGGACCGGCGATCACGGAGAAGAGGCGGGAGACGTCTTCCACGTTCCCGGCCATCGGGCCGATGCCTTCGAGGGAGTTTGCATAGGCGACGAGGCCGTACCTGGACACCCGCCCGTAGGTGGGTTTCAGCCCGACGATCCCGCAGAACGCGGCCGGGCACCGGATCGAGCCCCCGGTGTCGGTGCCGAGGGCCATCGGCACCATGCCCGAAGCCACGGCGGCGGCGCTGCCGCCCGAGGATCCGCCGGGGACGCGCGTGGTGTCGACAGGGTTCGTGGTCGGCCCGAAGGCGCTCGACTCGGTGGTGGTTCCCATCCCGAACTCGTCCATGTTCGTCTTGCCGACGACGGCGGCGCCGGCGGCCTTCACGAGTTCGAC
This sequence comes from Methanofollis sp., assembly GCA_030156225.1. Taxonomy (GTDB): domain Archaea; phylum Halobacteriota; class Methanomicrobia; order Methanomicrobiales; family Methanofollaceae; genus Methanofollis. The sequence continues at coordinate 11,181 of JASGMW010000034.1, forward strand.
GACGTGGGCGTCATACGGCGGGACATACCCCTTCAGAACCAGAGATCCGCAGGTGGTCTGGATCCCGGCCGTCGATATGATGTCTTTGACTGCAACCGGGACGCCGGCGAGCGGGCCGTCGCCGTGGCCGGCCCTGCGGCAGATGGTGATGAAGGCGTTCCAGCGGTCTTCTGCATCGAAGGCGACGGACCCCATCACATCACCTTCGGAGCGCGGATATAACCGGCCTCCGACTCTCCGGCGTTTTCGAGGACGCCGTCGAGGGGGAGGGACGGGGCGATCTCGTCGTCCCTGAAGATGTTCGTCGTTCCGGTTCCTGACCGCCCGCTCTCTTCGACCTGATCGAGGAGATCGAAATATTCGAGAATGGCGTTGAACTGCCCGGTAAATTCGGCAAGTTCATCGTCGCCGATTCCGATATCGGCAAGTATTGCGATATGTGCTACATCTGACTCAGAAACCATGCATGTCCCTACCCATGTCAGTTAACCTGTACCGACTTTTTATAGCCGTTATCATGCCACCAACCGCATGAAACGGTTATTATTACCGGAGAATACCGATGTTTTCGGCGGGTATTTTTCCTGCTGAAGGTTGATCCCCGCACCGTAATAAAGTGCCCGCATGAGGCCGGAAAAAAGAGGGGGGGTGATGGCGGGTGCCTGTGGCCGCGTGGCGTGCGGCCCGTTCGTAGCGGGTTGAAGGCAAACAGGCTTGAATCGCGGTGGAACAGTGTCGGGTGGGAGAGGATGGAATATGTATGAAAGGTATTTCCTGAGGATTTCGAAAAAAACCCATTCGATGCTTGCCCCATCCCAATCACCTGACCCGGACCGTCTCGCCGGCAAGTGCCCATACCTCAAGCCCGCCGTCCGATCCCTCCGTTACAACAGGGCGGCCCCCGGGAAAGACGACAGATACACGTTGTTCCGGCGGACGATCCGGGTCGACCTCCCGCTGTTCGATCGCGCGTGCATAGGCGAGGGTGCAGCAGCGGCCCGGCGCCATCTCGAAGAGGGCAAGGGCGACGTAGCGTTTGAGGTACCATCTGAGCTCCGCGGCAAGAGACAGGGCCGCACCGAGTGAGACGACGCGGACAGACACGCCGTACGGCTCTTTTTGAGGACGGTAAAAACGGAGAATCGCGTGACTGGTCTCGGATGCAAAAAAAGTCGTGTAAAGGTCGATTCCATCACGCTGGATGAGAATGAGGTGCATACCTCAGATATACATCCTGAGATCGGCTATGTTTTCCTTCCGGGAGACCTTCCTGACGGCTTCAAGGAAGTCCTCGTTCTCTGCCGCGTCGGCGTTCCGGCGGACCGCTCTCATCCCGGCCTCCCGACAGATCGCCTGGATCTCCGCACCGGTCATCCCGCTGGTGGGCGGAACCAGCGCTTCGAGATCGACGCCCGACAGGCTCATCTTCCGCGTGTGGATCCTGAAGATCTCACGGCGGGAGTCCTCGTCAGGGAGCGGGATCTCGATGATCCGGTCGAACCGACCCGGACGCAGGATCGCAGGGTCGAGGATGTCGATCCGGTTCGTGGCTGCCATGATCCGCACGTTGCCCCGGTTGTCAAAGCCGTCCATCTCCGCAAGGAGTTGCATCAGGGTCCGTTGCACCTCGGCGCTCCCCGACGTGCCGTCGTTTGTCCGCTGGCTCGCAATGGCGTCGATCTCATCGATAAACACAATGGCGGGGGCATGCTCTCTGGCAAAGGTAAAGAGTTCTCGGACGAGCTGCGCGCCCTCGCCGATAAACTTGTGCACGAGTTCGGCCCCGGACATCCTGATGAAATCGGCATGCGCGTTGTTTGCCACCGCTTTCGCGATGAGGGTTTTGCCGGTGCCGGGTGGACCGAAGAGAAGGATCCCCTTGGGCGGTTCGACACCGACCTTCGCGAAGATTTCAGGACGGGTAAGCGGGTACTCGACCGCCTCCCTGACCTCCTCGATCTCTCCCCGAAGTCCGCCGACTTGCTCGAAGGTGATATCCGGCGCGGTTTCGAGTTCCATCACCCTCACGCGGGAGTCGTAGATGGTGCCGACGGTCTTGACAATGGAAAGAGCGTTGTTTACCGCGACTTTCATGCCGGGTTTGATCTCATCGTAGAGTTCCGGGCTGACCCGTGTGATATACTCCTGATTGTTCCCCTGCTGCCTGAGATATACCTCGCCGTCCCCGAGTTTATCGACGATGGCAGCGACAAAGAGAGGCACGCGTTTCAACTGGTTGTTCTCTCTCCTGAGCTGATTGACCTCTTTCTGGAGCAACTCGTTCTGCATCTTCAGATCCAGAACTTTTGCCTTCATCTCCTGGACCTGGAGTTTATACAGATCATTGTCATTGCTGACGTTAATCACGGAGTCTTCCATGCCACTAATATAGTGGATTCTTTATACATTTATTAGGTGTGGAAGTGATAATCAAAGGACGTGGTATTGCACGGGGAACAGCAACCGGAGAATTGCTGATATCCGATGCACCGCTATCTTTCCTCTCAGGTGTCGATCCGGAGAGCGGCGTGATCATCGAGGAAGGGCACCCCCTGAAGGGCGAGTCGATCGCTGGCAAAGTTTTTGCCTTTCCGCAGGGGAAAGGGTCCACGGTGGGCTCGTACGTGATCTATGCCCTTGCCAGAAACGGGAAGGCGCCGGCGGCGATGATCAACGAGGAGGCCGAGCCGATCATCGCTACGGGCGCGATCATCGCAAAGATCCCGATGATCGACAGGCTCGATCCGCCTCTCCCGACACTCAAAAAAGGCACAGAGGTAACTGTGGACGCCGATGCCGGTACGGTCTCATGGGAGGAGTGAGGAGCAGGCATTCATGCAGGTGAACTGGCGGGAGATCACCACCGCAAAGAACTCGTTTGCCGTCCTTTATGCCGCATGCGAAACAGAAGGGTATCGTCTCCGCACCGTAAAGGAGCCGGAGGACGACATCACCTGCTACAGCCTCAACTCGATCAACGCTCCCGCGTTTGCAGAAGAGATCGCGAATGCGCCCTGCACGACGATCGTCGGCGGGCCCCATGCGACCGCCTGTCCGATGGAGGTCGCGGCCCATGCGGATTATGTCGTGGTCGGCGAGGGGGAGTATACCCTCCCCCGCCTTCTCAGGGCGATCGAGAACAGAACGCCAGGTCCGATCCCCGGCGTTGCGACGCGGGACGGTCTCTGTCCTCAGGACCATGCGATCTTTCTGCCTGCATACCCCCCGTTCTCGCAGTTCAAGGGATACATCGAGATCTCACGGGGATGCCCGCACAACTGCGCGTACTGCCAGACCCCGCGGATCTTCGGCCGGCGGATGCGTCACCGGCCGGTGGACGAGATCGCACGGGCAGCGGCGCATTTTCGAGACGCCCGGTTTGTGACCCCGAACGCGTTCGCCTATGGTTCCGACGGCATCAGCCCTCGCCCTGACAAAATGGAGAAACTCTTCCGCGCTCTCCACCGAAACGAGATCTACTTCGGAACGTTCCCGTCGGAGGTCAGACCGGAATTCGTCACCGGCGAGGTGCTGGACCTGATCACCACCCACTGCGCCAACCGGAGGCTCCAGTTCGGGGCCCAGTCGGGAAGCGACCGGGTGCTGGCGACGCTCCGCAGAGGCCACACGGTCGCGGACGTGGAGGTGGCCCTCGACCTCTGCAGAGACGCCGGACTGACCCCTGTTGTCGACTTTATCGTCGGCCTCCCCTGCGAAGAGGACGAGGACGAAGGGGCGACGCTCAGCCTCATTCAGGAGGTGACCAGCCGCGGCAGAGCACACGTCCACCTGTTCACCCCGCTGCCGGGCACCCCTATGGCCGGCATGAAAGCACGGCCCCTTCTGCCGGAAACACAGCGCGATCTCGGGAGACTCGCCCTTGCAGGCAAAATTTCCGGCTCATGGAGCGATCCGGAGAGAAGATTTTTTAGGAGATGCTAGAGTATTTTTTATCATGATGGATGTGCTTTTGCTGGCAGATCTCCACGGTCAGTTGGGCAAGCTGGAGGCATTTCTCGATCTCCAACCCGACTTCGTCATTATTGCCGGCGATCTCACACAGTTCGGGCCATGCGATATGGTCAGGAAGATGAGTTCTCTCATTGACGTGCCGTGTTTTGCGGTACCGGGCAACTGTGATCCATGCGATATATGCGATGCTCTTGAACACTCAGACTGCGTCAACCTTCACGGATCGAGTTTCTCGATCGGAAAGGTGTCCCTCGCCGGAGTCGGCGGGTCAAACCCGACGCCATTTGGAACCCCGTTTGAATTACAAGAATCCGAAATCGAGCGCCTGATCGTACAGGCCAGATCTTCTATGGACAGGAACGTCCATAACGTGCTGATCTCCCATGCGCCTCCCCACGGGGTTCTGGACCTCGCCGGGGAAGACCATGTGGGGAGCACAAGCGTGAAAAACCATATGAAAGAGTTCGATCTCGTCTGCTGTGCCCATATGCACGAACAGAGGGGCATGGAAGAGGTGGACGGCGTCAGGGTCGTCAACCCGGGCCCTGCATCAGAGGGATACTGCGCCATGATCCACTTCGGCGACGAGCCGAAGGAGATTGGCATCGAACTGCTCAGGGTCTGAGCAGTTCGAGATATGACTGCGGGATGTGGTCACCCTCAATCCCGAGGTCACCTTTTATACGCTCGATCAGTTTTTCCGCGTCGTTCACCTGTTCGTGGGCCATCACCTCGATCTCGACGAAACTTCCAAGCCCCTCGACGATATCGAGGGCGACGTGTGCGGTCTCGAGGGCGAACTCCTCCCGGTGTTTTCTGACCTCGGCAGAGAGACGAAAACCGAGACGCTGCAGGATTTTCTCCATGATTTCGCCGGATTCAACAGCGACGTTGAATTCCTCCCTGGTCCTGGACCCTTTGCCGATCTGTTTCTGTCCCTTGTAGGTCACGGTGCACCGGTCATCCTCGTAACGGACCCGGAGGGCTTCGTCGGTCATGCCAAAGTCCCTGACCGGATGATTGTAATATGCATCGCGCTGGTCGCTCGATATCGGAGAGATCGCACCGATCTGGACGAGTCGCGCGCGTATTTTCGGAAGATCCTCGACCCGGATCTTCGCTTCGACTTCAAACACTCAATGTCACCAATTTAAGTATTTTCGTCGAGACTTGATATAGACAAGGTGTATTCCATGGTAATTAACGAAGGAGATATCATCAGACTCAACTATACGGGTCAGGTGGAGGGTCAGATCTTTGACACCACCATCGAGGCGGATGCAGAGGAAACAGGCATCAAGAGCCAGCAGAAAGACTACGGAGCGATCGTCGTCCGGGTCGGGAGCAACCACGTCATTCCCGGCCTTGACGAGGCGCTCGTCGGCAAAGAGATCGGAGAGCAGTACGAGGTCGAAGTGCCGGCCGAGAAGGGCTTCGGCCCCCACGACATGAAACTCGTCGAGTCCGTGAACACCAATCAGTTCAGGGAGAAGCCAAAGGTCGGCATGCGCATCCAGTCAGGCGAGCGCGATGGCGTTGTGATCAATGTCATCGGGAAAAAGGCCGTCGTCGATTTCAACCACCCGTTCGCCGGCAAGACGCTCAACTACACCTTCACTGTCGAGGGCATGGTCGAGGGCATCGAGGAAAAGGCACAGGGCTTCATCAAACTCTTTTCAGGCCACATAATGGACGTTTCCTTTGCAGAGGAGGGGACGCTCACCCTGAACCTTCCGGCCGGGATCACCTATGACAGGCGCTGGGTTATGGCCCGCGGCATCGTCGTCCACCAGATCTTCGAGTACATCCCCGAAGTGCAGGAGATCGTCTTCATCGAGACCTTCAAGCGCCCGGAGATGCCGGCCGAAGAGACGGCTGAAGCCCTGGCAACGGAAGAATAAATTTAATTTTTTTCTCATTCAGTCGGCCGCACCATCCCGGCAGTGCAGAGCGCCGGGCCGATAGTGTCCACAATCGCCGGTGACGGCGAACGATGCGACACGCCCGTTCATAATAGAGGAGAACGCGGAGCCCCTCACCCGAGCGGATAGCGAAGAATCGCCGCGATCCCGCCGAGGGCGTTGAGCCGGTCGCCGGGCTCGAACTCAGAGCTGAGGACGACGACCTGTGCATTGATCCGCTCTGCCTCTTCGAGCAGGCGGGCGACTCGTTCGTCCCGTATCAGGGCGTCTGAGACGAGCACCTCCTCTGCAGCGCCGTAATCAATTGCTTTTCTGACCTCGTCCTTCCCGTAGGCCACCGCTCCGCCAGCGCCGATCCGTTTGAGCACCTCGTCCATCCGGGTCACCTCGCGGGCGAGCTGGAGATCGCCGACAAGCCGTTCGAGCACGCCCTGCCCGATCACCTCCTGCACTGCCCCGCGCCCGATCCGTCTGGTCTCGACGGTGACGATCCGTTCTGCAAGATCAGTGTCCCGTGACCGTGCAAAACGGATGAAATCGTCTTTCACAAAACCGGGGCCGGCCACGACGACCGGGCCGGTCACGTCCCTGAGGGCGGCAAGGGCGTCTGAGAAGAATGCCGCCCTGCCGTCGATTTCCGCACCTTTCCCGCTGCCGGCGGCGATGGTCACCACCCGCTCCGGGCCGTACTGCCTGATCCTGAAGAGTTCGCCCTCCCCCTCCTCGATCGTGAGCACATGGATCACGTTGTGCAGGGACGCACCGACCGCACGGTCGATCCGCTCGAAATCGAAGGGCCGCCACTGTCTGACGACCGAGATCTCATAGCCGGGCTCGACATTGAGGGTATGGTACGAGGAGACGTCCATGCCCGACTCAATGATCCCGCCGACCCTGAGCCGGTTGGCGTACGGGTGAAATTCCACCCGCTCGACCCTGATACCCAGACGTACCGGCCGTTTTTCCGTTTTTTCCGGGCGGAGTTTGTCGGTTGCCGTGTCGACGGTGCGGAGGGTGGTCGCAAACACGAGGTCGCCGGGTGCGATCAGGTGCTGCAGGTGCCAGAGGTCGTCGACCGATTCGGGAAAAAGACGGATTTCACCGTATGAATGTTTCAGGTCGCCGAACTCAGCCTTCATTCTCACCCACGATGTCGGACTCGCCCGGCGGGACAAAGGCGGCGAACGCCTCGGTGTTCAGGGCCGCCTTCAGGCTCTTCCAGGTCTCTTCGCCGACCTGGTCCTTGAGGATGCGGCTGATCTTCCTGGCGACGTCGTTGGGACCGAACGTGCCCGGCACCAGTTCGACGAAATGATCGGTGCGCGCCCTGACCGCCGCGGCCGGGCCGCCGATGACCGTCACGTCGGGCTTCAGCTGTACCCCGATCGCCACACCGAGCGGGACGTCCCTGACGTATTGCCGCTCCCCCCTGACGACAAACGCCCCCCTGGACACATACTCTCCGGACTCCGGCGTCTTGCTCACCTGATCGGGGCGGGCGATATATACGTCGGCGGCGAAGTGCCCGGCCTTCCATGCATTCGAGTACGAGGCGGCAAAACGGGCCACCTCGTCTTCAAGGTGTTCGGTCGGCCCCTTGACGATGACGACCGAACCGCCGTGGACATCGGCGTGGACAAAGGCGTCCTTACCCTCCATGTAGCGCTTGACCAGTTCCTCGTTCTGGGAGGCGTCCCGACCGCCGAGGACCAGCGTGCCGTCGGTGGTATAGAACCACCTGAACCGATGGAACCACTTCTTTTTCAGGAGGTGAAGCGTTTCCTTCGGTTTTTCTTTCCGTTTCGGCGCTCCCCGATCCATCGCCGCAAGGGCCCCCTCCTTCTTCTTCTTGAATTTCTTGACCTGGTCGTAATATCGTTCGACGTTCGCCTCCACGCTGTCGTGAACATGGATCGTCACCTGCACCCCGACATCGATGTCGACGGCGGCATCGGCCGGGTGCACGGCGACCACCGCTCTCGCTGCAGGGAGGTCGCTCTCCTTGAGGATTTTTTCGATCTCCTGCCATGACATCCTGCTGCTTGCTCGTTCAAGGGTTTCGATGACCTCCTGCACAAGAGGGTAGTTGGTGTATATGGCCTCGACGGCGTTTTCAGCCCTGAAAATCTTGTTTTCAAACTTCCTGATCGCCGACGACTGCTGGAGCCGTATGACCTCTTCCCGCGTGAGTTTCGGTCTTTTTTCTTCTTCTTTCGTAACGGAGGCCGGCATCGCCGGATAAAATGCTTCCAGCGCGGCGTTGTATGTGTCAAACGTCTGCCGAACCTCGCCGATGCCGCAAACCGGCCAGCACCCGCTCTCCGTCACCACGGGCTCCGGGTGCTCCGCCACCTCGCGGATCAGCCCCTGAAACGCCGCATGGACCGCACCCGCATCGGCTGAAGAGGCAGGGATACTCTTTTCAACTCCCGCCCTGCTGCAGACGAGTTCCGCATAGGCGCCGCCGAGCAGACACCCGACGGCGAGCGTCCTGACCAGGTCGCGCTCAGAGGAGACGAGCATTTCCGCAAACGCTTTTTCATCCATTTCGCTGCAGTCCGCACCCTCCGGGAGGAGATAGGCCTCTCCCGGGACAACCGCCCGGTCCTTGAAGCGGTGGTGCCAGAGCGGCTGGACGATCACGCCGTCTTCGTTGAGAAGGACAGCGTTTCCTTCGTCGAACAGTTCGATCACAAGCCTGATTACGCCTGTTTTCTTTCCGATATCGATATAAAATATGCGCTGGAGGCCGTACTGACCGATCGCCCTGACCCGCCCGCCCCCCAGGTACTTCCGCAGAAGCATCGCATAACCCGGGGGCGTTTTCGGGGATTCGGGAAGAGAGCCGATCAGATGCGCCCTCCTCCCGGTCTCGATGAGAAACTGGTGCTTCACGCCGCCCTCGCCGTTGAGCCTGATGCCGAGGGTCTTTGTATCATACTGGTAGATCTTTCCGATCCAGAGGGGGAGGTGACCGCAGAGTTCGGTTACCATGGCCCTGACGTCAATCCCGCTCATCCCCTGTTTGTTTGCCATTGATTATACCAAATTAAATATGGCTCAAGCACTAAAAATACTCCACTGATGCATGATGAGCGAGGAG
>JASGMW010000100.1 GCA_030156225.1 Methanofollis sp.
ACAACCTGGAGATGCAGGGGTGCAGTCAGCCACCCAGACGAGAACTATCGACATGATAGAGTCTCAAGCCCCGTCCACACAGGCGCGGGGTCGTTGACACAGGGACCCTGCGGATCAGTACCGGACCGCCTTCCCGGTGAGAGCGCACGGACGATCCGGAAAAGGGAGTTCGATTCGTCTGAGACATGGATGAGGCGAACATGTCCTGACCCGCCTCTCTGATCCCCCGGGAGATTGCTCTGTGCCGTCGGTTCCCTCTCAGAGAAGCCGGAGACAGAAAACAGAAAGGTATAAAGTAGTCAGGAGGCGAGATCGGTATATGTGCGCCAGTTTTATGGACCGCTTTTTCAAACCGAAACCATATATCGTGGAAAGTGTTCCCCCGCCCTCTATCAGCCACGGCGCAGGGATGGTCATTCCCGAATACAGGGTTAAGCCGTACTTCATTGTCGCGTCGGTCGAGATGGGAAACACCACGACAAAGTGCATCCTCACCGGCACGAATCTTGAAACAGGCCACACCTATATCATCAACAAGACGGTGAAGATGAGCCGCGACGTCAGGCCGCCAAAACCCGGCGAAGAGATCTTCGGTGCGACCCTCGACGGCACGCAGCTCACCAAGGAGTCGGTCACCGAACTGGTCAGAGACACGCTGATCCAGTGTCACCGGGAGGCCGGTCTCTCAATCGAGACCGATCTCGATTTTGTGGTCAGGAGCACCGGTGTCGTTGCCGCAATGGATTCTCCCGATCAGATCGGGGATTTTGTCATTGCCCTGGCAAACGGCTGTCTTTCCGCCGGCGTGCCGCCGAAAAAGATGACGCCCCCCATGTCCAGGGAAAACCTCCCGAAAAAACTTCAGTCCCACAGTTTCGCGGACAAAGTGGTCTTTGTCGGGGCTGTGGCGGGTGTGATCCCCCCACTGGGAAGTTCAGGGGTGGAGATGGTCGCAAACGAGATGGAGGGCGAACTCGCGATGGCCGGGATCAAGGAAGGAGCAAAGGGCACACCGGTAGATTTTCGCAACCCCTGCATCTCCATCGACTTCGGCACCACCCTTGACGGCAGGATCACCTCCGACGTCCCGGCCGACGATCCCAACCCCTTCGCCAGGACGATCGGCAACTTCTGCGGTCTTGCCGGCGCAGTCCCCGACGCCATCGTCAGGGGAACCGGGCAGGTCGAGGGGAGGACCGGGACGGCGCTGGACATGTTCGGAGACCAGAGCATCGTTGAAGGACTCTCTCGAATCGGCAGGTCGGCAGCGATCATCGAGGATTATGTTGAACGCATCCACAGCCACATCGACATCGGCGTCGTCCCGCCCGAACGGGAGCGGTTCGGTCGTGTGCCGGTCAACGCAAGGGTTGCCCACGATTCAGGCGTCGCTCTGATAGGCTGCGACGTGGGTGTGAACGGGAGCGAGACCGGAGCACTCAATACCATCGGTGCCGAAATTTATGAGAAGTACGGCAGGGGCGTGCTGGTCGATGTGATCGATCACGTCTGCGCACAGATGGCCCTCCGTCTCGTCGATGTAACGTCTGACCTCGGCATGGTCCCTGGAAATTCTTCCATCGGGTTCACCGGAAGAGCGGCAATTTCCGGCCGCAAACCTCAGTATATCCTCGACGGCATCATAGAACGAGGATATTACACAGATCCGCAGAACCATGTGGTCTTTGTGGACGACGGACTTGCGAGAGGGGCCGCCCTGATGGGCAGGTGCATGAACTCCCTCGGAAAACCGAAAAATCCCCTCGGAGGGGTACGCAGCGGTCCATGTATCATGGCCAGACGGATTAAGATTGGTAAATGAGGAAGCGCATGACAGAAGAAGAATTATTTGATCTGGTGATCCCGCCGGGCGTCCCGAGAAGCGTGATCAGAACGATCCTTGAGAAATACGACGTAGAACTGGTGGAGCGGAGCCAGCCGCTCTATTACGCGAACATGAACGGCGACATCAGGGATCTCCTCGCCTTCAGAGGGAGAAAAGAGGTGGTTCAGGAGGCTGAAAAAGAGATGCGGGATCTCGTCCTCGCATTTATCGGTGAAGAATAACCTCTTTTTTCTTTCGTGAAAAATAAAAAATATTAGCGGAGCAGTCGCACAAGAAGTGCTTTCTGGGCGTGAAGCCGATTTTCAGCCTGATCCCAGACGACGCTCTGCGGCCCCTCGATCACATCGTCGGTGATCTCCTCGCCGCGATGGGCCGGGAGACAGTGCATCACAAGGGCATCGGGTTCGGCCATCCTGACCAGATCGGCAGTGACGGTGTAGCCACGGAAAGCACGCAGCCGCGCCTCGCGCTCCGCTTCGTTGCCCATTGAGACCCAGACATCCGTATACAGGGCGTGAGCCCCTTTTGCAGCTTCTTCGGGCGTCCTGCAGAACGTCAGAACGGCCCCTCGGGACCGGGCTTCGTCGACGATCTCCTGCGGCGGCCGATAACCGGGCGGACAGGCGACACGCAGTTCAAGACCGGTGTGGGCCGATGCCAGAAGAAGTGAGTTGCAGACATTGTTCCCGTCCCCTATCCAGGCGAGCCGCAACTCTTTCAGGGAGGCAAAATGTTCCTTCAGGGTCAGAAGGTCGGCGAGCACCTGACAGGGATGAGCGATATCAGAAAGTCCGTTGATGACCGGTATAGACGCATATCTCGCGAACTCCTCGAGTGTGCTGTGTTTGTACGCCCGGATCATCACTGCGGAGACGTACCGGGAGAGCACCCTGGCCGTGTCCCTCACCATTTCGCCGCGGCCGAGCTGCAGATCGGTCGGATTGAGAAAGAGGGCGTGGCCGCCGAGGTCGTGCATCCCCGCTTCAAAGGAGACACGGGTCCGGGTGGAGGCCTTCTCGAAGATCATGCCGAGGCTGCTGCCCGGCAGGAGGGCGTGAGGGCGTCCCTCCCGACGCAGGGCCTTGAGCCGTTCGGCCTCGGCAAGAAGCGCCGCAAGTTCGCCTGAATCCACATCCAGAAGTGTAAGAAAATCCTTCTTCATCGTATCTCCTTCATATGTTTGATCCGCTTCTCCAGAAGAGCGGGCTTGCCGATATCGTGCCGGTACCATACGCCCCCTGTCACCGAAGATGCGGCACGATCGGCGATCTCCTCGGCCTCGGCCAGACTGTCGCCGAGCCCGACAAACGCCATTGTCCTTGACTGAAGGGTTATCATTCGGCCGTTCTTCTCCCCGACATTGGCATAGTAGAGGATGGCGCCGCCATAATCCCCGACCGTGATCGGCGCCCCGGAGACCGGGGCGGCAGGATACCCTTCGGGAACAAGATATTTGCAGACCGTCGCTTTCGGTGCAAACCGCACATGGGCCTGAGAGAGGGTACCCTCGATGATCCTGCAGAGGATTGCGGCGAAATCGCTTTCAAGAAGGGAAAGCACGTTCATCGCCTCGGGATCGCCGAACCTGGAGTTGAACTCCACCACTCTGGGGCCGTCCCGGGTATTCATGAACTGGCCGTACAGGATGCCGCGGTAAGGCTGTCCTTCGACGGCCATCGCCGCCACCATGCTCCGCATGATCTCAAGGGCGGCCTCGTAATCTGCATGAGTGACAAAGGGGAGCAGATGGTTTTCAAGGGAGTACGTGCCCATGCCGCCGGTGTTCGGGCCGGCGTCACCCTCGTAGGCGCGTTTGTGGTCCTGGACAAGGGGCATCGGCACCAGATGGTTTCCGTCGACAAAGGCCTGAAGGGTGAACTCCTCGCCGATAAGCCGCTCCTCCAGAACGATGCCGCCGTCAAGAGTACCCATAATCCTGACGCCCTTGCCGCCGGTGAGGCCGATTGGCTTGACGGCGAGGTCACCCTCATAGGCGTCGATATAGTCGCAGGCGGCATCGGAGTCATGGAAGACCCGATAATTGGGGCAACCGGGAATCCTGTGCTTCTCCATCATGTTTCTGCAGAACGCCTTGTCGGTCTCGATACGGGCAGCCAGACGGGTCGGACCGACACAGGGGATGCCCTGCTTCTGGAGGGTGTCGACGATACCTGCCTCAAGCGGCGCCTCCGGCCCGATGATCGCGCAGTTCACGCCGCATTCACTCGCGAAATTCGCGACGTTCCCGACATCGGTCTCTTTTTCAATGAGGTAGCGCTTTGAAAGAACAGCAATGCCGGGATTTTTCCTGGCCATCACAGAAAAAATCGTTACGTCACTGTTGCAGGAGAGGGCGCGGGCTATGGCGTGTTCCCGGCCTCCTCCACCCACAACAAGAATATTCATGTCCATAATTATATGCCTCTCCTAAATAAATTGGTTACAGGTCCATGATCTCCGATATCGTCGTCAGAGGAAGAAGGGAGAGACCTTCCCGTGCAAACGCCCCGACCGCGCCGCTTTCACGGTCCACAACCACACCGACGGCGACAATCTCGGCCCCGGCACCCCTGAGAGCATGGGCACCGTAGAGGGCCAAACCGCCCGAGGTCGTGACGTCCTCGACGAGGAGAACCGCTTTCCCTTTTACATCGCCGATAATGACGCCGCTTTTTCCGTGGGCCTTCTCCCCCTTTCTGATGATCGCATAGGGCTTTCCTGATGCGAGAGAGGTTGCGACCGCCAGCGGCACCGCCCCGACGGCGACACCGGCAACTATGTCAAAGGCAAACCGATCTGCGAACTCCCTGCCGATCCGGCCGAGGAGGGCGGGATCCGTGATCGCCGTCTTGAGATCCAGATAATACCTGCTTCTGGCCCCAGAGGCGAGAACGAAGTCCCCCACTTCGATCGCCCCGTGGTCCCTGAGCAATTCTGCAATTGATCCTACCATGGTACGTCTTTCACTCCTGCAAAATATCCGATGATGTTTGCGGCGCGATGGAGAAGAGGGGTGAGTATAATGATCCAGATAAAGATCATGAGGGTGAGGTTCTCAACAAGCCATCCGAACTGGAACACAGCCGTCAGCACGAACGCTCCAATGACAAGATCATACTGATCAAAAATAAGCCATTCTTCGCCGCGGTCCATACCGAGCCGCCGCTTGAAAAAGCTCTTTGCCATGTCGCCGAGAAGCGCCCCGACCGAGAAGAGAACAACCGAAACGACGGTGTGTTCGGGAAGGAACGCAAAGCCGGCGACGTCCTGTAACCGGATCTGGAGAAGGCCGACGACGATCCCGGCGGCAATGCCGATGAAAAAACCGCGGAATGTTTTCCCGTCACCCAGGACCCTCCGCCCGTCACGCCAGTTCTTCCCGAGATCAACCGGAGTGCCGCCACCAAATGCTGCGGCCGTCGGATTGGGCACATAGGCCGGCATCATCATCCAGACCGCCGCAATAAGGGCAGAGAACACCGAGACGATAATACTAATACTAATCCCCTCAATTCTTACTTAAGTTTAAATTTTAGACAGGCAAACACTGTGATAGTCTGCAAAGATTCAGGTACCAATATATGAAATGCTATTGTATAGAGATGCCGGTGGAGGAGATATGCTTCTAAAAAAAACCCAGAGCCTTTGCCCTATCTGTAGAAAAGTTCTCGATGCAGAGATATTCGATGAAGATGGGAAAGTATGGATCAGACGTACCTGTCCGGACCATGGAGAAGCAAAACATCTGTACTGGTCAGATGTGGAGATGTACAGGCGGTTCGAGGCCTTTGAGAAGATCGGTACCGGCGTTACAAACCCGCAACGGCATGCGCCCGTCGACGCCTGCCCAACGGCATGCGGCCTCTGTTCAAACCACCATTCAGGAACGCTTCTGGCAAATATCGATCTGACAAACCGCTGTAATCTTAATTGCACTTTCTGCTTTGCCAATGCGCGGGCATGCGGTTTTGTATATGAACCGTCGTTCGATCAGATCGTCGAGATGATGGCGATGCTCAGGAGTGAAAAACCTGTCCCGACACCGGCCGTCCAGTTTTCAGGCGGCGAACCCACAATGCGCGACGACCTCTTCGAGATCATCGAAAAAGCAAAAGAAATGGGTTTTTCCCAGGTTCAGGTCGCGACAAACGGGATAAAAATCGCAAAGGATCCTCAATACGTCCAGAAATTGAAGGATGCTGGATTGAGCACCATTTATCTCCACTTCGACGGCGTAACAAAGGAAACGAATCCCATTCTTGAGACCGGTCTGAAAGTGGTGGAGTATTGTGAAAAGGCAAAACTGGGCGTGGTACTGGTCCCGACAATCATCAACGGCAAAAACGACCACGAGATCGGCGCCATCCTGAAATATGCGGCAGACCATATCACCGCCGTGAGGGGTGTCAATTTCCAGCCTGTCGCGTTTACCGGTGCCGCGTCCGAGGAAAACGTCATACAGGAGCGGGTGACCATACCGGATCTTGCCGAACGGATAGAAGAACAGACGGACGGAATTATTAAGAAGAAGTATTTCTACCCGGTTCCCTGTGTCGTACCTATTTCAGACCTTGTAGAGGCCTATACCGGCGAACCAGTCGTCAGGTTCACCACCCATCAACACTGCGGGGCGGCCACCTATGTCTTTGTCACCGAAGAAGGGCTGGTGCCCATCAACGAGATGATCGACGTCGATGGATTCTTCGACGCCATCACAAAAATGACCGAGACCATGAACAACGGGGGCACCATCAACAAGTACCGGGCCCTGCTCGAGGGGGTGAAAAACATGGGGTCCTCCGCAATGAAGGGAGAACACGGGGTCGGCACCCAGTTTTATAAACTCCTTGGAAAAACACTCATATTCCAGAATTATGACGCATTGAGAGATTTCCACTGGAACGCCCTGTTCATCGGCACGATGCACTTCATGGACAAGTACAACTACGACCTTGCCCGCGTGCAACGCTGTTGCATCCACTATGCCACCCCCGACGGAAGGGTGATCCCCTTCTGCACCTATAACTCGGGCCCGGTCTACCGCGAAGAGGTCTGGAAAAAGTTCGCACAGGATCCAGCAAAAAAGGAGTGATTCATGGAAAAGGGAGTGCTATGCGCTCTCCCCGTCCCACGACAAGGGACGCGATCGCGAGATCCTGGATCGCAAGGCCCGTAGAGTCGAAGATCGTAATCTCGTTATTTCCCTCCCTTTTCTTCCTTCTGCAGACCAGATCTCCCAGGGTGCCTGCGATCTGGTCCGCCCGGAAAAGCCCCTGCGAGACCGGCACGTTGATCTCGCCCGAGTGGAGCGCCTGCCACGGATCGTCAACAAAAACACGGCTCCGCAACAGGAGTGCGGGGTCAAGTTCCTCTTTTCCCGGGGCATCGGCACCATCAGGGGCGTCCGGGAGGGGGTCGTCGTCACGATCACGTCGGCGTTGCAGGCGTCCTCGACCGATCCCGGTACGCATCCGATTTCCTCGAACTGCCTGCAAAAATCCACGGTTTTTTCTGCTGTACGGCTCCATACCAGGATCTCCTCGATCTCCAGCACATCGGCGATGGCGTTCACCTGAGCGGCCGCCTGGCGCCCGCTGCCGACGACACCGAGGGTGATACGTTTTTTTCGCGAAAGATATTTTGCGGCGATGGCTCCGGCGGCACCGGTCCGCAGATTGGTGAGCGCCGTTGCATTCAGGACGGCCTGCGGCATGCCGGTGTCGACGTCAAGGATGATCGTCAGCGCCATCACCGTCGGCAGTCCGGACTTCGGGTTTTCAGGGTGGACGTTCACGATCTTCACGCCGGCAATTCCCGTCGACGGAAGATATGCAGGCATGGTCCTGAAGTCCCCCTTCGGAAAAATCACATACACCTTCGGCGGCATCTGGACCAGACCCTCCCCGTACTCCCTGAACGCCTCTTCGACCGCACGGTTGACCTCATGGGGCGAAGGAAGGTCGGTCTGTCCGGGATAATAGTACATGCTCCGATCATCGGTCCGCAAGAATAAAACCATTATGACCGGCAGAGTTCCAGAGACAGAGTCAGGAAGATGGGATCATACTTCAACTAACTCCGCAAGGAGTCCCCGGTCTTCAGGCCGGGGAGGAATTGTGGTTCACACACATAACATTAAATATTTTTGGGTGAAATAAGTATATGTGCTCACCGCAAAGACTGTCATCCTCAAGATGGACTGTCCCGACACCGATCTTCTCGACC
The DNA here is from genome assembly GCA_030156225.1 of Methanofollis sp. GTDB lineage: Archaea > Halobacteriota > Methanomicrobia > Methanomicrobiales > Methanofollaceae > Methanofollis. Next base: position 8,072 of record JASGMW010000100.1, read on the forward strand.
GGACGGTACAGACCTACACCGAG
>JASGMW010000035.1 GCA_030156225.1 Methanofollis sp.
TGAAGGTATCCTTCTCCATGGAGGACAGCGGACAGAGTGCTGGTTGGGATCTTAAAAGGACGATAGAAACGGGGATTAAAAATCCATGCTGCCACGGGGATTCGAACCCCAGTCGTCGGCGTGAAAGGCCGACATGATTGGCCACTACACTATGGCAGCAGAAATGCTATAGAATATCTCTCAATCCCTGTACTTATAGTTTCGGCCTGTCCTGGCCGTGCCGGGGATCGGCGCGGTGATTCGACACTGCCGGACGACGCGGGCATGCGGCACAGTACCGATAAAAACGTTATGGGGGGGGGTGGCGCCGCCTCAGTAGATCGGAGTGCCTTCCTTCGCAGTCACCGCAGAAAACCCTGCCATCAACTGTCTGGTGACCGGACCGGGCAGGCCGTCGCCGATCGCCCGGCCGTCGATCGTCGTGATCGGCGCCACCTCTGCGGCGGTCCCGGTGACGAAGACCTCGTCGGCCGTATAGAGATCGAAGTAGCCGAGGTTGTGCTCCTCGATGCTGATGCCGAAAGACGCGGCGACTTCCAGCGTCACCTTCCTGGTCACGCCCCTCAGGTTGTTCAGGGTGTGCGGGGTGTAGATCACGCCGTCCCTGACGACGAAGATATTGTCTCCCGAGCCTTCGGCGACATAGCCGTGCGTGTCGAAGAAGATCGCCTCGTCCCCGCCCTTGTAGTTCGCCTCGATCTTTGCCAGGATGTTGTTGAGGTAGTTGAGGCTCTTCACGTTCGGTGGGAGGGCCTCGGCCGGATTTCTCCGGATGGAGACGGTGATGGCGGTGAGGCCCTTCTCGTAGAGGTCGCCGTACATCGCACCCCAATCGGTGGCGACGATGAAGATCGTCGGCTTCGCGCACTTCCGCGGGTCAAGGCCCAGATCCCCCTTGCCCCTGGTGACGACCGGCCTGATATAGGCGTTCTTGAGGTTGTTTTTCCGGAGGGTTTCGAGGAGCACCTCTTTGAACTCCTCTTTGCTCAGGGGAATCGCAAGATCGATCGTCTTCGCCGAGTCGTAGAGCCGGTTGATATGCTCGTCCAGCCTGAAGACCCGGCCGTCATATGCGCGGATTCCCTCAAAAACGCCGTCGCCGTAGAGAAGGCCGTGGTCGAAGACCGAGACCTTCGCCTCGCTCTCAGGGACGAACGCCCCGTCCAGATAAATGATCATGAAGAAAGTATTGGCACAGGATCGGTATAGTATTTTATGGTTCTCTGTTCTGAGCATCAGAATCCCGGTCCCTCTCTGCATTTCCGGATAAAACCCTGAAAAAAGTCCGCGCTCGCCGCAGGGTGGAGGTGTGTGTAACTGGCAAGGGTCATGCCGCTCACCGCCCCGTCCAGCGCTCCTTTGATCCCGGTGCCCCGGGAGAGCGTGTAGGCAAAAGCCGTCTCCGGCGCCAGCAGCACCTCCGAGTAATGAAACTCGTGGCCCCTGAACGCCCCTCCGCCGAACGGGCACGCCGCCCCGGCCAGCCCCTCGACATAACCGAGGGTCCGTTTTGCCGGCATGCGGGTCTCGCCCGAAAAAACCCCGCACATTGCGCAGGTCTCCTCTTCTTCCCGCCCCTGCCACCTGGCCCGCATCACCAGCCGGTCGGTGAGGTAGATGAGCCCGCCGCACTCGGCATAGATCGGGACGCCGTTTGTCGAGACCTCCCGCAGCCCTTCCCGCGCCCGCTCGTTCGCTTCGAGCGCCCCCGCGTGCATCTCCGGGTAGCCGCCGCCGACGATGTAGCCGTCGGCCGCGGGCAGGGGATCGTGGACCGGGCTGTAGGCGACGACCTCGGCCCCGCCGGCCTGCAGCACGTCGAACAGATCGTTGTAATAAAAATTGAAGGCCTCGTCATAGGCGACTGCCACCCGGACGTCGGCCTCTCGGACCGGTGCGAACGGTCCGGCGGCGCCGACAGGGCGGTACTCCTCCATCAGGCCCATCAGGGCGTCGAGATCGATGTACGAGCCGATCACCTCTTTTACGGTGTTGATCCGGTCGAGGAACTCGCCGCTCTCCTGCCCCTCGCGGTAAGGCACCAGCCCGAGGTGGCGCATCGCAAGCCGCATCTCCTCGCTCTTCGGGATCGCACCCACCACAGGGATCCCGCAGAAATGCTCGACCGCCTCCACGGTCTTCCGGCGGTGCCCCTCGCTGCTGATGTTGTTGAGGATCACCCCGACGATCCGCACCGCCGGGTCGAAGGCCGCAAAACCCTTCACCAGGGCGGCGGCGCTCCGGGTGATGCTCCGGGCGTCCACGACCAGCACGACCGGGAGGTCGAGGGCCTTCGCGACCGAGGCCGTGCTCCCCTCGTCGCCGATCGCTTCGGCTCCCTCGTAGAGCCCCCGCACCCCTTCGACCAGGGCGATCGCCGCACCCTTCGCCCCGTGCTCGAAGACGGCCCTGATCAGGCCTGGGTCCATCACGTAGCTGTCCAGGTTCCGGCACGGGCGGCCGGTGACCGCCGTCAGGTACGAGGGATCGATGTAGTCCATCGCCACCTTGTAGGTCTGGACCGGCGCCTTCTGCGCCAGGAGAGCGGCAACGGCGAGGGTGATGCTTGTCTTCCCGCTGCCCGAACGGTCCCCGGTGACAAGGAGGCTCTTCATCTACTCGCCTCTGGCGATGCTGCGCAGCACGGCCCCGAACTCGCTCTCGACGATCGATCGTACGCCCAGGGTTTTCGGGTGAAGGTCCACCTCGACGACGACCGACGCGTGCCCCATCTCCCTGAGGGGGGCCACCTGCCGCGGACCGTTGGTGACCGAGATCACCTCGACGCCACCGATGTACGCCGGCGGGACGGCGTGGGGGACGCCGACGATGAAGGCGAAATCAGGTTCGATCTCCCGGATCCGCTCGCCGATGGCGTCGCCGTTCGCCCCATACTCGTCGAGGGCGCCGAGACGTTCGGGATCGCACCCCGCCTCCCGCATCCCTTCGAGGATCCGTGCGGCGTCGGTTCTGACCTTCGGAAGCCCGCGATCCTCAAGGTTTGCGATATAGGCGATGTCGGCACCGGGACAGGCCTCGTTGAGGGCGAGCAGTTCGTCCGCGAACATATAGGCAGTCTCTTTTTTGGCGTTCATGACGGCGACGCCCCGCTTCCCCGCCCGCGCAAGATCCAGAAGGCGCCGGGCGGCCACATGCTTGAGGTCGCCGCGGGACGGCTCGATATATGACCGCGAGGCCGCACCCCGCAGGCGTTCGACCTCGTTCGCCGCCGCCAGCAATCTTCGCTGCCGTTCGAGTTCGCCGTCGCTGATCCACCCGATCGCGGCGGCCGGTTCGAGGGCGGCGAGCACGCCCTGGATGTTTTCCCTGAACCCGGCATGGATATCGACCGGGATCGTCGGCGTCGCAATGCCGGAGGCGTCGATCGCCGCCTGGAGATCCTCGCCGATGATCATCGAGACACAGGTGCCCACCACCGCCATCCGCTTCGGGGCGAAATCCTTCTCGGCGTTTTTGAGCACACGTTCGAGCACGGCCTGGCCGCCGAAGATGAACTCGTTGTCGGCGAGCGAGGTGGTCAGCACCCGCATGCCGTCCTCTTCGAGGAGGCGGGCGTGCTTGAACGAGCAGCCCGACGGGCCGTGAAGGATCGCCACCTCCACTTCGAGATCCCGGGCGGTGTACAGGGCTGCGACGATTGAACTGGGCCTTGGCTGTATGTAATCCATGGTTACCTCCATGTCTTGACGGCGAGGACGATCGCGCCGCCGTTTTTTGAGATCTCTTCTGCGATGCCGGCCCCTTCGCTGAGATCCCTGGCCGGCACGCCCTCGATGCCCGGGTAATCGCCGACGAGCACCGTCAGGTCCGGGCGGATCTCCTCGATCGCGCGTTTCACCTCGTCCGCAGGAAAACCCTCGCAGATGGTCTGCCCCTCGGTCCCGATGACCAGGGTGAGGGGGCCGCCATGCGAGAGGATGCGGGCATATGCCGCAGCCTCGACCGCCGTCTCCCGGCAGGCGCCGCTGTTGGCGTTGTCGACGACGATCTTCCGACCGTCGCGGGAGACCGCCATCCGGCCCTGCAGGGGTGCGAAGGCGGCGAGACCCGCGGGGTCCGCACCGAGCAGGCAGGCGGCGGCCGCCGCGATCTGGAGGGGCGTCCGGTATCCCGGCAGGGCGAGGAGCGGGTTCTCGAACGAGCCCTCGATCCCGTTCCAGCGGTACCGGCAGAGCGTGCCGGTGACGACGGCGATCGCGTCGGCGGCGCGGGCGCCGGGCAGGTCGGTTCCCGGCGGGGCGAGCGCCACCGCACACCCGTTCATCGACCTGATCTTTTCAGCAAGAGCGCTCTTTTTTCCGGCGGCAATCGGGTAGTCCTCCGTCGAGGTGAGCACGGCGAGATCGCCCGTTCCCGTGACGCCGAGAGACTCTTCGGCGACGAGCCAGCCGCCGATCCGTGCGGCCTCCGCCGCCGCCGGGAGCACCGAGGCCGGGGTGATGGAGCGTTTCCAGAGAACGGCACCGTCGGGAACGCGCACGGTCCCCATGGAGGTGTGGAGGACGCCCGGTCCGGGCAGCACCGATGCCAGAGCGGTCGCCGTCGTCGTCTTGCCGCGGGCGCCGGTGATCTCGATCATCGGGGCCGGTCGTTTCCCGGCCAGAAGCATCCGCACCGCTTCGTGGTGGGTGACCGTCAGGGGCGCCGCACCGAGGAGGGGATGGGCCGGGTCGAGATGCACCGGGGCGGCGACCAGGTCGTACCGGTATTTCGCCGCCTCTTCGGCGGGTATTCCTTCGCATCCCCGGTAGACGTCCACCATGGCGACGACGTGGCCGGCCCTCTTCAGGGCCTCTGCAAGTGTCGTTCCGCCGTGGATGGTGTCGAGGACGAGGATCTTCATCTCAGTTGTCTGCCCGGATCGCCGCATCGGCGTTGTTGACCATCAGGTCGGCAAGCAGCGGGTCGCTGCCGATCGGGTCGGCGTAGACGAGGGGGATCGCTCCTGTCGCGTGGGCGAAGGTGCCCTTTTTTCCGCCCTCGGGAAGGCCGAGGAGTTCGGGGATGTCTTTGACGATGTGGACGCCCTTTGCCAGGAAGAGGGGGACGACGACCAGGAGATCGATGTCGTCCTGCCTGAACGCGTCGAGGGTCTCGCCGACGCTCGGTTTGTTCATGGACATGAAACCGGACCTGACGAGGTATTCGGGGTGCTGCTCCGCGATCAGCGAGGCCGTGCTCTCGATGAGTTCCTTGTTGTAGGGGAGTTTGCTGCCGTGACCGACGAGTAACAATCCTTTTCTAGTCATATAATACTGTGTACGACTTCTAGATCATAAAAGTGTTACCGATTGATTTTTTGCCTCCCGGGGAAGGGCAGGTGGTGTGAACGCCTGTTTTGCGAAGCGTTCTTTCAACGGTTTCGTCTGCCGCCTCAGACGGCACGGGACTTCCGGCCGCTGCGCCGACGTTCGGGTGCACGCCGGCCCTGAGAAAGAGTTCTCCTCTTCCCGGCGTGTTCACGCCGCCTGTCGACGCCGGCGCCGAGTCGGGAGCGCGGTTTTTCTGCCGTGATAGTCCGCGGCTGGCCGGACATCCTCCCGGGCGTGGGGCCGTGAATCGCCTTTGGGGTATTTGCCGCCTGTATCGCCCCCGAACCGCGCGGCGAGAGGCGTCCTGCCATACACCTTTAACCAAAGAACTTTGTGATGTGGGAGCAAAACTGGATGGAATTATGATCGACAGCTACGAGCGCTGCGGACTGATCATCAACGATCAGGTGGTCAGGACTCCGGTCGCGATCGCATCCATGGCCGGGACAGTGGACGCCGCCTACGTGCTCGCCCGGGCTGACCATATCGGTGCCGCCTTTATCGGCGGATATTCCATCGACGAGGCCACGATGGAGGCGAGCCGGCAGATGGCCGCTGACGGGAGGGCCGAATTTCTGTACGACGATCCGGTCGCCGCACTGCGGGCCGAGGTCGACGCCCTCCGGGGGAGCGGGATCGTCACCGGCCTCAACCTGCGGGGAAGCGGACCCGCTTCCTATGCGGCGATCGCCGACGCGATCGGAGACGACGTCGTCTACGAGATCGACGCTCACTGCCGGCAGCCGGCGATGACGGCGGCAGGGTGCGGCGAGACTCTGCTGAAAAATCCGCATATCCTTGCCGAAACCGTCCGCGCCCTCAAAAATTTCGACGTCACGGTCTCGGTGAAGATCAGGGCCGGGATCGCCGACGACGACCGGGGCCTCGCCCGCCTGCTCTGGAAGGCCGGGGCCGACATCATCCATGCGGATCTGATGGACTTCGGCTACGCCCGTCTCAGGCAGATCAGAAACGCCTGCCCGCTCACCCTTATTGCGAACAACTCGATCACCTCGTTCGACCGTGCGATGGACCTGTTCACCCATGGGGCCGATATGGTCTCGCTGGCGCGGCGTTCGGACGAGCGGACCCTTGCCGGCCTCGACGCCGCCATCTGCCGACGGGCCGACGAGACCGGGTGGTACAACGCGCCCAAGCAGCTCTGCCGCGGCGGGGACGTGCGCTCCCTTGCGTTCTGCTGCATGCCGGTGAAACACTGCCCGCTGCTGCCGTTCCTCGAAACCATCGGACTTTCTCGCGAGGACTATATGCGGATCAAGCGCGAAGCAGTGAAGGATACGCCCCTTGAAGGCGGCCGGATGACCTGCTTCGGTTCCCTTGCGTGGTGCTGCAAATCCAGTTCGCCCTGCATGCTCAGGGAGATCGCAATGAAAGAGGCGGCAATAGACACGCCCGCGTACATGCGGGAAAAACGTCGCCTTTCAGAAAAAATCATGGAGCAGGTCTTCGATGCAGTGCCGAACGATCACGCGGACTGAAGCGGCGCAGCTGGCGATGGTGCTGGAGGTGACGGCCTCCCCCAAACCCGGAAATGTGGATCGGGGGCACGATTACCCGGACACCTGTCTCGAACACTTTCTGGCGTCGGCGATCTTCGCCGGGGCGGCGCTGGCACGCGCCGAGCAGGGCGAAGACGGGATCGGCGCTCTGATCGAAGCGGCGGTGCGGGATACGAACTGCCATGCCGGCGGGAATACTCATTTCGGGGCGTTTATCCTGCTGATGCCGCTGGTCCTGGGGGGGGACGCGGAGGGGGCCCTCCGGGCGGTGCGCGCCACCACGGTCGACGACGCCGTCGCCTTCTACCGGGCCTTTTCGGCGACGCAGGTGCGGGTGCTGGAAAAGGACGAGATCGACGTGAACGACCCTGCGGCGGCCGACATGCTCCGCGAGCGGGGGATGACGCTGTACGACGTGATGGTTCACTCCGCGGAGCGGGACATGGTGGCCCGGGAGTGGACGAACGGGTTTGCTCTCTGCAGGGAGACGGCCGAGCGGCTCGTCGCCTGCGGCACCGGACGGGACGCGATCGTGCGGACGTTTCTGGACCTGCTCGCCGCCCACCCCGATACCTTTATTGCAAAAAAACACGGACGCGCGGTTGCCGGGGAGACGATGATGCGGGCGCGGGAGGTGCAGGCCGGGCGGTGCGCCCTGTCTGCGTTCGACGAGGAGTGCCTGGCGCGGGGGATCAATCCGGGCTCTCTTGCCGACATCATGATCGCGGGGATCTACCTCGCCCTGCTGGAGGGATGGCAGTGGGACTGCTGAAGGAGGGGATCAACGAGGTGATCGCGGTGACGCGCGACAACGCCGCTCCAATCGGGATCACGTCCCGGAACGGCGCCCTTTCGATGGTGCTTTTCAAGGGGTCGCACACCGAGGCGAACATCCGCCGCGACGGCTGGGTGGTGGCGCATGTCACCCACGATCCGGTGGTCTGGGTGCGGACGGCGTTCGAGGATCTGCCGGTCGATGCGTTTGTGCCGGTCGAGGCAGGCGGCCTGACGGTGCAGCGGCTCGCCGCGTGCGAGGCCTGGGCGGCGTTTGCAGCGACGATCGAGCACGAAACGGTCGAGACCTATTTTGTCGCCCTCGAACCCCTGGCCGGGGAGGTGCTCGACCCGGCGGTGCATCCGCACAACCGGGGTTTCGCCGGGATCATCGAGGCGACGGTGCACGCCACGCGATATGTGCGGAGCCGCGATCCCGCCCTGAAGGCGCTGATCGATCACCACCTGGCGATCGTGCAAAAGTGCGGGGGGCCGCGGGAGCGGGAAGCGGCGGCCCTGCTGGAAGAATATATCATTTGATCGGGGTCAGCGTCACCGCCGTGCCGTAGGCGAGGAGTTCTGCCGCCCCGGGCGCCGTCTGCGAGGTGGTGAACCTGACGTTGACAACGGCGTCTGCGCCCATCTTTTTGGCGGCGTTCTCCATGCGGTTGATCGACTCCTCTCTGGCTGCGGTGAGCATCTGAGTATATGCTTCGAGTTCGCCGCCGACGATGCTCTTGAGACCGGACATGATGTCTTTGCCGATGTTTTTCGACCTGACGGTGTTGCCGTAGACGATGCCGAGGACCGTGGCCGTGTAGCCCGGTATGATTTCGGTTGTGGTGAGGATCATCTGTTTCACTCCTGGACCTGCTCGATCCGATCTTCCCGGTTGCGGAAGATGATGAGGGCTATGCCGATCAGAATGAGGGGGACGGCATAGATGAGGAGAAACGGGAAACCGAAGGGCAGGAGGATCGCTCCGAGGAGGATCAGCCCGAGACCCCATTTCACCTGGCTCTTCATATGTATGCGTGTGGGGCAGCGAGATGATAAGATCGCCGCGTGCCGGCGCCCCCAGATATTTCGGATTTTTCTGATTGATCTGATCATTCTAAATACTCGGGCACACCATGCTCCTGCAGGAATGATCATGCAGGAAAAAAACAGCGGTGACGAATGCCCTGCGCCCGGCAATCTGCCGTGCGGATGCGGCCCGGGCTCCCTCTGCACGGTGGAGGCGGTGCTCAGCGTGGACGAACGGGGGCAGATGGTGCTCCCGAAAGACGTGCGCGAGAAGGCCGGCGTCCGTCCCGGCGACAAACTCGCCCTGATCTCATGGGAGCGGGACGGGGAGGTCTGCTGCCTGGCGCTGATGAAGACCGACCGCCTGAGCGGCATGGTGAAGCAGGTCCTCGGCCCGCTGGTGGACGGGTCGGCGTGAGGGGGCGGAGAAAACGGCGTGTGATTGTTCGGGGTGCTCTTCCGGCCCGGCCGTCATGACGGCGGACAGCAGGATCACAGCCACCCACCGCCTCGACCATTTCCTGGCGCGCTGGGGCGTGGACAGGATGGGCCACCGGGTCGAGCCCGGGCTGTACAGCCTCGGCAGCCCCACGCCCGCGTCGCCGGTCTTCGTCTCGGCGAACTATACCCTGAGTTTCGACGCCCTGCGGTCCGCCCTCACCGGCCATGACGGCTATATCCTGGTGCTGGACACCCATGGGATCAATGTCTGGTGCGCCGCGGGCAAGGGGACGTTCGGGACCGACGAGGTGGTCGGACGGATCGCCGCCACCGGGCTTTCGTCAGTGGTGGAGCACCGGACCATCATCCTCCCGCAGCTCGGCGCCGCCGGCGTCTCGGCCCATGAGGTGCTGCGGCGTTCGGGGTTTCGGGTGACCTTTGGCCCGGTCCGGGCCCGAGACCTCCCGGCGTTCCTGGAGGCGGGTGCGGGGACCCCTGAGATGCGCCGCGTCCTCTTCCCGTTCGCAGATCGGATCGTGCTGGCGCCGATGGAGCTGGTGCACGCGGCGCTGCCGACCGCCGTCGCCGCCGTCCTGCTCTACCTGCTGGCCGGCCCCGTTGCGGCGCTCGGTACGCTCACCGCCGTCCTCGCCGGGACAGTGCTCTTCCCGGCCCTGCTGCCCTTCATTCCGACGCGCGACTTCAGCACGAAAGGGCTCCTCCTGGGCGGAATCGTCGCCCTGCCCTTTGCGGCGTCCCTCTCCGGCGACCCGGTCCTGCCGGGCTGGGCGAACGCCCTGCTGGCCCTTGCGCCCCTCCTGCTCATGCCGGCGGTGACCGCATACCTCGCCCTCAACTTCACGGGCTCGACGCCGTTCACCTCGCGGACCGGGGTGAAACGGGAGATCTTCAGGTACGTGCCGGTCATGGCGGCGATGGCGGTCGGGGGCGTCGTCCTGATCCTGCTGCTGGCCGCCGCCCGCATGACAGGGGCGATCTGAATGTTCGACTCCTATCGAGAGAACACCCTGCGGTACCATTCTGAACGCTGCTTCAACTGCCGGCGGTGCACCGAGGTCTGCCCCCACGGCGTCTTTGCCGCCGGGGACCGCTTCGTGGAATGCGTCAGGCCCGAGGCCTGCATGGAGTGCGGGGCGTGCGCCCTGAACTGCCCGGTGCAGGCGATCGAGGTGGAGAGCGGGGTCGGGTGCGCCCGGGCGATGATCGGGGCGGCCCTGCGGGTCAAGGACATGGACAGCGGCGTCTGCGGCTGCGGCGGCGACGAGAGTTCTTGCTGCGGCGGGGGCCAGGAGGAGCCCTCCTGCTGCGGGGACCGGTGAGAAAAAAAGGTCAGAATTGTTTTTCCAGGATCATCATCTGCTTGCCGTCGGTGAAATGCGCCCGCGAGCACGGACCCGCTGCCCGGCGATGCTGCCAGCGGACCGAAGAGGGGCCTGGTCGTGCCGTCCTGATAGACAGGATCGATCCCGGTCCCGGTCTTCAGATCCTCCCCACCCTGGATGGTGAACGTCGCCGTTCCGTTACCGCGAACGCTCATGAATTCCATCGTTTAAAGGCCGCCGGTGGCGGCGGCCATCAGGACGACACCGACGACCTGCAAAACCGCCTCGTCCCGGTGGTGCGGCGATGTTGCTTCCGGGTTTTAGATTGAGCCGGGAAAGAGGGAATGACGAAGAACCCTATTTTCCTGCGCGTTCCCCCATGCCGGTGACCCGGTATGGTGTTGAAAAACTCGGGCGGTCTCCAGTCAACGAGAGGCATAAATATCTCAATTGACATATCAACTAATGGCAATGGAGGATGAACGCGTAACGAAAAAGATTGCATCTCTCTACTGGTCTGATCGCACACTGTTCACCAGGAAAATTTATCCTCATGCAATCGGTCCCAGCCAGGCCGGGTTCCTGACCCTGTTGAGCGAGAGCGGCACGGTGAGACAGGACGAACTGGTCTCGATGAGCGGTGTCGACAGAGCGATAGGCACCCGTGTCGTCAGGAAACTCATGGAAGCCGGATATATCCGGCGCATGCGCGACCCCGTAGATCACAGGGCTTATCTCCTTTCTCTCACCGCCGAGGGCGCCAGGATGAAACCGATCATTCTCGAAATCTATGATTCCATCAATGAGTCCCTGTTCCAGGGGTTTACCGACGAGGAACGGGATATGGCGCGCGATCTTCTGGACAGAATGATCGAAAACCTGCGCCGGATCCCTGCACCCTGCATTGAGAAACCCAAATAGAAAAATACGACAACTCTGCCGTTTTCTGAAAAATGTCTCCTGTATCTGATACCAGTACCACAAACAGAAAGGAATGATAATTGTTGACAGCTCCACTTACAGAAACCGATCGATATAAATGGGTGGCTCTGACCGTGGCCTCTCTGGGAACACTCGTTGGCGTACTGAACTCAAGCACTCTGATCATCGCACTGCCGACGATCATGGTGGGCCTGGATACAAACCTCATCGGGGTGATGTGGGTGCTCATCGCCTACACACTGATCATCACCATCCTCGCACCGGCATGCGGACGTCTTGCCGACATCCATGGGCGAAAAAAACTCTATGTCTTCGGACTCGTCGCCTTCACCATCGGCTCGCTCCTGTGCGGGTTTGCTGCGAATATCACCCAGCTCATCGGGTTCCGCATCCTCCAGGCAGTGGGGGGGGCATTTCTCGTTGCGAACGGCAACCTCCTCGTTGTAGATGCATTTCCTCGCTATGAACTCGGGAAGGCAATGGGCGTCCTCTCCATGATCGCGGCTGCTGCGTTTGTCGTCGGCCCGATCCTCGGTGGTTTCCTGACGATGATCGACTGGCGGCTGAACTTTTTTTTCAATGTACCGATCGGACTCGTTGTCGCATATGTCGCCCACACCCGGCTCAGGGAAGCAACGGAGTTCAGCGGGAAAGAATCGTTTGACGTGCCGGGCATGCTCCTCTTTACGGTTGCTTTCGTGACCCTGACTGTCTACCTGAGCGTCGGCCTCATCTTCGGGCTCCTCTCCGTTCCGATGCTGGCCACACTTGCCGTCGGCATTATTTCGCTTGTCGCATTCATCCGCCGCGAACTCACAATTCAAGATCCACTCATCGACCTTTCCCTGTTCGGCATCCGCATATTCGCCTACGGACAGGCAAGCGCGTTTCTGAACTCTATCGCCCGCGGCGCCGTCATGATCCTGATGATTCTGTTCTTCCAGGGCCTGCGAGGCTACGACCCGCTCATGGCAAGCATTCTTATCACACCGATGGCGATCGGACTGATCATCTCCGGGCCGCTGGGGGGAAACCTCTCCGACAAGTACGGGTCCAGGTCAATCAGTACCGGAGGGCTCGTGCTCTCCCTTGTCGGGCTGGTCGGGCTTTCCATGATGCAGTACGATACCCCGTACTGGGTGCTCGCAGTCTGGATGTTCGTGAACGGGTTCGGAAGCGGGCTGTTCCAGCCTCCGAACACCAGTGCGATCATGGCGGCCGTTCCATTGGAACGGCGGGGGGTGGCATCGTCGATGCGTGCGTTCCTGAGCAACGCCGGCATGGTGATCTCGATGACCATTGCTCTTCCCCTCCTCCTCAACACCATCCCGCTGGACCTGATGATGAACATGTTCGTTGTGGGCGGTATGAACATGCCCATGGATACGCAGATCACGTTCACCAGCGGGATTGCATTTGTTTTCTTCATTTCATCGGTGCTCACGGTCCCGGCAATCATCGTTTCGGCAATGCGGGGGAGCGATGACGTAGGAAGGAGCAGGGAACAGGCAGGGATAAATTAATTCTCGTTGGAAGGGGTTCTGTACAAACGCTCCTGTCTCGGGGAGCGCCTCTGACTCGCGGGTGAGGGTGTGCCCGCCGGCGTTCCCTGTACCCCCCACCGGGTTTTCATCCCATGTGAAAGTGCAACTTCTGCCCCCTTCAACTCATTCCGCAAGGAGTCCCCGTCCAGCAGGTGCGGGGAGGAATTGTGGTTCACCAACACACCGATAAATAGTATTGAGTGAAACCTGTGTCTGTGCTCACCACAAAGACGATCATCCTCAAGATGGACTGTTCAGACACCGATCTTCTTGACCGGACGGTACAGTAGTCCTACACCGACGGGATGAACTACGTCTCTCGTGTACAACCTCGGGAAACCAGAGGGTTCTGCCGCCCTCCAGAAGATCGTGGGAGAGAGTATATGCCCCGGGTCATGCGGTGTTTGGGTTCAGAAGGGATCACACCCCCGGGAATATCTGTTACGGCAGGTGCCGGTGTCGGATACGCCCCCTGCGATCGAAACGCAGGGCACGGGAACACCCGGACCGACGGATGGCCCGGAAACAAAAAAACGAACAGGTGCAGCAGATTGGATCGAACGACAGCGGTTTTTATCGGACGGTCCAACCCAAAACTGATTAATTCCAAAAAACAAATAATTCATCGACCAATACGATGGACAACCTTGAGATCTTCGCCCGACACCATGACACGGTTCAGAGGGTCTTCAGGTCAAGACTGCTGCTGCAGATCATGATCTCACTGGGAGAAGGGAGCAAATCCCTCGCAGATCTTCGTGCCGTTACCGGAAGTACGTCCCAGTCGATCCTTCCCAGAATTCGGTTTTTAGAAGAGAGAAATTACATCGATTATCAGAACGACGGCTACACTCTTACCCCGCAGGGAAAGGTGCTCTCGTCACAGATCCAGGATTATCTCAGGTCGACGGTTCTTTTTGACAAAAACCCTAAATTCTGGTCTTCGCACTATCTCGAAGCCATTCCGGAACCGTTCCTCCGCGACATCGGGGACCTCGCCGATTCCGAAATCGTGGAGAGTTCTGATGCAGACATCTTTTCTGTCATTCAGTATTTTTTTGAGATGGTGAAAAAAGCACCCTGGATACACATCATATCCTCGTTTATGAGTCATCCTCATGCCGACGCTCTCATAACAAAGGTGAAGGAAGGCGTTCCCGTAGAGATGGTGATCACTGCCAGAATTGCAGAAGAACTCAGGAAAGGATCTTTCCGAGAGAAAATTGAGGGAATTGACGAATACCAGCACTTCAAAGTCTATGTTGCTCCAGGCCCTCTCCTCATCGGGCTTACGGTGACCGATTCGGTCTTATCTTTCGGAATGTGCCTCAGGGGGAATCTGAAGTACGACATCTCAAGCGACCTGATCAGCACCGATAGACAGGCCATAACCTGGGGGGAACGTCTATTTTCGTATTACAGGGAAATGTCAGAGGATTTTTTCCTGGATCCCCCCTCCACCCGGTCCTGACCGACGTCTCCTGAACCGGTTCAGGTTTTTTATTCACCAATCTGTCGAATATTCGCCGAACGTACTAATGTCACGATCTTCGTCTACCGTAGGGTATGTTCAGATATGAGCATACACCCGGCAACATCGGCCTGAACAGTCGGGCGGTGTTGGATTTCTTCATGTACAGTTCGTTGTATCTCTCCTGTGCCGCCATCGCGATGGCCTACGTCTCCTCGGTGATGCAGGATCTTCCGGTCTCTCCGGCAGCGTGTCTGATCATGTTTCTGGTCACGTTCTCGGTGTACAACATGAACAGAAAAACCGACGAGAGCGAGGACGCGATCAATCATTCCGAGCGTTTTGCATTTACCAGCAAGTATGCAAAGGCCCTGATGGCCTGTACGGTCGCCGCATACATCCTTGCATTTCTGGTCGCAGGAATGTCAGGAGCCTTTGCCGTTGTCATCACCTCCGTTCCCCTGGTGAGTGGCATATTTTACAGCGTAGCCATCTTCCCTGCCGTGTTCGGATACCGGAGGCTCAAGGACGTTCCCTGCGTCAAAAACCTTCTGGTGGGAATTGCCTGGGCAACACCGGTCGCACTGCTCCCCCCTCTGTGCACCGGAATGCCCACCGGATTCATGACCGTCGTCGTCTGGTTTTTCTTCTTCCTTCTCACCGTGATCAACACCGTCATCTGTGATATGCGCGACGTGGACGGCGACATCGCCTCAGGGGTGCGGACGCTTCCCGCAATCATCGGCGTGGAACGGACCAGAATCCTCCTCTCGGCGGCGAACCTCGGGGGCGGGGCGGCCGTGCTCCTCTCCTGCTCGGGATATCTGTCAACGGCAGGGATCGTCGCCATCGCCTGTATCGTGGCATATGTTCAGGGTTATATCCTCCTCTTCGACAGAAACGCCCGCAAGAAGGTCGTCTATGATCTTGTTGCCGACGGCCAGTACTTTCTGCTCGGCGGCCTGTTCGTCCTCTCCACGATTATTGCCGCATAGGGAAAGGGACCGGGCAGCCCTCTCGCAGGTGCGACGGCGGCCTCCGCCGAACCGCCTGCTGCACAGAGGGTACCGACAGACAGCGAGGCATGCGCGTCGCACTGTTTTTAGGTATGAGAACAGAAACAGGATCAGATCGGTTAACAGTTGTTAATCTGCTGCGGTACGCCTGTGCCGCGGATGCACGGGAACCATGAGATGATCATACGGGTGCGGGCATTTGCCCGGTTGCGGGAAATATTCGGTTCCGAACGCAGAGTGGACGTTCCTGAGGGATCTGCGATGAGCGATCTGCTCGCGGTGCTGGGTGCGGAGTCGGAACTGCACGCCAGGGCGCTCTTCGACGACGACGGCAGTCCGAAGAAGAATGTGATCCTGATGCGGAACGGGAAGCGGGTGAACCACGCAGAGATTCCGGTGCTGGCCCTCGCCGGCGGGGACGAGGTCGCACTGTTTCCGCCGGTCGCCGGGGGGTGAGAAGGAGGATGCCCGCCGCCGCACCGAAAAACATCAGGGCAGGGAGACGCGGCATGAAACTTTTGTCCTGTAAGAAAGCCCATGCACAGGAGACCCGGCGGGCCGTTTCTCCTGAAGAGACCAGAGATCGCGTGCGCAACCTCTCCTTTGCAGGGGCATGCGGCGTGGACAGGAAAGGCGAGGGCGCCGTGCTCTGTCTGTACCGGGTCCGCGAGATCGCCGGCGAGAACTGATCGTACGTCGACGCATAGTATTTCTTCAGGCAATGGCTCTTCCGAGCCTGCTGTTCGGCGTGGCAGGCTGCATCAATGAAAGTGCAGGTGCCTGAGACGTTCAGGACGAATTGCAGGCGACGGCATCCTGATACTCCACGAGGGGACTGTGAAAATCCCGGAAACAGAAGAGACCGGCATCTCATAAAAAGATGACAATCCACTCGTCAGAACCTGCCCGAACATCTTTTCGGAAAATACCGATTCATAGTGCTGGCGATGAGGGGTTCATCTTCCCCGGAACCTCCGGCCATATGGGAATGAAATTATGACTATCTGTTTTTGAGGGTTTTTCTGGCCGACTCTGCCACTTCATTGATGGTCTTCTCCAGTTCGGCGCCGGCGGCGCGGGCTTTTTTCTCGATCTGCTCCCGGCCTTCTTTCGTCCCGAACAGGTTCCTGCCAAGCACGACCACATCGTCGATCGCTTTCTTCACCGACTGCGACGCTTCTCTGGCGAGGTCTTCGACCTGCGGCGCACCCGGCCCCTCTCTCGGCATCTGATCGCCGACCTCGGGTGCGCTCTGCTCTTCCACAGGTTCCGGGTCCGGGTCCACGACCCAGCGGCCCGTCTTGTAATGCCCCTGCATTTCGCTCATATCAATCTGATCTTTTCCATCCTGAGAGGATAAATATCCTCTTGTTACCGGATATTTCCTGAAACTAAGAGAGATGAGGAGCACCGGATCCTGTGCCACGGAGAGAGAGGTTTCTTATATTCTCCTGTTCCCCAATTTCTGATGAGCATGAGAAGCGATCTCGTCAAGAAAGGATATACCAGGGCGCCGAACCGGTCGCTCCTGCGTTCTCTCGGTGTCACCGACCATGAAATGGAACGGCCCTTCATCGGCATCGCGAATGCCTACAACACCATCGTCCCGGGCCACGTCCACCTCCGATCCCTCACCGAAAAGGTGAAGGAAGGCATTGCGGCGGCGGGAGGGGTTCCCTTCGAGTTCGGCGTCATCGGGATCTGCGACGGAATCGCCATGGGCCATGCCGGCATGCGCTACTCCCTGCCGTCGCGGGAGAACATCGCCGACGCCATCGAACTCATGGTTCAGGCTCACCGCTTCGACGGGCTCGTCTGCGTCGGCACCTGCGACAAGATCGTGCCCGGCATGCTGATGGCGGCCGCCCGGTGCAACATTCCTGCAATCGTCGTCACCGGCGGGCCGATGCTTCCGGGCTGTCTCGGCGGAAAAGAACTCTCTCTCACCGACGTCTTCGAGGGTGTCGGGAAGGTGGCGGCCGGAAAGATGACCGGGGCGGAACTTCACGAACTCGAATGCGCCGCCATGCCTGGCTGCGGGAGCTGCCAGGGGCTGTACACGGCGAACACCATGGCATGCATGACCGAAGCGATGGGCATGTCCCTGCCAGGCTGCGCCGCCACGCCTGCGGTCGATGCCGGCAAACTCAGGATCGCCTACGAAAGCGGGGAGGCGGTGCTCAGACTCATCAGGGAAGGCCGAAATGCACGGCAGATCATTACCCACGCCGCCCTGAAAAACGCGGTCAGGGTGGACATGGCGCTCGGCGGCTCGACCAACACCGTTCTCCACCTGATGGCGATCGCCACCGAAGCCGGCGTGCCCCTTGTGCTGGATGATTTCAACGCAATCGGCGAGGCCGTCCCGCATATCAGTCACATGCAGCCGGGCGGGCCGCATTCCATGGTCGCCCTCCACCGGGCCGGCGGGGTGCCTGCCGTGCTCCACGAACTCATCGACCATCTCGAAGACGCCCAGACCGTCTCCGGGAAGACCATCAGGGAGGTTGCGGCTGCGGCAGGGGTGCTGGACCCCGTCGTCATACAGCCGACCTCGGACCCGGTCCATGCCGCCGGAGGGCTGAAGATCCTCACCGGCAGCCTTGCGCCCCGCGGCTCGGTGGTCAAGTGTTCGGCCGTCGATGAGGCGATGTGGCGGCATACCGGCCCTGCCCGGGTCTTCGACGGGGAGGACGACGCCATGAAGGCGATCCTCGGCCGGGAGATCAGGGAGGGCGACGTCGTCGTGATCAGGTATGAGGGACCGAAGGGCGGGCCAGGCATGCCGGAGATGCTCTCGCCGACATCGGCCCTGGTCGGCCTCGGCTACCACCGCGTGGTGCTCGTCACCGACGGACGGTTCTCCGGCGGGACGCGGGGGCCGTGCATCGGACATGTGGCGCCCGAAGCGGCGGCCGGCGGCCCGATCGCACTCGTCGAGGACGGAGACCGGATCGCCGTCGATCTCTACGAGAAGAGGATCGACCTGCTGGTGGAGGCGGAGGTCATGGACGGTCGCAGGGCGATCTGGAAACCGAAAGAGCGCGAGAACACCGGCATACTCAAACGCTATGCGGCAACGGTCGGCGGCGCCGAGATCGGTGCGGTCCAGCGTTGAGCCCTCGATTTCGGAGGATTGAAAACCTCTGCAGTATATATTTCCCCTGTGGTCGGCCCGCCGGGGGCCGATCCGAGAGGATCTGATATGATTGACCATATTCTTGAAGGCAACAAACAGTTTATCAAGGGCGAATTCACTGAAAACCGCGACTATTATCGTGAACTTGCCTCAGGTCAGAGCCCCACGGTGCTCTGGATCGGATGTTCGGATTCCCGTGTCGCCCCCGAACGGATCACCGGGGCGAAGTCCGGCGAAATCTTCGTCCACCGCAACATCGGCAACATCGTGCGGGTCGGCGACTGGAATTTCGCCACGATCCTGGAGTACGCCGTCAAACATCTGAAGGTGATCGACATCGTGATCTGCGGCCACTCGGATTGCGGCGCAATAAAAGCCCTCGCATCGGACAACGAGTCCGACGAGGCCTACATCCCTCTCTGGCTTTCCAACGCCGGCCAGGCCCGCGCGGAACTTGAACGGGAAATGCCGAAGCCCGCCGATCCCGCGGCCCAGAAAGAGTGGCGGCGCAGGCTGGAGGAGGAGAACGTAAAACTCCAGTTGAAAAACCTCAGGACCTACCCGATCGTCCGCGAAGCGGAAAAGAACGGGGAGATTTCGGTTCACGGTCTGTACTTCGACCTTGACACGGGAAGACTCGAAAAGATTGCTTAATCGAGGAGAGCCCCGATCTCTTTTTTTATCAGAGAAAATGAGACCCGCCCGATCGGCGTGAGTTTCCCGTTGACGAGGACGATCGGAAGGGGTGGCTGGTGCTCCTCGATGATCGCCCTGACATCATCAGGGATGCCGTCGTCGAGCAAGGTGAATTTGACGCTGGCCTTGCCGCCGTACTCACAGGAAACAGCCTTTTCCAGGGCCTTTACCGCTTCGACCAGTTCTTCCGTCGGACAGCACGCGACAAGCCCGCAGGAACGGTTCTCATCGCAGGGGAAAGGGCCGCATGACCCGTGGGAAAACCCGATCACCTCGATCTCAACAGATTCTGCCATGCCATGAATATTGGGGCCGGGAAAATATCATCGTATTGTTATCGGTCGCTTCAGGATCCGATCCCGCACGTTGTACTCTCGCCGATGCGGGTGTGGATATCGGCCGACCCGTCCCCATCCTCTGCGGACTTCATCCCGGGACAGACATCACTGTGGTTCTCATAGGGCAGAACCAGTTCGCCGGGCTGCCCTTCTGCCGGGTGCACGGTCGGGACGCCATGCATGCTATTTTTCCACCCGGCCGAAGGGCAATTCGGGGTGTAATACTATGTCAACGACCCCGCGCCTGTGTGGACGGGGCTTGAGACTCTATCATGTCGATAGTTCTCGTCTGGGTGGCTGACTGCACCCCTGCATCTCCAGGTTGT
>JASGMW010000036.1 GCA_030156225.1 Methanofollis sp.
CGTATCCCGGTGGTTGCGTCTGGATACGCTCGATACTTGTAGGATAGGAGCATGGACGAGAATCTCTCTGGTTCTGAAGAGTATAAACTCAATCTGTGTAGTGAAAGTAAGGAAGGGCGGCAGAGCGTTCATCCCCGCGCCTGTTGACCGGGGACTTCCCGCTCCGCCCCCTTCACCCCCGCAAGTCAAAGAAGTTTGGAGCGTTGCAGGAGAAGGATGTCGTCGGTGGTGAGCTTCTCGCCGCCCTTGAAGAGCTGGAAGATCCGCTCTGCTTCCTGGCGAACTTCCCGCTGTTCCCTGGTGACCTTTGTCTTCTTCTTCTTGTTGCGCAGTCCTGAAATGACCTTGTCGTAGTCCCGCAGCTCTTTCTGGCAGGAGATGAAGGCCTGGTGCTCTTCGTCGGCCGCTTCCTGTGCCTCGACAAAACTCCTGTGCTCCGCGTCGGCCGTCTCGCGCGACTGATCTGCCTTCCGGTAGAACTCCACCATGAGGTCATGGTGTTTCTGTGCGAGTTCAGCGATCTGGGTGACGGTATCGTGGATGTCGGACGCTTCTTTTCTCAGGTCGCGGGCGGTCTGGAGTTTGGTCTTGAGTTCTTTGTTCTGCTCCAGTTCGTCCTCTTGCTCCTTGATGGAGGCTTTCAGGTGTTTGATCTTGTCGATCAGTTCTCGTTCTTTGTCGGTGGAGAAGACCTCGGTCTGCTGCCGAAACTCCATCGACTCGATCTGTCGCTGGAGTTCCTTGATGCTCGAATTCTTCTGGAAGGCTGCATGGTCTTTTTTGAACGACTCGATCTCTTCAAAATATTCGTTGGCCTTCGCGTTGAGTTCGTTTCTCTTCTCCTTGAGCGCCTGAACCTCAGTGTTGTATTTGTCGCGGAGCTCCTTGTTTTTCTGAGCTTCTTCGACGAACTCTCTGGTCTGACCGTTGAGTTTATTTCGCTCTCTTGCGTGGGCGCTGGCTGCTGCGTTAAGTTCATTACGTCTGTTTTTGTGTTGTTCTGACTCAGAAAGTGCTTTTTTTCTCTTCTCGATCAGTTCGTCCAACATGCTCTACCAATCCTCAAATTTCGATACCAGCGTATATGCACCATCGGGCTCGATGCACGGGTACACTTCCGGAAACATGAGGCAATACAGAGGAAAACGATACAACAAAAGAGGCCTTTCGGACCAGAGACGTATATTCTCCGATTCGTGTGGTCACAACGCTGTTCATGGTGTTCAACTCCGATACCCTCTGGAAGCGACCGGCAAAGCCGGCGCGTCCAATTGCACCGTGGCGATCCGCGATGGGTTATACCAGGATTTCTAATAAACTACGATTTTCATCTTATTAATTGTTTCGCAAGGGCGTCCGATAATCCGGCTGTTCCAGCGGGATTTTGAAGGGCGTCCGTTTTCCCAGATTCTGCCGTGCCCTGAAGAAAAATAAAAATTTTCGAAAAAAGATCAGAGGAAATCGATGAGATGTCCGCTTGTGTGGTCGCCTGACATCCCTCTCTGCGGTGCGCCGCGCCCCGTTGCCATCGGCTGCGCCACAGGCTGATAGGTGCCGCGGTGACCGCCGAGGATCTGGGCGCTCTTGACCCCGGTCATGATGGCCATCACTTTGACTCTGCCTTCATAGTCGTTGTTTACGCGGGCGCCCCAGATCACGTCGGCATGCGGATCGAGTTCGTAGGTGAGGGAGCTCGCGATCTCTTCCGCGTCCTGGAGGGTGAGATCGCCGCCGCCGGTGATGTGGATGAGGCTGCCGGTCGCCCCACGGTAGTCGATGTCCAGAAGTGGGTGGGCGAGGCACTCGTGGACTACACTCTCGGCCTTGTTCTGCTGTTTGCTCTCGCCGACGAGCATGCAGGCAACCCCTCCCTTGCTCATGATCGCCCTGACGTCTGCATAGTCGATATTGATCAGGGAGGGCATGGTGATCGTCTCTGAAATGCCCTTGACCGTCTCGGCAATGAGCTGGTCCATCACCGAGAATGCCTGTCCGAGCGGGAGGTTGGGGACATAGTTGATGAGCCTGTTGTTGTCGAGGACAATGACCGAGTCGGCGCTGTTCGAGAGTTGCTGGAGGCCCTCCTCTGCACGGAGGAGCCTGGCTTTCTCGACCTGGAAGGGATAACTCACCATGCCGACGACGATGGCGCCCTGCTCTTTGGCAATCTGAGCCACAACAGGTGCTACGCCGGTGCCCGTGCCGCCGCCCATGCCTGCCGTGATGAAACAGAGGTCTGCCGTCTCGAGGAGTTTTTCAAGGGTCGGCCGGGCCATCTCGGCCGCCCTCTTGCCGACATCCGGGAAGCCACCGGCACCGAGGCCCTTGGTGAGGGATTTGCCGATGAGGACGCGCTTGTCGGCCTGGATCATGTCCAGGTGCTGTTTGTCGGTGTTGACCGCGATGGTTTCCGCTCCTGACACCTGCATGTGATAGAGCCTGTTGATGGTATTGTTGCCCGCGCCGCCGCAGCCGACAATGACAATACGTGGCTGACCGAGGAAACTGTCCTCATCGCCAATGATTCCGTCCCGGTTCTTTCCCTTTTCGATCTCTGCATTTTTCATGGCTTCGTTTATGATGGTCTGCATTCATTGCCTCCTTAAACCTTGAATGACACCTGGTCGCTTTCCCTCATTGCCCGGTCTCCGCGCCTCTCGACCAATTCACGTACCGCGTGTCGTACCGCCTCTGACACGGTGGGGAATTCGCCGCTATCGACAAGCCGTTGAAGCATTTCGACCTGCTGCTGAGGGAGTCTGATCGTGATCCTTTCCATCTTCTGCCTCGTAGGGATCCGACAATTGACTGACATAAGTCAGCCAATTGTCAGACAAAAGACTGCTCTTCGTCTGATCGGTGCACCAGATTAATCAACTAACAACGGTATGATATATAATGGTTCCGATTTGAGTGTTCAGGAAAAGAGTATTCTTATATGCCATGGAATCGCAAATTTGCAATATACTGGTCTTATGTCTCGAAAAATCCCCGGAAAAGTGATCCATGGCGGTGCACTGCGCTGGCACCAGATACACACCAGGGAAGAGATCCTTGATTTCAGCGCAAGCCTCAACCCTTTTCCCCCGGAGATCCCGCTGAAATTTGATGCAGGCGCAATCGGTGCCTATCCTGACGACCGATACGAAACACTCAAAGATGCGATATCGAGCGTGTTTCGGCGCGATCCCGATGAGATCACCGTAGGCAACGGATCGGTGGAAGTCATCCGCACCTATTGCGCCTCAACCCTTGGCACCGGCGGCCGGGCCGCCATTTTCGAACCGACGTTCGGCGAGTACGGAATGGCGGTCCGCCTCTGCGGGGGCGAGGTCGGATCGGATCCTGCCGGTGCGACGGTCAGGTTCCTCTGCAATCCCAACAACCCGGACGGGGCCCTCACTCCACGAAAGACCGTGATGAGCATTCTCGACGAACTCGAACCTGGCCAGAGGCTTTTTGTGGACGAGGCCTTCATCGAGCTCTCCGATCCCTCGGCGAGCGTGTCCGATCTCAGACACCCGGCCCTTTTTGTTTCACGCTCCATTACAAAGTCATTTGCAGTTCCCGGCCTTCGTTTCGGTTTCGGTTTCGGCGACCCGGATCTTGTTGCCGAAATGGAGGTGCGACGTCTCCCCTGGACGGTGAACGCATGCGCGGAGAGTTTTGCGATCGCCGCCCTCGCGCACTACGATGCCCTCGAAGAGTCGCGGCGCCTGATCCGCACCGAGCGTGCATGGCTTGAGAACGCCCTCCGCAACATCGACCTCTCCCCCTGTCCGTCCTCGGCGAACTATCTTCTCATCCCTCTGCCATGTCCGGCGGCGGAGATCTGTGCCCCCCTCTATAACCACAGGATCCTTGTGCGGGACTGCACCTCGTTCGGCCTGCCCATGGCAATCAGGGTGGCGGTGCGGACACGGGAGGAGAACAGGATTTTTGTGGAGGCGCTCTCCGCATGCTTGCCCTGATCCTTGCCGGAGGGACCGGGTCACGTCTGAACATGGGGGAGAAACCGCTCGTCCAGGTTTGCGGAAAGCCAATGATCGAATACGCGATCGAGGCTTTCTCCGCTGGGGGACACCGTATCGTCGTCGTCGGTTCACCAAATACGCCGTTTACCCGGAACTGGTGCCGGGTGCATGGTATCGATCTCTATCCTGCTACGGGCAGGGGATATGTGGAAGACATTGTAGAGGCCGTCACCGAGATCGGCGGGGAAGGGCCGGTCTTCACCTCGGTGTCTGATCTCCCCTGCATCACCGCCGGGATCGTCGAACGCGTAACGGACATCTATCTGAAAGTGGACACGCCGGCCCTCTCGACCTGGGTGCCGGCCTCCCTCTGTCGCGGTTCGGCTCTCAGGCGTTCGTACCGGGAATCCATCAGGGGCATATCTGCATGTCCTGCAGGGCTAAACATCCTCCAGGGCGATCTGATCGAAGAGGAGCAGGAAGAATTTCGTCTTCTTCTGGAAGAGCCCGCCCTTGCCCTCAACGTGAACACAAGGGACGACCTTGCCCTTGCCGCGCGCACCCTCTGTCCCGGGGAGCAGGGGCCAGCGGAAGGTTCGACACCCCGACATGGATTTTTATCGTGACAAAAGCATATTAACCCCTCAAACTGATATTTCTCTATGCAAACGTCCCGCGAGATCGAACTGGAAGGGCATATCATTGATTCGGGCATCATGACGCTCGTCTTTGACCGGATCATGGATATGGGCGGGAATTTCGAGATTCTTGTCTTTGATGTGGGGAAGAAGAAGACCGACCCGAGTTATGCCAGTCTCCGCGTGAGCGCACCCGGGGAGGCCCAGCTTGAGGCGATCCTCAGCGAGCTCTTCAGGTTCGGCGCTCATTTTCCTATCGTCTCTGATGCCCGTCTCGTTCCTGCCGAAGGCGACAGAATAGTTCCCAAGGGCTTTTATTCGACGACCAATCATCCGACCCAGGTCAAGTTCGGGGGCGAATGGATGCCGGTCGAGGAGATCGAGATGGACTGTCTCCTCGTCGTCGATCCGGAAACAAACCGGGCTTGCTGCACGCCGCTCTCCAAATTGAAGAAAGGAAGCCTTGTAGTGGTCGGCGAGGACGGTGTCAAGGTCGATTATCCCGAGCGCCCGCGCGAAGGGGGGCGTTTCGAATTCATGCACGGCACGGTGTCTCCCGAGCGGCCGTCCGAGACGCTGATCGAGAAGATCGCAAAGGAGATCATCGACGTAAAACGTTCTGGAGGACACATCGTACTGGTCGGCGGCCCGGCGATCATTCACACGGGCGGCGGCCCGGCCCTTGCCGAGATCATCAGGGAAGGATATATTGACGCGCTCTTTGCTGGCAACGCCCTTGCCACTCACGACATCGAGTCCAACCTCTTCGGCACGTCCCTGGGAATGGATATAAAAACGGCCAGAATCATCACCGGGGGGCACAAACATCACATCTATGCGATATCCGAGGTCATGCGGGCGGGTTCGATACGAAATGCCGTTGAACAGGGCGTCGTCACCGGAGGCGTGATGTACGAATGCGTCAAAAACAATGTGCCTTTCGTGCTTGCAGGCTCGATCCGTGACGACGGCCCTCTCCCGGACGTGATCACCGATGTGATGGAGGCGCAGGACGCCATGAGAAAGCACCTGCACGGCGTCCGAATGGTGTTGATGGTGGCGACCCTCCTCCACTCGGTGGCGGTCGGCAACTGCCTGCCCTCGTCGGTGAAGACGATCTGCGTGGACATCAACCCCTCGTCGGTGACAAAGTTGATGGACCGCGGCACCACGCAGGCGATGGGTGTTGTCTCGGATGCAGGCACCTTTTTTCCGATGCTTGCCAGGAAACTGGAGATTCTCTCGAAAAACGTCAGCGAGTGAGGGGCATACACCAGGGCCGCTCGTTCCCGAGGACATATTCCCACTCTTTTTTACAGGCGCACTCGCACTCGGCAAGGGCGCGGATCAGTTCCACGTCGCCGGTGAGGGCATAGTCGTTGATGCCTGCGACGATCTCGCGGTCGCAGGTCCCGCAGTTGTGCGGCCCCCTGATGTGGCCGCCGCCGACCGGATCGCAGAAGACCGGGATCCCGGGGTCGACGCTGCCGAGCACCTCCAGAATACTCCAGAGATAGGGCGGACGGTAAGCCTGATCCCGCCAGAAACGTTCGAGTTCGGTCTTTTTCTGGACGGTGCAGGCGTTCATGGAGATCATCCCGCAGTAGGGCGCCACCGCGTCGATGGATTGTTTCATATCGTCGATCGCCTCCCGTTCGGTCAGGAACAGGGGTTTTAAGAGCAGATATGCCTTGACGCCGGCGCCGGCGGCAGAGGCGCGCTGCGATGCGGCGATGAAATCTGCGAAGGTGAAACCTTTTCTGATCGATTTTTCCCTGATGGCGTCGTTGGTGGTCTCAAGTCCCATGGCAACGTGGAAGGGAACGTCCGCCCCTCCGGCATCGAGTGCGGCGACCATCGCCTCCACTGCCTCCCGATCGACATATTCGGGGCGTGTTTCGACGATGACAATTTTTCCGGCAAACGCCCTGGCGATCTCTTCCCTGAACGCCGTCGGTACTTCGGCGGGGTCCAGGAAACTTCCTGATGTGAAGATCTTCACCATGCCGATCTGCATGAGGTCGAAAGTGTCGAGCACCCACCTGAGCTGGCCGCGGAGGCTGGTGAGCAGTTCGTCCGGTGACACCCCGAACGAGCCCTCGAAACGGTAGCCGCACATAAGGCACCGACGGTACGAGCACCCGCCGCTTTTGAAGATGATAGTGAGGGACCCGAGAACTTCCCCATCGTACCGGTCCTTTCCGGTCCACGAAGCCAGTGGTTTGATCGACTCAACAGATATCATTAACACCTCATTCGTTGATCTCCTCAGTATGAAAAGGATTGGATTCCTCATGCTCTGCCTCCTTTGCCTGTTCCTTGCAGGGCAGGCCTCGGCGGCACAGGTGTATCTGACCGTTCCGTCTTCGGTCAACGTCGGTCAGCCCCTCGACGTGACCGGAACCACGAATGGGGTTAGTCCAGGGTATGCCTTCGATGTCGTCTTCTACCACGCCAGTGGTTCGAAGAGTGAACTTACCAGACAGCAGGTCGTCTCGCAGAAGGACGGGACATTTTCGGTTACGTTTTCGACCGACGGCCTGAAGTCAGGACAGTACTCAATTGAGGTACAGGAAGAAGGCAGCGGCATCTTCGGCAGTACAAAAAAACCGGTTATCTTTGATATCGTGAACCGCACCGCCGATCTTACGGTCTCGTCCCCGCTGACTCAGTCGTACGACGGTACGCTCCGTGTCGCCGGCTCGATAAAAAATTACGGCAATGAAGGCGTGCAACTGGAGGTGAAGACTGCAGACGGGGATGTAGTCTTTTCCCCGCAGTATATCGCGACATCGGCCGGTGTATTCTCGCGGACTGTACCGATTTCTTCTGGGGGTATGTATGTCGTCGAAATCATGGACAATACCAGTTATGTCTGGACCGTCGAATACACGGTGACAGGCGGGCTGGTGCCGACTGTTATCACGACTTCTTCGACCACAACTTCTTCGTCGGAAGGTCCGACCTATTCGGCTTCGGCGGTTGCGTCAAGAGCGGCACCTGCCTATTTTACGGTGAAGACCCTCGGGGGGCCGGTGACCATCACCACCTCCTCGGGGATCGACTGGGTGCTTGATTATATCGACGAGAATGGTGTGCGGACGACGGTAAACAACCAGGGTACGTCGGCACCAGAACGCGTCACCTTCCAGGCGCGCGGGGGTACGGTCTATGTGAAGGTGGCCCCACAGCTCTATACCACGTCCGGGAGTGTGGTTCTCACGGCCAGCAATGTGGCGTCGGTGGCTGCCGATGCCTCTGTGGCGGCGAAGTTCGGGGACCAGGTACCGACGACGACGCAGGAGAGTCCGGTTCCCTTCTGGACCGTGCCTGTGGCGCTCGGGGTCTTCTTCCTGCTGCGACGGCGTTGAACGACAGATCCCACATCTTTTTCAGGGGATAGAACAATGATTTATGGCGTGCCGAGATAGTCTAGTCCGGGAAGGCGGCGGCCTTGAAAGCCGCTGGTGCTCGCACCCCGGGAGTTCAAATCTCCCTCTCGGCGTTTTGAATTCAAGTTCAATTCTTCAACCGCACCTTTTAATATCCCCTTTCTGACCACTCTTCATGGGTTCAACTACCGCACCAACCCAGGAAGACCGCGCTTTCCATCTGGTCAAGCCGGTCTATGCACACCACTCTGTTGACCGTGCCCTCGCCGAGGGCCGTCTCACCGACGACGACGCCACCCTCATCGCTGCCTTCATCACCGAACAGCAGGCATCACGCGGCCTCAGCACCGTCCGGGTCAACAAACTCGTCTATCTCCTCGTCAACTGGCGGCGCTTCCTCGGGCCGTACCGCACTAACGTCATCACCGATCTCTACGCCGGCATCAACCGCCTGAAGTCCGGCACCAACCAGCGGGGCAAACCGTTCAAACAGAACACTCTGCACGACCACATCATTCTCCTCAAGCGCTTCTACCTCTGGCTCATCGAAAACGAGATCTCCACCGTCCCCTTCAAGAAGGTGAAGGCGATCAAGGCTCCGGACGTGGACCGGAACACCAAACTTCCCGAGCACATGCTCACCTCAGAAGAGATCCGGGCCCTCATCACCGCTGCCACCAACTCCCGCGATCGTGCGCTCGTCGCCGTGCTCTACGAATCCGGATGCCGGATCAGCGAGATCGGGCGGCTCACCTGGGAACGCGTCAGTTTCGACGCTCACGGCGCCGTCCTTGCCGTCGAAGACACCAAGTGCCACAAAACCCGGCACGTCAGACTGGTCATGGCCCTCCCCTACTTTGCCGCTTGGCGAAACGACTATCCGTTCGAGCCGACAGGGCGGGCCCTCGTCTTCATCACCACTCACAAAACGCCGCTCCGTTACGCCACCACCCTCAAGATCCTCAGAACCCTTGCCACGCGGGCCGGCATCACCAAAAGGGTTACCCCTCACCTCTTCCGCCACTCCCGAATTACCCATCTCATCACCCAGGGCGTCAACGAGTCGGTGATCAAACTCATGATGTGGGGAAACCTGAACACCGACATGTTCCAGACCTACGCCCACCTCACCGGCCTGGACATCGACCGCGAGATCCTCGGTCACTACGGCGTCGCCATCGACGGAGAGGTACCCGACACGAGCCTGGAACCGCAGGAGTGCCCCAGGTGCCACGCTATCAACGCCCCGACCGCCCGCTACTGCACCACCTGCCACCGCTCTCTCACCGGGGAGAGCACCGCCACCATCGAGGAGATGGAAGCAGACCTCACCGCCCACCCGCAGATCCTCAGGGCGATGATCGAGGAGATGATCGACGAGAAGAAACGGAAAGGTGAGTTGTGAGAATAAAAAGGAAAAAACTATTTTTTCGCGTTTTTCGCAGCAGCGGCCATCGACCTGGACTTGAAGCCCTGGTTCGTTCCGCTTCTGTCAGCGCTTGCCTGAATCCGGCTTGCTGCCTGAGGCGTCATCGATTTCTTTGCCATGCATCATCACCTCCCTCTGCTCGATACATATGCGTGCCTCTCAAAACGCCATATAAAATATTGGGAACTGTTTCCAGAATGGGGAAACAATCTATCTTTGCGATCTGTTTTGAGCGTCCACAAACCTCAGAGTAAACAGGCCGTCGTGGGTAATGCGGTACTGGCACTCCCGTTTATTTTTCGGATTATCTCTGCGCTCGATCAGGTTCCAGGTGATGAGAGGGTCCAGGATCTTCGTAAAGGTGCTCCTGCTCAGAACTCTGTCGGTTTTTTTATCGCCGTCATACCGTTCAGCGACATAGACCTCCTGCAGTTTTGTGGTAAGGTCTCGCCGCAACACCCACTCCCCTCTGGAAGATGACCCCTCCAGCGAAGACGAGAGGATTCTTAAAACTGAGAGATTATTTGCTTTTTTGGTAACGTCATCGAGATGCATCCTGGGAATGGAGAGCGGTATCAATTCGCTCTCGCGTGGGGTCAGACAGACATCGGCATCGATCCACAATGCCATTAAAAAAAGGGAAACGGAGAGCATTTTTGTTCCGCCGGAAATATTGAAGGTGATATGCGCTCCGGGGTGATCTCGGGCAATCATCAGGACTGTATCCCTGACCGATTCAAGACTGGTATCCTGAATAGTAGTGACATGGCAGGTCCGTTTCAATTTTTTTGACAGATCGCACACTTCACGAATAGCAGTCCTTATTTTGGGCTTCGTCTCTCGTTTGTATTCGGAATCGCCAGAGTTATCACGGCAGACGTCTTCCTCAACGATGATATAAATTTCATCGAGGGACGGCAATTCGCTGAAACATACCGGGAACGTATTGTGGATGTTTTCCCCCGCGCTGAGAATGAGGATATTTTCGCCCATATGTTGCAGTAGTCAGGAAGAGAGAAAATCGTTTCTAAATTTTGGAAACAGTTCGTCACCACTCTCATTATCCGTTGCCCCCTCGTTTTAACCGATGACCGCATCATCAGGCATTCAATCGGTGAACTGGCACCTGACCTCGGCGTGCAACTATTCCTGCAGGTTTTGTTTCGTCCAGAACCTCAAGGAGTGTCCAGTCGGTTTTGATAACGGCCTGAAACTTATTCAAACACTCGCAGATGCCGGGATGGACAAGATCAACTTTGCAGGCGGCGAACCTCTGCTCCACCCACGGCTCCTGGACTACTGTCGGGCGGCAAAAGATCTCGGCCTGACGGTCTCCATCACGACAAACGGCTATCTCCTGAACGAAACGAACATCGATGAGATGAACGGTGTGGTGGACTGGATCGGCCTCTCGGTCGATTCGGTGAGCGATGACGTCGAGGAGATGCTCTGCCGGGGGTTCGGGGACCATGTCACCCATGCCCGGTGGGCGGCCGCCCTCATCCATGACGCCGGCATCTCGCTGAAGGTGAACACCACCGTCACGCGCCTGACCTACCAGGAGGACATGCGCTCTCTCATCGAACACCTGAATCCCAAGCGGTGGAAGGTGTTCCAGATGCTCCATATCAAAGGCGAGAACGACGAGGCTGCGGCAGACCTCGCCGTTACCGACGAACAATTCGACCTGTTTGTCGCCAGGCACAGGGCGTTCAGGCTGAAGAACGGATCCGGCCCAGTATTCGAGCGATGCGACGACATGGAGAGTTCCTATTTCATGGTCACCCCGGCGGGAAACGTGAAGATCGACACAGGGCGGGTCGTCACGAAGTTTCCGCTCGGCGAGGTGCTGGAGAGGGGGATCGGGGCATATGTCGATGAGGGGAAATATCGGGGGAGGGGCGGCGTATATGCCTGGAGGAGATAAAAAAATATTTCATTCCCTAATCCATTCACCCAACTCATGTTTCGCCAGCCCTTTCCACTCCTCCACGATTGTTCTGATCTTCTCGGCCTGTTCGGGGTTTTGCAGTTCGATAAGGCTGTTATAGCCGCCTTTGATGTGTCCCTGATCGAAATTCGCCGTCATCACGATCGCTCGTGCCTGGCCCTTCTCCGATGAGACCAGCCCTTTTGCATGGAAGAGCGGGTAGCCAAGGACCGTCGCCCCTTTCTCGTGCAGCCTCTCCAGCGCGATCGGATAAATTAGTTTGTATTTTTGGGTATTATTGGAAATGATCTCGACAGACCGGCCATTTTCCGCGGCCTTTGCAAGTTCACTGACCACATCGTTTTTCCAGTCGAAACTCCAGGCAAAGGCGATGATAGGGCCGTCGGTTTTTTGGATGAAATTGATCAGGCGTTTCCCGATCCCCACATGGTGTTCACCCGCATTGAAATCCACCGACGAACTCGCCACAAAGTCAGGAATGTCTTCAGGCGGTTTCTTCTCGGACGGCAGGTCCTTGTAGCTGCCAGCCGTGAGTTCGCCTGTCGCCATCTTCCAGAACCCGATGAGGAACTGGTGGTACAACCCGCATACCTGTTCCGGGTTCAGGATGAGGGCGATATCTGCGCTTTTATACAGCGAACCTGTCAGGTTCCCGGTAAAGAGGATACCTTTCCGTTTTTTTGGGTCGAGCGGATCGGCGAGGATGAACTTCGCATGGAAGTTCTGTCCTGTCCGGACAAGCGCCTTCCCGTACAACTCCTTCATGAAGGCGAGATGCGCCTTCACGTCATTTTCATCCTCCCCGTCATCCCGGGCATCCTTCAACGCTTTTAACTCCGCCACGGTCAGGATATAGACCCGCACGCCGCGGGTGGCGGCCCCCACGATGGCTGTCTTGATCTCGTCCTCTTCGATCAAGAACGAAGCGATACAGAGGACATCGGTCGAACCATCGATCATCGATCGTAACCGATTGAGGAGGGTTTTGTTCTTGCCCGGAACTATGATGCTCGGCGAGATTTTTTCAGGCAGTCGGCATTCGCCCACGGGGTGGCGATCCATCCACTTCACTTTCCGTTTCGACTCTCCATCGGTCCGTGGACGCCTGCCAGACTGCGGCCTCCTCTTCATGACTGACCCCCTTCATACCTGAGATCGCAGGGGGCCGTCAGGTACCAGTAGCGCTCTGGCCGCGGCTCTCTGCCCGCTTCCCTGTTCTTCTCCTCTATGCGCCCGGCGAGTTCATGCGCACCGATCTTTATTTGAGGGGACCTATCAGCCCCGAATGTCTGGAACTGCATTTTGACACCCTCTGCATAGCCTTCAAACGTCTTCGGGGAGAGGTACCCGGAAAGACCGTCCTCCAGCAGCCAGAGGTACCAGCGATCTGCTTCCTGTGAGTTTTTCGGTATCATCGGGACATCGGAAAGCGTCACCGCAATGGGCCGTGCCCCGAATACTCCGTCCAGGACCAGATCCCCCAGGCGTCTATCGCCCCTGAACTCCCTTCTGTCGATATCCTCCTCAACGTCAGAGAAACTCACCTCAATGCATGGCCCTTTTTTGCCCCGGAGTACGACCGCGCGCACCTGAGAGGCGATGGCCCGGAGGGTTGAATCCTGGGTGATCGTATCGTTCGTCCAGGGGGAGAGACCCTGCTTCCCCTTAACTTCACCCCTGAACCGGCCATCATCGCCTATCGTCCCGGCCACCCCGTATTCTGCCCCCGACGAGACTGGCCAGCACGTCTCAGAAACGCTATCTATGCGGACCTGGTCGCGCTCAATATTCTCGCTCTCCTTACGGGACTGCCTGATGAATTCCAGTTCCTTCCCTTTGCACGAGAGAATTTCAGGCGGTGTCGCAACAGGGGAACTCTCCTCTTTTTCATGCACCTTGCGGATCTCCGAACGCTTCCACGGCGCCCTCTCGCAGACGATCACCGGTTGGGGGAGGATGGGATCGGGGCTGCACACAACGCGGTAGACGTCCTTTTCATACAGGTATGCGACGTCGTTCGCCGCGGCGTACTCCCCTTCGCGGGTCAGTCGCGCCTCCCGCTTCTTTTCGTCCCATGCGAAGAGACCGTAGTGCACAAGGCTGTCCAGGACGGCTATCGCCACGTTTTCAGAGCGGTTTAATAGTTTTTTATTGAGAAGTGCCGGTGTGAGCACATCGTTCTGCTCCCGTGCCAGTTTGGCGTATGCGATCAGGTCGCGCTTGCGTGACGCCCGGTAGATCTCCATCAACACGTAATATTCCCGCGTTTCAAGGGTGCGCGAGAGATGGATCTTCATCTTTCACCTCCGGTTCCAGTTCGAGGATCATGTAATACGGGTTTTCGTCCCCCGCGAGTTTCTGCAGCATCGTGGAGTAGGGCTGCTTTTTGAAATACTCCTTTTTGCCGAATATCACCAGCTGGTTGCGCGCCCTGGTGAGCGCTACGTTCAGGCGGTTGAGGTTGTCGAGAAACCCGACCTTTGTGGTGTTCACCATCGAGAGAAAGACTGCATCGGCCTCGTGGCCCTGGAAGCGGTCGATGGTCGCCACTCTCAAGCGGACGTTTTCGCCGATGTCGAAGGTCCTCACACCCTTTACACCAAATTCCGCACGTACGCGCTGCCTGAGTTCCTCCTCCTGGTTCCCGTAAAACGTGAGGGCCGCGAACTCCCACCGCTCTCTCCCCCCTGGTGGCCGATGGGAGTTGGCCCAGGTAACGAGTTCTCTCAGTTTAGCCACGAGATGGTTTGCCTCAGGGCGGTTGACATACTGCGAGAGATCTTCATCTTTCGGAGTATCACGGTAATTAGCCCAGACAGCGGCGTCCCCATAACCTGAATAGGGAAATTCTTTTTTGCGAAGGTCATTGAGATACCTGGGTGTATTCAAACAGTCGCGCCCCTGCTGTTTGTACAACATCTCCTTGGAAAACCGTACGATGTCTGAATGGGAGCGGTGCTGATAGGTCAGCAGTACATGCCGCGCATTGAAGGCATTTTTGTTCATGCCGGATGTCAGGGCGTTTTTATGCGTGCCCTTATACCCTGAAAAGCCCTCCTGCAGGAGGTCCATCACCGAAGGGAGCGGGACCATACAGATCTCGGCGACCGCACAACGCAGGCGCTCTGAAAACGCATCGTCCCACCACGGGAGGAGGTTATCGATGTCCTCTTCGTATCTTCTTCTCAGCGCAAAACTCTCTCCGTCGCTCTCCCGGTAGTGGCGGAGCTGGTAGATCCTATCCATCCTCCATGCGATTTCCATCTCCCAGTTTTTCCCGATTTTTTCCGGTCGGTTTTCAGTCCCTTCTTCTCCATCTTCTTTCTCTGGATCTGCAAGATCTTCGTCCTGATCGCCCCGGATCCAGCGGATAGATCTCTGCAACTCTTCTCTGTGCAGTTCATATGATTCGGGTGTCGAGAGAAAGAGAACCCCTTTATTTTTCTTGGGGAATGAAGGTTTATCATCGCCATCAACGATGATAAGATCAAGCCCGATCGATTTTGCCTGCTTTTTATAGACGTTGAAGTTCTCACGGTTTTTGTGAACCACAAGGCCTGACGAGTGGAGCGCCCTGAAGCAGTTGAGGCAGACTTCTTTGATGGCCGTCGGTTCTGGGAGTCCGGTTCCTGCCTTCCGTTCGTCCTTCAGGTGGTGGTCGATGTTTGCTGCCAGTTCCTCTCTATCCACATAGGGGGAGAGCTGGAGGGAGTCCCCGACGAAGATCCAGCGCTTTGCATAGAGCGCCGGCACAAGCCATTCCTGAAATGTAACCATCCCCGCTTCGTCGAGGATCAGCAGGTCGTACAACGGTTCCGGGGGGGAGGTGGAATGTTTTATCGCGGGGTGGTCGAGGATACCGATCGTCGTGCCGCAGACGAGGTTTGCCGACTGCAGAATGATCCCGGTGGTGACCTCGTCGTCTTCGCTGATGGCGTCGCGGAAATATCTCTGTGCCTCAGAAAGTTCCGTTTGGGTGTCCAGATACGATAGCAGGGTCGCTTTCTCCGTCTGAAGGCGGTAAGAGATATGATACTCTTTTACGGTTTCGTCAACTTTCCCCTCACGTGCACTGATCCTGACGGCCACAACCTCTTCACGCCCTTTCACCCGCTCAAGGACATTGTCGACCGCCGTATGTGTGGGGGCGACGAGCATCACCTTCAGGCCCTTCCGGACAGCCTGGAGGATCACCTCGCAGATTGTCTCAGTCTTGCCCGAACCCGGCGGGCCTTCGAGAAATGCGAAGTCCGGGGTTGAGAGGGCGATTTTTACAAACTGTTTCTGAAAATTTGTCCCTTCGGTTTCCTTCCCATCTGGCTTTTCTCTTCCAAGGATATCCCACCGTGGTATTTTTCTCGTGCCTATCCGACAATCTGGTGGATCGAGGGCGAAATCCGGATCTGCAAATATACGCAGTATCGGGAGATGCTCTGCACGGGGAGCGTTGAGAAGCGTGTACATGGCATCGAGCTGGCGGTCGAGAACGTACCGCGGGGATGACACCGATATGGTGTCGTTTGATGGTGTTCTGGAGAGGGTGAGGGTCTGGTTGTCGGGGTCGCGGCTTATAACGTCTATTCTGTCCGGTTCGCCCTTGCCAGCCCGAATGACACCGTCATAGATCCACCTGCTTTCGAGGAACGCGTTCACTATGCTCCGGTACGTTCCCGAATGCATGTTTTTTGGTTTTTTCAATGCGATGACCGGACTTTTTTCTGTCCCAACACCTTCCCAGCGCGAAATCGGAGGGTGTTGTTCTTGATATGTGATCGCCGCGGTTAGGTAGCGCTCGTACATCCCGAGAAAGTCTGATGCGCGGGAGAGCAGATCTGACAGATTCTGCTGTGCGACCGTCTGATCCCCCTGGAAAGTCTTTTCGAGTTCGGATGCCCGGACACGAGCCCCTGTAATGAGATTCATCATCATCTCCCTGTTTCGAGAAATCTCTACTTTGCTCTAAAACGGCCTGAATTTTTAAGCATATTATGAAATAATCGATAATATTACTTTGAATCTGAATTTATTTTTATATATGATATTATTTACGAAATACTCTGTATTTAATCCTCATTGCGGCATCTCTCTCTCTCTGATGAATATGTTTTTTAAACGAGAAGAGTATGAAAGGTGAAATCTGAAAAAACACGTTCAAAACACCAACTTTTGATTTATAATCCAGAAAAATTCACCTCTTTTTCGAGGGCTGCCAGGCCGTCACCCCCCACCACCCGCTGCCATGGACGGCAGCATTTGTTTTCAGCGATTCCCGGTCGGGCACCCTCAATGCGGAGGCAGACCTCCATGAAAAACGAACCGCGAAAAGTCAGACAGGAAGACATCGATGCCTTTGAAGAGCGGTCGCCGTTCTACCGGGGCATCGGGAAACGGATGGTCGAACACGGCATCTGGGAAATCGTATCGGAGGAGAAGAAATGCAGGGCATAGATGGCAGCCAGGACGAACATGGTTACCGCACCAACCGCCGGGCCGCCACCACAGACTCTGAGGGCATGACTGATAAGCATAGCGACGTGGCAGATCCGATCCCCCTCTACCTGGTGCCGCAGGTAGTGGGTGCGAATATCCGCCGTTTCGGCAGGCAGATCGAGGAGATCCACGTCAGGCAGGCGGCCGGGAACCATTACGCCGTCACGGTGGTCACGCGGGAGGAAGCCGTATGAACGAGGAGATCGGCACCCTGCGCCTCGGCGCCGGGGACAACCTCCACCTGATCGTCGGGGGCGAGCACTACCGGATCGCCGAGGACGACCTGCGAACCCTGCTCTTCCACGGCCACCTCGTCCCGATAACGATGACCGTCGCCGAGGAGCGGGAGGACGGGGCGATCGTCAGCGAGACAGCGATCGTCGGTTACGCTGCGGTGAACGCCGCCGGACGTGCGGTGAAGATTTTCACCGTGGCGGGTCACTTCATCGTGCCGCTCGTCTCGTTTCGCCGCGTGGCGACGGGCGAGGCGGTATCGGCGCCGCTGTTTCCGCTTATCCCGGAGGGCTACCCATGATCGCACAGGCCCTCGCCACCCTGTTTCCGGCCGGCGCCGTCGTGGAGGTGCGGGCGCTTGCCGATAGGTTCACGCACTCGGGCTACTTCGACGATTTTTCCCGTCTTGCCGGTGCAGCGGAGGCGCTCGACGCCGATCCGGAGGTGCGGGGAATCTACGTCACCCTGAACGAGGTGAACCCTGCGCTCCTCGCCCGCCGGGCGAACCGGGTGAAGATGCGTCTCTCCAGGAGCGACCCCACCACGAGCGACGCCGATATCGTGCGCCGGCGCTGGCTCCCCATCGACCTGGACCCGGTGCGGCCGAGCGGGGTGTCGTCGACCGATGCGGAGCACGAGGCGGCGATCCGCAAGGCAGACGAGATCGCTCTCTGGCTCGCGGAGCGGGGGTTTCCCGCCCCTATCCGGGCCGACTCGGGGAACGGGGCGCACCTGCTCTATGGAATCGATCTTGCAAACGACGATGGGGGACTCGTGAAAGGGGTACTCGCCACCCTCGACGCCCTCTTTTCGGACGAGAAGGTCACCGTCGATACGGCGAACTTCAACCCCGGCCGGATATGGAAACTCTACGGCACCTGCTCGCGCAAAGGGGACAACACGCCCGAGCGGCCGCACCGGCGGGCGAAGATTCTCTCGGCGCCGGAGACGGTGGAGACGGTCACGATCGAGTGTCTCAAGAGCGTCTCCCGCCTCCTCCCGGTCGAGGCCCCGCCCCGGAAGGGGCCAGGCATCGACCTCGCGAAGTGGCTCGCCGATCACGGCCTCGCCGTCCGGAGCACGCGGCCCTGGCAGGGCGGCACGCTCTTCGTCCTCGACGACTGCCCGTTTTCCGCCGCCCACCACGACGGGGCGTTTGCGATCCAGTTCGCAAGCGGCGCCATCCACGCCGGCTGCCACCACGCGAGCTGCGGCGGCGGCGTGCAGAGGTGGCCCGAACTGCGGGCGATGCACGAGCCGAAAAAACAGAAGCGGCGGGAGGAGGTACCCCCACCTCCTCCCCCCTCGCCGCCGGCGCCGGCGGGCCGGGAGCGGGCGACGGAGATCCTCACCACCGGCGATCCCCTCGCTTTCCTTCTCGACACCTTCAACCGCGAGCATGTCGGTGACCGCATCGTCGCCGAGTGCCTGATCATGTCGATCGCTTCGCAGTCGGTCGAGAACACGAACGGGCTGCACGTCTCGGTTTCCGGCACATCCGGGAAGGGGAAGAGCCACGCCTGCACCACGATGCTCAAGCAGGTGCCGGAGACATACCGCCTCGCCGGCAGTGTCTCGAACAAGGCGCTCTACTACAACGAGGATCTGCGGCCCGGCACGGTCTTCCTCTTCGACGATGTCAGTCTCTCCGACGACCTCCAGGAGATCCTCAAGGCAGCGACGGCGAACTTTAGAGAGAGTATCGAGCACCAGACCGTTACCGCCGACCGGAAATTGCAGGTTTGCCGCATCCCGGAGAGGTGCGTCTGGTGGCTCGCCAGGGTCGAAGATCCCGGCGACGACCAGGTGATGAACCGCATGCTTGCCGTCTGGATCGACGACTCGGCCGAGCAGGACGAGCGGGTGCTCGCCCACATGAAGGATCGGGAGGCCGGAGAGGCGGGCGGCTGCGGCGAAGACCCGGACCTGCCGGTCTGCCGGGCGATCTGGGAGATCCTCAAAGGCGAACGTCTCCACGTCTCCATTCCGTACGCCAGGAGCGTGCACTTCTCCGTCACGACGAACCGGCGGAATCCGGGGATGCTCTTCGACCTGATCAAAGCCTCGGCTCTTCTCAATCGCTTCCGGCGGGAACGGATCGAGGGCGGCATCCGGGCGGACCGTTCGGACTTCGAGACCGCCGCCCGGATCTATGCGACGATCAACGGCGAGTCCGGCGGGCAGGAGACGAAGTTGACGAAGAACGAGTCCGCCGCTCTGGAGACGGTCGAGGCGATGGGCTGGGACCAGTTCACGATCAAGATGTTGCAGGAGGCGCTCGGACTTTCGTACCATCAGACCTATCGCATCCTCCACGGCTATGTGAGCCGCGGGACGACCTACTCGGGGCTCCTGGAGAAGTGCCCGGCGGTGAGTTTCTTCGACACGATGGTGACGGAGGATGGGGAAGGGTATGCGGTGCGGCGGCGGGAGCACCTTTTTTCGTTCGACCGCGTGGTCTACCGGCGGTGGGCTCGGGGTGCGGCGGTGTGGATCGACGAGGGCAGTGACCGGGACGACGGCCCCGGCTCGTCCGGCCCTTGCAGCGTTCCAGCAGGTTTAGCGCAAAATTCCAGCACCGGACGCGAGAGTGAAGCGACGGAGAACGGTGCCGGTTCTGACAGTAC
>JASGMW010000037.1 GCA_030156225.1 Methanofollis sp.
CAACCTGGAGATGCAGGGGTGCAGTCAGCCACCCGGACGAGAACTATCGACATGATAGAGTCTCAAGCCCCGTCCACACAGGCGCGGGGTCGTTGACGCCAGATAAATAAACCAGTCTACACCGACTGGTGCATACAATCCGGCACAGACAATATAAGTGTATCATCTTCAGCTTCCTCCTATACGGTAGAAGTGAAGGTACATGCTGAATGTTGGGTCTGGGTTATCATATGGACAAATATAGGCAGAGAAGATGCCTCTACTTCCTGTGTAATCTCTCCCTGACAGGTATGGAGGTGTCAGTATGAAACAGAAAATAATATGCATCATCCTGCTGCTGATCGCGTGCACGCTCCCGGCCGCGGCGGCATCCCCAGTCCCGCTGACGAACGATTCCGCACTCGATTCATATCCCTTCTGGTCGCCAGACGGAACGGAGATCGCCTTCACCTCGTTCGATGGGGGCCACGCCGGCATCAGGGTGATGAAAAGCGACGGACAGAACCTGAGGCAGGTGACCGGCAACGACTCATGGGAGTTTGCATCCTTCGATCCCTGGTCGCCTGATGGGAAGACGCTCCTCTTTGTATCCAGGACAGAGGGGAAGTTCGATCTCTGGACGATGAAACCTGACGGGAGCGGGAGAGTGCGGCTGACCGAAGGTGCCCGCATCGTCCCCGGCCTGCCGCTCTCCGGGTACGGGGCAGACTGGAGCGCCGACGGGAAACAGATCGTCTATACGTCCTGCCTCTTCGAGAATGCAAAGATCTGGGAAGACTTCGCGACAACTGCCGCGGAAGGGTCTCCCGCGGTGAACATTTCGGAGGTCCGGACGGATGCCGACATCTGGATCATGGACGCGGACGGCAGCGGCAGGAGCCAGCTGACGACAGACGGAAGTGCCCGGTCTCCGCAGTGGCAACCCCACGGGGAGAGGATCGCCTATCTTTCGGATCGATCGGGGAACCGGCAGGTCTGGACGACGAACCCGGACGGAACAGGAGCGGTGCAGGTGACATTCAGCGAAGGGAACGTGTCTGAATATACCTGGTCCCCTGACGGGACGGCGATCGCCTGCGTCGTCGGTTCGGCACCCGGGCAGGAATTTTCGATCCGGGTTACCGGGATCGCGGAGAACGACACAGAACAACTGACATCAGGGAACCGGGACCAATCCCCGGTGTGGTCGCCGGACGGTGCCAGGATCGCCTTCACGTCAATGTCGCGGAACCGGACCGCCGTCTGGACGATGAAAAGCGACGGCTCGGACCTCACACCACTCACGCCAGGAAACGCCACGTTTTTCATGATGCTGCAATGGTCGCCCGACGGGAAACAGATCGCCCTGAGCGACGGAAAAAATATCTTCACCGTAACACTCGAAGAAGAGACGACACCCGCTTCACCGGGATTCGGAGCACCCGGCATGGCGATCGCGTTCTCCCTCTTCGTTCTCGGACGGACCTTAATGAAGCGGGAATAAAGCGTTTGCCGGCACCTGCGAAGATGACAGAAGATCCGATCCGTTCGGGATGACCTTTCGAAAAAAAATGTTGGCGTCCTTCAGGCCGCAAACCTGAAGGTGATCCACGAGATGACGAGCATCATCGCCGAGAACTTGAGCCCGGCGGTCGCCCGCCCCTCGCCCATCTGGCCGGCGACCAGTCCGGAGAAGAATCCCATGATCATTGCCGCATGGGAGAACAAACGTCTGTAGAGGTCTATGTTTACGTTGCCTATGAAGCTGGAGCCCGCCCCCGACGCTGCCGATGCCGCGCCGGCCTCGGCCATGGTGGTAAGAAAGGTGGACTCCAGAACCAGGATCACGAAGAGGAAGACAAAGAAGGAGATGAGGATGATCACCTCGTAGATGATCATGTTGTTCGCCCGCTCGGTCTTGAGGTTGACGAACTCGTAACTGTCGACGGCCGCCGCCCGCAGCACTTCGGACACGTCGCCGCCTGCCTTGCTCGCCTTTGCAATGAGGTCGACCGAGCGCTCTGCCAGGGGGGTGCCGAGACGTTTGCCGAATATCTGGATCGCATCGACGAACGGGATGCTCCATGACATATCCACGTCAAGTTTTCTGATGTACGGCGTCAGCGTGCCGTACTCCCCTCTGGCGACGATGTGGACGGCGTTGGGGAGCGTCATCCCGGAATCGTTCATGCCTGCCACGTCCCTGAAAAAGTTTGGGAGTGCATTTTCGAGGCTTTTTTCTCGTTTCGCCTCTTTGAAATCGAGAACTGCGAGCGGGACAACCGGGATCAAAACGGTGATCACGATCAAATCGTCGATCATGGTGGTGTTGAAGAGGGCCCACCAGCCGTAATCCATGATGATGACCGAAAACCCCACGATAAAGAAGAGGAACGTCAGCGGGACGGTGGCGATCAGGCTGTTTGTCGGGGTCTCGGTCAGCACCTCAAGGGGATGTTTCAGGAACCGCCCGATGCCGGCCTGCATCTTCCGCCGCGTATCGATCCTGGCAAGGATCTCCTGTTCCTGCCGTTCGTAGCGGTCGAGTTCGGCTGCCTGTGCTGCGGCGTTGCCCTTCTCGCCGCGGTTGAAGAGGTCGTTTATGAATGCCCGAAAACCCATCTCACACCTCCGGGGTCATCGAACTGATCAGAATCACGAACATGATGCTCCCGAACGGGATGATCAGGTAGATGATGATCATCAGAAGGATCGGGTTCGAGTCTCCGCTGATGAGCGACATGATCGACTCGATGATGATCAGGAAGAGGGTGCCCGCCACCATGGCCGTCACATAGGACTCGGCGATGAGCCCCAGGGTTTCAAGGAAGCCTTTCTGCTCCTGATGATTTTCGTGTGTGTACTGGGCCGCCTTGCTCCTGAAGTAATTGGTGAGATTCGCGCCTGAGGAGATCGTTGCCATTGCCCCCTGCAAAAACTCTTTCATGCGCGGACTTGGCGTGAAGGTCGATACGACCCTCATCGCATCGATCAGGTCCTTGCCGAACATATCGATCTCCCGCGTGATGAAGCGCGCCTCGACAGCGGTTTCCCCGTAGATCGGACTCTCGCCGAGGAGCCTGAAGACTTCGGCGGGTGTGATTCCGGCTGTGGACATGGCGGTGACGTAGTTGATCGCATAGGGAAGGGTGGCGTTGATGTTGCGCCGCCGGTTCCCGGCTATCACCTTCGGGTACAGCATGAAGGAGATATAGGTGATCCAGCCGAAGATCAGAAGAGAAAGAACGACGGCGATCACTGTCCCGATCTGGAGTCTGAAATCATAAATGCCGGTCAGAAAACCGGGCACCGCACCCCTGTAGGTGATCATTGAGGGGATGTTGAGCAGGAAGGTCGCGGTGCCGACGAGCAGGGCCATCGCCAGTCCCACGACGATGGACGAGAAGTAGGCTGTGGAGAGATACGCCTCGAAGGGCGTCTTGATCCGCGCCTGCATCAGGTCGCTCCTGAGTTCCACGAACTCGTTCCGTCTCCTCTTCACCCTCTCTCCTAACAGATTGAAGCTGAATCGTTCAAAACTATTCATAGAGATCACCTCTGACGATCTTCATGACGGCGTCCGGGTCGCGGAAGTAGGAGATGAGCATCTTCGAGACGTCTCGATAATGCCTGATCTTTTTTATGCGCATCCATTCGAGAATTTCCTGCCGCCGTTTCAGTTCTTCCCGCATCCGTGCCTCGCTCCAGCCCCGTGTCTCCATAATCGACTCGAGAACATAGGATTTTCCTGAATACCTGATCTCGTCCGTCGCCTGGTGCCAGGAAAAAACCTCGTTTGTAATAAGTTCGTTTGTCCTCGGGTCGATGTCCAGGATCTCGATGATCTGTTTGTTCCGTCTGATACGCTGGCCGCCGACCCGTGCCTGCACCTGGACGCAGACCAGGTTCAGCGCGGTGAGCATATTCCGCGGTACATTTAACGGCGGATTTTCAAGCCGGTGAACGACCGATGCGACAGAATCGGCGTGTATCGTTGCATAGGTGACGTGGCCGGTCGACATCGCCTGGAAGAGCGTCTGGGCCTCTTTGCCGCGCACCTCGCCGACAATGATGTACTCGGGCCGCTGACGGAGGGCGGCGCGGAGAAGCTCGTACATGTCGATCTCGCCCTTGCCGCCGGTATCGAAGGAATCTCGCGTCACCGAGGGGATCCAGTTTGGGTGCGGGAGTTTGAGTTCCCTGGTGTCTTCGAGAGAGACGATCTTTGCCTGAGGCGGGATGAAGAGCGATATGGCGTTGAGCGATGTCGTTTTTCCCGATGCCGTTCCACCTGCGAAGATCGCGGAGTTCCCCGCTTCCACCGCAAGCCAGAGGAAGGCGATGGAGAGGGGAGAGAAGGTGCCCCACTCGATCAGGTCGGTCGGCGAGATCGGCTCGTCCTTGAATTTTCTGATCGTGAAGGTCGAGCCGTGGGCGGTGACCTCTCTGCCGAGGGTCATCTGGATACGCGAACCGTCCGACATCGTGGCGTCGAGCATCGGTTCTGCTATCGAGATGTATTTGCCGGCCCGCTGGGCGAGTTTGGTGACGAACGAGTCGAGCTCGAGATGGTCGGTGTACATCAGGTTCGTCTGGATCGACTCGTAGCCGGAGTGGTAGATGAAGATCGGGTTGTTCAGTCCGTCGCACGAGATGTCTTCGATATATTTATCGTGCATGATGGCATCGATCAATCCATCGCCCAGGAAATCGCGACCAATGCTGTATAAAATCTTTTCTCTGGAGACCGGGGTGAGATTGATGCCGTAGTCCGAAATGATCTCGTCGGAATAGACGCGGAGCACTTTCTGCGCCTCCGCGCGTGAGATCTCTTTGGTATTAATATCAAGACGTTCGAAGAGGCGCTCC
Source organism: Methanofollis sp. (assembly GCA_030156225.1). Lineage (GTDB taxonomy): Archaea > Halobacteriota > Methanomicrobia > Methanomicrobiales > Methanofollaceae > Methanofollis. Next base: position 4,849 of record JASGMW010000037.1, read on the forward strand.
TTGATCTCTCCCAGCAACTCTGTTTCGGCCCCGGTCATCTCTGGTTCGAGCACTTCGTAGGTGTATTCGTGCGAGGTGTTGTCGTAGACGATCCTGACGTAGGCGTACGGCTCGTTGACCGGATAGAGTTCGATCTCCTCAATTCCAGGAGTCGGGATGAAGGTGAGGTCGACAAGGGGGCCATGGAGGCGGGGGTTGTACTCTTCGACGCTGTGACGGAGTTTGGTGAAAATATTGAACTTCTCAAGAAGGCCGCCCGTTTCCGCATCTTCTCTGCCTATCACGACGTTTCTGGCCTCTTCGGCAATATTCGGAAAATTTTTGCTCCAGATTCCGTCGATCTCGGGTGGGATGCCGATCAGGCCCGTGCTGTGCGATCCTGTCTCAAAATCGAGGACGAGTTCTTCAACATCGAAGGTCGCTGCTCTGGGCAGGATGAGTTCGGAGAGAGAGTCGATGTCATCGGCGTCAGTGATCTCTGCCGTGACGTTGTCCGGTGTTCCGGCCGCCCCCGTTGACCACCGTGTTGTGTGGGGGCGGGACACGGGGGCGCTGGCCGGTACCGCCTCCTCCTCCTCCCCGACCTCGTCCGATAACACCGGTATCTGTTCTGTTCCTCCCCCCTCTGCCCGGGATGTTTCTGCGGTTTTTTCTTCTCCGAAAAGGGCGTCGACGACCGATTTCAACGCCTCAAGGTTTTCGGGATCGATCACCGGAGCGCCTGCAGAAGTTTCCGAATTGATCAGGTTGTCAGGTTTATCTTTGAGATCGTCAGGGAAACGCTCTTCGTGTTGCGGGACCGGAAGATCTCTTCCTCCGGGGCTTTCGGTTGATATTGGGCCCATATCCCGTGCGTCTCTGATCAGGTCGTTGATGTTCAACTGATCGTCCTTCCCGATCATCGATCTCAATGCATCAAAATCGTTCTTGCCGCCTGCCGCATGTTTCTGTCCGGGAGCGTTCGTCGGTCTCTCCTCCTCGGTCCTGTTTATTTTTATCAGGATATCGTGTAACCGTTTTTTTGAGCCTGTATTCTTATTCATCCGTTATACCATCCAGTTCAATGATGAGTTCACTCCTCTTTCCGTTGAAATTAACGAGGAACGAATAGGCCTCTCCTGTCCTGCTGGAAATCACGACATCGTAGGAGCCGTTCATGAGCCTGAACGATGCTTTTCCATCCCCTGTGGTCACATCGCTCGCCAGGACCTGCCGCCCTTTTTTTATCGAGACCCGCACTCCGGACTGCTCGGCACCATTCCTGACAATGAGAAGTGAGAGCACGCCGGGTATCCTTCTCTTTGTGCCGATCTCAGGTATATCCGCGGACAGCCGGTGGGGGAAATGGCCGCGGTTGAAGACACGGCAGTGTGCGACCACGAGCTCGACGGCCCTCAGATCGACTGCATAGAGGTCGTAATCGTCCTGATCCGATATTTTCAGTACAGCCGAATCTCCAAAGAGCGCTCCAAGTGTGTCCCTGTAGATCGCGCCGGTCGGCTCCCCGCGGGAATACAGGATCGCGGCGTTCCTGTCTCTGTCGACAAAAACCGCTATTGCACTGGCTTCACTCTTTGCCTGCCTGACCATGGTGTAATAGGGATATGACCCCAGATAATGCGATTGGCCGAGGACTTCATTGATGATTTCCATGATCTCCATGGTCTATTCCCCCCTTACGGATCCTGGCGGACGTCTCCGACCACCCCATCATCCCCGGTCTGCTCCGGGCACAGATTTTAGTATGCCCTTCCCTGCGGAAAACCGGATGATTTGACCGGGCCCCTTAATGCCCTCCTCCGAAGAGGGTATGGGCAAGCCTGTCGATGAAGTTCTGTTTTCTCTCTTCGGTCTCCTCGGCATACTCCACGCCGACAATATCAGCGGCAATCCGCCGGAAGGCCCGTGAGGATTCAGATGCCGGATATTTGACGACAACAGGCGTCTTATATGCGGCAGAACGCCTGACGTTGGGATCTTCGGGGATCATATCGATCACCCTCACGCCGAGGACGTCTTCAACAGAGTGTCTCCTGATCTCGGTGTTTTCCATTCCCGACCTGTTGATGATGGCGCCGTAGACGTTCCCCCCCACCATTTCGGTGAGGATCTTCGTCTTCAGCGCGTCCGCCATTGAGGAGAGTTCCGGGTTCACGACAAGGATGACCTCGTCGCAGATGGCCAGCGCCACGACACCGTCCTTGCTGATCCCGGCGGCGGCGTCCACAAGAAGATAATCACATCGGTCGACGAGATCACGCATAACATCCCGCAGGCGGTCAGGATCGGCGTTCTGGAAGCCCTGGAGTGATATTCCGCTCGGCACAACCTTTACTCCGTTCGGACCCTCGTAGATGGCGTCTTCCACCTTTGCCTTACCGGCGAGAACCTCATGAAGCGTTACCGGTGCGTCCTCCAGACCGAGCACCAGTCCCAGGTTTGCCATTCCGATATCAGCGTCAAGGATATAGGTTTCTTTGCCGAGCTGGGCGAGAGACATACCGAGATTGACGGTTACTGTCGTCTTCCCTGTCCCGCCTTTCCCTGATGCGATCGTAAATGCCCTGATCAATCAGACACCTTCTACTCCATTGATTGTGAAGTATCAAATTTAAACATTCCTATTCTGTATGCGGCCGTTGCGGCACATTAATCAGACATTCGGGCAAAGGAACTCAGAATAAGGGGTTGAACATTACCGCTCCTCTTTTTTATCGCTGACGATGAGATGCTCCAGATGCATCTCCTTGAGGAGGTCTGATGCACTGGCCTCGAAATTTTCAGACAATTTTTTGAGTGCCTCTATGGATGAAGGGTTTAATACCTGTTTTTTCTCAGATCCACCGGTGTTACGGTGGATCTGTACCTGACATTCGAAACTTCTTTCGGATGTATCGGCCCCGATCACCCGTATGCTGGCGGTCCGCGTGGCATGGCCGGTGTTGACCGGTTTTATGGTGGTCCTTCCCATGCCGTCCCCCTCATCGTCTCCCACCTTCGTGCTCTCGTTGAAGAGTACGACCGTTTCGAGATCATCTGCCGGGAAGGTATGAAAATCGGCCCTGACGATCGTTGTCGAGGCTTCTATCTCCCGGAGCGCCTGTTTGCCCGCAAGACTGCCGTTTTCTGCGCAGATCGGTGTCCCGGCCCTGAAAAGCACCGCCCCCTTGAGATCACCGGCGGTGAAAACCAGGGCCCCGGTGAAACCGGTGCTCCGGCACTCTGAGAAGACGTCTTTCAGGGTGAGTCTGAGGGAACGTGCAGGCGAGTCGCACTTTGGGAGGTGCATTTTATTCACTCCATCGTATACTCCTGAGAGCAAGCCTGACAAGGCCGAGGTTTGCGTTCGCAGCGGTGAGGATGCAGAGCGACAGGTCACCGAACGGTGCGATGATCAATTTTCCGCCGGGCGTTTCGAGGATGATCTGGTCGAGGTCTCCGGTTTCCATGTCGCCGGCGATCTTCGATCCGGCCCTGAGCAGATCCTCGGCGACGGCGGCGATCCGATCGAAGTCGGCAGCCCCGGCCGACTGGACGGCAAACCCTTCGAAGAACGCGGAGACCGCGATCACTCCGGGCTGGGAGAGTATCAGGTTGAGGGCCTCGTCGGTCAGAACAGGGGCAGAGGTTTCTTCAGGCATGCGTTCTTCGTCCCGGGCCGGTGCCTGCCCCGCCTCTGTGCTGATCTCGTACCCCATCTCCCTGCACCAGTCGATCGCCTTCAGATACTCGTCAGGATCGTACCTGAAGAGCATGCAGGCAGGGGAGGGTTCGTCGGAGAGAAAAGAAAGGGCGCTTTCCCCGAGAAGATCCTGCGATCCGTCATGAAATCCGGCGGCGATGGGGTCGCCTTTATCCAAGAGGACAAATCCCTCTCCGCTCCCGGTACGCATTCGTACGACTGAATAAAAGGCTTCGGTGAACGGCAGCACCTCTTCGATCGGGGCGTTCATGCTTCCGAAATTTTTTCCTTTCGGTAGGGTCATGTTAGAGTGCTGCAATGATTCTGTCCCTGTTCTTTTTGAGTTCGTACCGGATCCTGCCGATGTTCGCGCCGTCATTTGCGACGATCGCGATCATCTCGTCCTCTGAGAGGGGTGAGAGGAGAATGGGACCTTTTTCCAGCTCGACGAACATCTGGTTGAGTTGTCCTTTGCCCAGTTCGGCACCCATCGCCTCTGACGTGCCCATACCGGTGGACGCCATGGCACCGAGGGCGTCGGTGTCGATCTCCCCGGATATGGCGTCTTCGATCACAAAACCGTCACGGCCGACGACGACTGCGGCTGTTACGCCGTCCAGCCTGAGAAACTCCATCAATATCTGTTTGAGTATTTCCATTCCTCAGTTCACCTCTTGAGTCCTGATGACTTTGCCTCCTCTACCGTCATCCCGGCGCACTTCTATCCGCAGGGGCATCCGGCCGATGGCATGGGTTGCACAGGAAATGCATGGATCATAGGCACGGATGACAGTTTCGATCTTGTTTGCTGCCTCTTCCGTGACTTCACCGTTCTTGATCACTTTTCTGGCGACGTCTTCGACGCCCCGGTCCATGGCGTAATTGTTCTGACATGTGGCGACGATCAGGTTGCACCGCTCGATGATGCCGTTCTCGTCGACCGAATAGTCGTGGATGAGCGTGCCGCGGGGGGCCTCGATGATCCCGACGCCCCGACGCTGCACCACGCCGCCTGTCGGTGTGCGGACGTCGGTGCCGGTGATTCCCGGGTTCTCAAGGAGTTCGACCGCCCGCTCGCAGGCTGAGAGGAACTCGACATAACGGGCGGCGTTATAGGCGAGGGCTGTCTGTGAAAACCGCCCGAATGCGCTCCGGTATTCGGCAAGGGCCGCATTGGCCTTCGGTGTGCCCATTCTCTCCACGATGTTCAGGCGGGCAAGGGGGCCGACCCGGTAGTGGTCGCCTGAGGCGAGTCTGCAGAATTTCAGGTACGACCAGTCCTCGGTGTACTCCCTGATATAATTCAAGTAATCCTCCCCGGTGAATGAACCCAGCGGTTCTCCGTTTTTCCCGACGATCCGCACCTCGCCACCGCTGATCGCATGGGTACCGTTTTCGGTCATGCCCATGAAGGCGGTCTCGACGGCCCCCAGGGAAAAGTCGAACCCGTCCATCAAACCCTTTGCGATCTCCCATCCCTCTTCGGCGATTGTCAGGCCTGCCTTTGCAGACGCAAGAAGCGTCTGCTGCTGCCCGGTGGTGAGGGGGCGGGACATCCCGCCAGGAACGGCGTTCGTCGGGTGGATTGGTTTGCCGCCGACGGCCTCGGTGATGCGCTGGCCGAGTTTTCTGACCTCGATCGCGTTCTTCGCGATTGCGGGGGAACGCTTTGCAAGCCCGATGACGTTGCGCTCTGCCGGAGCGGCGTCGCCGAGGAGAAAGTCCGGGGCGGCGAGCATGAAGAAGTGGAGGGCGTGCGAGTGGATGTACTGCCCTGTCATCAGGAGTTCTCTCAACATTTTGCCGGTCTGTGGGGGCTCGGCGCCGAATATCCGGTCGGTCGCCCGTGCAGCGGCGACGTGGTGGGAGGTCGGGCAGATGCCGCAGATCCGCGGCGTGATCCGCGGCGCCTCCTCGATGGCCCCGCCGATCAGGAACTTTTCAAATCCACGGAGTTCGACGACGTTGAAGTGGGCGCCGGCGACCTCGCCCTTCTCGTCGAGGTCGATGCGCACCTGGGCGTGCCCCTCGATCCGCGTCACCGGCGCAATGGTCAGACGGGTCATACGCTCCCTCCCTGTACCAGGTCGCGGATCTTCGATATCTCCTTGTCCTCCATGATCAGGCTCCCGATAGTGAAGGGGTACATGGTGTGCGCCACATCGTAGAGTTGTTTTTCGATCTCCTTCTCCGGTGTGTCGGTGAGATCGGCGATCCGCCTGACCATCAGGTTGTAGATATCTCTGCAGGGCTCCCTGAGGATGTCGAGGGACGGACCGTTGCAGCCGTGACAGGGGATGTTGTTGTGCGGGCACGAGGCCCCGCATCTGCCGAAGGTGACCGGGCCCAGACAGAGATAGCCCTGGCCGAGGAGACAGTGCTCGCGGTCCGGCGTTCCCTCGTAGCGCCGTTTCAGGTGCCAGTCTTTTACGTCTCCCATCTTCCGGTCGCACTCCGCGCAGACCGATTTTTTGGACAGTTCGGTTTTTTTGTCGGCAATCAGATCCGGGATGATTGTCCTGAGGAACTTCTCCTTCGGCGGACATCCGGCAATATAATAGTCGATCTTGACGAGGTCTCCGACCGCAAACACCCGGTACAGGAACGCCGGGACGTCCGTTGGTATGAGATTCCCCTTCTCCGCGGTTTCCACGCCCTGATAGACGCAGGCAAAGAGATCTTCGGGTTTTCCGAGCATCGAGAGGCCCGAAACCCCGCCGTAACATGCGCAGGTACCGAAGGCGACGAGCGTCTTCGACCGCTTTCTGAGTTGTTTCAGGCGTTCTTCGTTTTCTTTGTTCCTCACTGCCCCGGTGACGAAGGCGATGTCGATCCCTTCAGGTGGCTCCTTGACATCCATGATCACGGGCGAATAGACGATGTCGGCCTGCGCGACCACGTCGAGCAGCGCCTCATGGAGATCAAGGATGGAGATGGTGCAGCCCGAACACCCGGCCAGTTCTTCGATTGCGATCTTCATGGCCAATCACTTCAGGATCAGTTTTTTGAGGCAGGCGTTCGGGCCGGTGTGTACGATCTCAAGTTTCGCCCGGCGGCCGGTGATCTCCTCGATCGCCCCGACCACATAGCCGTACAGCGTCTGGCAGAGGGGGCCGCCCTGCTCCATGCCGTTGCGGCGGAGGGTCTGGCGGACGATGCAGTCATGGAAGACGAGATAGATGAACGTCTCGCCGTTCTCGGTGACGACGTAGTTCTCCTTGTCTTCGGGTTTCCAGAGTTCGAAGGTGTACTGGCCGTGGAGGATATAGGAAAGTTCCCGCAGCGCCTCTTCGATGTCTTCGATCTTCCGGAAATATTTCGCCACCTCGTGGCCGAACTTTTTTCCTGCCCGGTAGGTGACCGCGTTCGCACCCCGCCCGGCAATCTCTTCGAGGGACTTGATGATCAGCCCGTTCAGTTTCATGACGCCGTGGAGGGTCTGCTCAAGGTCCTTCGCGCTCGGAGAGCAGGAGATCGGGATCTCTTCGGCACGGAAGACCGTACCGGTCTTGAATTGCTGGTTCATCTCTTCAACGGTCATTTCTGCCATCATATCACCCGGTTGATCATTTCGCAGACACGTATGTCGATATAATTTCGTTTCGAGGGGTAGACCCCACGGTGTTCCAGTGCCTGTGCCGGGCAGATCTCATGGCAGGAGAGACAGCCCATACAGTTTTCAGGCCTGATCGGGACGCTGACCTCATCCCTGAGTTCGTAGACCTGCATCGGGCAATCTTTCACACAGAGGCCGCAGCCATTGCAGGCCGCAGCATCGACAGATATCTCTATCACACACACCACCAGATATAGTACAGGATAGATCTACTGTCCTATCTTGCGGTATTAAAAAGTATTGAAATTACTTTGGCCAAATAATATGATAAAAACGAGGAAACAATGATGATATCGCTTCCGCTTGGTATCGCCTCAGTTGCAGTGGGCCTGACGCTGCTCTACGCGTCGGTCCTTGACCACCGCGACCGGCGGGTTCCGTTCAGGACCTGGTATCCGATGCTCGTCGTCGCCGTACCGTCTGTATGTCTCTTCTATGCCGGTCTGTTCCTGGGAGGAAACGGTGGATTGGCCCTGTACTTCATTGCCCTCTCCCTTGTTTTTTCCGCGCTCTTCTACGCTTTCGGGATGTTCCATCTCTTTGGGGGGGCCGACGCATGGGCGCTGATCTTCCTCTGCCTTTCTGTCCCTGCCTTCCCTCTCGAACCGTTGTGGGGGGTTCCGCCGCTGGGTTTTTTCCCGTTCTCGGTGCTGATCGACGCCCTCGTGATCAACCTTGCGGCCCCTCTTATTCTCTTCGGCTATAACCTGCTGCAGGGCAACAGGGCCCCGCTCCCCTATATGTTTCTCGGCTATCCGGTGGAGGGCAGGGAGATCCAGCGTCATTTCGGCTTTGTGATGGAAGAGATCGGGGAAGATGAGAACGGAGCGGTCGTCCACCGGTTTATGCGGATCCGCGACTCGCTGAAGAGGACGGTGCGGGGGGGTGAGCGGCGGATGTACACAAAGGATCTCCGCGAGCACCCGGAGCGCTATCGGGAAGAACTCACGCTGTACCGCCGGGCAGGCAGGATCTGGATCTCCTATGCCGTTCCGTTCATCATTCCGATCACCGGGGGTTTCCTCTATGCACTTTTTATCGGCGATATCTTCTATATGATCATGAAATTGCTTGCAGGAGTCTGAGATCGATGGAGATGAACTATACCGGCGGGCTTGTCCCGGTCATTGTACAGGACGCGGCGAGCCGCGAGGTGCTGATGCTTGCATGGGCCAATGAAGAGGCGGTGCGGTTGACGCGGGAGACCGGCTACGCCCACTACTGGTCGCGCAGCCGGAAACGGATCTGGAAAAAAGGAGAGAAAAGTGGAAATATTCAGATCGTGGCCGGGATACGGGTCGATTGCGATGAAGACGCCCTCCTCTACCTGGTCGAGCAGCAGGGTGCGGCCTGTCACACGGGTCATTACTCCTGCTTTTACCGGGACATCGACGGCCGGGAACTCGCGCGTCCTCTCCTCGATCCATCAGAAGTATATGCTAATAAGGAATAAAGACACGTAAAATATGGTGAATTTTTTATGAAAATAGTGCCTGATACGAGTGTCGTCATCGACGGACGCATCACCTCAATGATAAAAACCGGGGAATATACAGGATCCACAATAATCATTCCGGAGGCCGTGGTTGCAGAGCTCGAAGCCCAGGCGAATCAGGGGCGCGAGATCGGCTTTTCCGGACTGACCGAACTTCAGAACCTTTCCCGGATGGCGGCCGAAGAAACTGTTGAACTCCGATTTGTCGGCGAGCGGCCAAGCCTTGATCAGGTGAAACTGGCAAGCGGCGGGGAGATCGATGCCCTGATCCGGAACGTCGCCCTTGAATACGACGCCACCTTCATCACGAGCGATATCGTCCAGTCCGAGGTGGCGAAGGCGAAAGGGCTCGACGTCATCTATCTCAAACCCCAGATCGGCGAGTCGACCCCGCTGGCTATCGATGGGTTCTTCGACGAGAATACGATCGCCGTGCACCTGAAAGAGCGCGTTCCCCCTGTGGCGAAAAAAGGCGCGATGAATGATCTGCACCTTGTGCGGCTCAGGGACGCCCCGATAACCGAGTATGAACTGCGAACGATGGCGCAGGAGATCCTCGAACGGGCAAAACGCGATCCCGATGGTTTTATCGAAGTCGAGCGCCGCGGGATCACCGTCGTCCAGATCGGGTCGATCAGGATTTCCATCGCCAGGCGTCCGTTTTCTGACGGGATGGAGATCACTGCCGTCCGCCCGATTGTCGACGTGGTCCTGGAGAGGTACGCCATGGCCGATCTGATCAAGGAGCGGATCACCGACACCCGTTGCGGCGTGCTGATCGCAGGACCGCCCGGCGCCGGCAAGAGTACGCTCGCCCAGAGCATCGCCACGTTCCTTTCGGAGAACGATTTTATCGTCAAGACCATGGAGGCGCCGCGGGATCTGCAGGTGCCCGACAACATCACCCAGTACACAGCCCTTGAAGGGAGTATGACAAACACCGCCGAGGTGCTGCTCCTGGTCCGCCCCGACGCGGTGATCTTCGACGAACTCCGTAAAAGCGAAGATTTCAAGGTCTTTGCCGATATGCGGCTCGCGGGTGTGGGCATGGTCGGCGTTGTCCATGCGATGCAGGTGCAGGACGCCGTCCAGCGGATCATCGGGCGGATCGAAGCCGGTGTTCTGCCCCAGATCATCAACACCATCATCTTTGTGGAGAAGGGGGAGATCACCGGCGTATACGACCTTGATTTCTCGATCAAGGTGCCCGAAGGGATGCAATCCGATCTTCATATGAGGCCGGTGGTTACGGTCAGGGAAACCGTTACCGGGGCGATCGCCCTTGAAGTCTTCAAGTACGAAGGCGAGACGATTGTGATGCCGGCACGCGGCGTCTGGAAGGATGCTCTCCCTGCTCCGGCGGTACCGGTGTACATGCCGCCTGTTGAGGAGGCGCCGACCGAAGAACTCCTCCCGGTCGAGCCGGAAGAGCGGCATGTCCCCCTGTCCGGGGAGGAAGGGGGAGAAACCGTCTGGGATACTTCAGAGCAGGAGATACAGCGGGAGCTCTCGCGGTTCACCGACGGCCCCATCGATGTCTTCATGAAGAGCGACACCAAGGCAGTCGCCTATATTGAAGACAGGGATGTTCCAGCCGCGATCGGACGCGGCGGCAAGAATATTGCAGGGATCGTGAACAAACTCGGGATCGGGATCGACATTCGGCCGAGATCCGAACTGCCTCCCCCCGAGAACAACATGGTCGAAGAAGTGCCTGCAAGCGGCGGTCTGAAGATCAGGATCGAAAAGAGGCACCTTGCCCTGGTCGCTCCTGAATTTAAGGAAGCGATCGTCGATGTGTTCGCCGGCAAAGAGTACCTCTTTACGGCGACGGTGAATGAACGAGGCGAGATTGAACTTGCAAAAAGCAGCAGCATCGCGCAGGAACTGATCCGCAGGTACAACGAGAACGAAACGATCAGGCTGAGGCCGGTATAACGTAGAAGATCTGGGAGTGACAGAGCGTGGCTGAATGGGACATACAGAAACTGGAAGATAAGTACCGGGATCTCTGGCCTGCGGCCTTCGAGGCCGACCCCGACGGAAGAGAGAAGTTTTACATCAATGTCGCCTTCCCGTACCCGAGCGGTGCGATGCATGTAGGGCACGGCCGTACCTACATCGTTCCCGACGTGATCGCCCGTTTCTGGAGGATGCAGGGGAAAAACGTCCTCTTCCCGATGGGCTTCCATGTCACCGGGACACCGGTGATCGGGATCTCGCGCCGGATCGCGAAAGGGGATGCCGGGACGATCCGGATCTATCGCGACCTCTACCGGGTGCCGCAGGACGTGCTCGACCGGTTTGACGACCCGATGACGATCGTCCGTTATTTCGCCGGCGAGTACGAACGCCTGATGCGCCGGGTCGGACTCTCGATCGACTGGCGGCGCCGGTTCATCACGGTCGATCCGCAGTACTCGAAGTACATCGAGTGGCAGTACCGCCACCTCTACGATGGGGAGCATGTCGTCAGGGGCGTTCACCCGGTGAAATACTGTCCGTCGTGCGAAAACCCGGTCGGCGACCACGATCTGCTGGAGGGCGACAGGGCCGAGATCATGAAGTTCACCCTGGTGGTCTTCGACTGGCAGGGCGCGAAGATCCCCTGCGCCACCCTGCGGCCGGAGACGATCTACGGGGTCACGAACCTCTGGGCGAATCCGGGTCTCACCTATGTGCGAGCAAAGGTGGACGGGGAGGACTGGGTACTCTCCCGCGAGGCCGCCTACAAACTTGAGATGCAGGACCACACTGTCGAGATCACCGGCGAGGTAGAGGGCACGGAGATCATCGGGTCGAAGGCCTCCCATCCGCTCTGCGGGGAGGTGCCGGTGCTGCCCGCGGAGTTCGTCGATCCCGACATGGGCTCGGGCCTTGTGATGAGCGTGCCGGCCCATGCGCCCTTCGACTACGTCGCCCTCCGCGATCTTCAGCAGGAGGGGCAGTATCAGGAGATCGTCCCGGTGGCGATCATCGGGACCGAAGGGTACGGTGAGTTCCCGGCAAAAGAAGCCGTCGAAAAGGCAAATGTCCGGGACCAGAACGATCCCGGAATGGACGAGGTCACGCGCGAGGTCTACGGGGCCGAACTGCTGAGGGGGCGGCTGCTCGACAACTGCGGTGTTGTGTCCGGAAAACCGGTCAAAGAAGGGCGAGATATCCTTGCTGCCCTCATGGTCGAGGAATACGGCTCGAAGGAGATGTACGATTTCGATACCCGCACGGTGATCTGCCGCTGCGGTAGCCGGGTCTATGTGAAGATCCTCCACGACCAGTGGTTCCTCCAGTACTCAGACCCCGTATGGAAGGCGCGGGTCCACGATCAGATCGACCGGATGAGCATCGTGCCGGCCGAGACCCGCGCCGAGTTCGACCGGACGGTGGACTGGCTGAAGGACTGGGCGTGCACCCGGCGGATTGGCCTGGGCACAAAACTCCCGTGGGATCCCGCGTGGATCATCGAACCTCTCTCGGATTCGACGTTGTACATGCTCTTCTACACGATAGCCCACCATATCAAAAAGATCGAGCCGGAAAAACTCACGCACGACGTCTTCGAGTACATCGTCTTCGGAACCGGGAACCCGACGACCGTGCCGCGGGAGACCCTCGACGCGATCAGACAGGAGTACCTCTACTGGTACCCCTACGACTATCGGTTCTCGGCGAAAGATCTCATCTCGAACCACCTCACCTTCCAGCTCTTTCATCATCTTGCCGTCCTGCCGGAGGACCGGCAGCCGCAGGGGATGGTGATCTTCGGGATGGGTCTCCTGAACGGGGCGAAGATGTCCTCTTCCAAGGGCAACGTCGTCCTGCTGGAGGACGCGCTGAACGAGTTCGGGTCCGACACCGTCAGGATGTTCCTGGTGGGCTCCGCCGAGCCATGGCAGGACTTCGACTGGCGCAACGAACTGGTTATCGGAGCGAAAAAACAGATCGAGCGGTTCTGGAACGAGGTCTCCGAAGGGATCGGCGTCGAGGAGAACGACGGCCGGGAGATCGACGGCTGGCTCATCTCGCGCCTGCAGCACCGGATCGAGAATGCCACCGGTGCGATGCTGAACTTCCAGACAAGACAGGCGCTGCAGGAGGCCTTCTTCGGGATCGAGACCGATCTGAAATGGTACCGTCGCCGTCTCCCCACGATCGCGCCGGGGTCGGCTGCGGTCCGCGAACTCTGCTCGGCATGGGTGCGTCTGCTCGCCCCGATCGTGCCGTACACCTGCGAGGAACTCTGGCATACGATGGGCAACGAGGGCTCCGTCTGCTTTTCCCCCTGGCCGGTTGCGGACAGGGCGAAGATCGATGTGGCGGCCGAACTCGCCGAAGAGATTCTCGCCCGGACGGTCGAAGACATTGAGTCGATCGTCAAACTCATCCAGATAGAGCCAGTGGCGATCAATCTGTATGTGGCGCCGGCGTGGAAACGGCAGGTATTTTCGATGATCGCCGCTGCCGAGGACCGGACCGATGCCGTCCGTCTGGTGATGGCCGACGAGGATCTGAAGGCCCGCGGCAAGGCGGCAGTGAACGCCGCCCGGCAGATCACGAAGTTCATTCACCGCCTCCCGCCGCAGTTCGTATCTGATCTCGTCTCTGGCGGTGTCGATGAAAAGGCAGTCTTTATCGCGTCCCGGGAATTCCTGGAGCGCGAGTTCGGCGTGCGGGTGAATGTTCTCGATGCCGGGGAGAGTCAGGAGGCGAAGGCCGACGCCGCGCTCCCGTTCAAGCCCGCAATCGTCATCGAATAATATTTTTCTTTTTTTTGCGGCACCGAAAAAATATTGTTATTTCAGGTGTGTAGAAACTCCCATATGACGGTTGATCTATCTTCCTGATCTGGTGAACTGCGCCAGGACACACATGCCTACCCCATTATGTTCGCCGGGGACGTTCAGCCCCCGGACCCCTGCGCAACGATTGGTCCGGGAAGGGCAGATGAGCGTGTGATGAGGGATCATGAGCTCTCCTCCCCTATCCTGATGACGGGGGGTTCTGCCCCCCACCACCGTCCCTCCAGAACAGGATCTCTACAGAGTCGAAAATGGGCCGATACGGTCTCTACCCTGCAATTCCTCCCCTTTAGGCTGCCGTCCTCCTCGCCCCATCCAGCCTTGCGACTAACTCCTGCGGATCGATCCCGAGCGCCTCCAGAATCTCCCGCTGCTTCTTTGTG
>JASGMW010000038.1 GCA_030156225.1 Methanofollis sp.
GAACAACACGATCCTTTTCATGATCCGCCCTCCTGCCTTCCCGGCCCAATCGCAATCTCGGGGGTCCGGGGGCAGCGCCCCCGGCGTGTATGATTGAGGGAGGCACATTGATCAGAACGGCCGCCCCACAGAAAAACGAAGAACGTTTCGTCCTTCTCTCGCGCCGGGGGGAGACCCCCCCCGATCCCCCCTGATGAAGAGAGGCGAGGGGCGGCGATGGCCTGTGTTCCTGTTCATTGCCTCGTCTTGAGGTGCGTGACCAAGGGTCTCGAAAGGTCTGACATGTGAGGCGTGACGTGCCACTAGTTCTGCCGCACAAGCCTGTGAGTGATGGCGACGAGCGGGTGGCGGGCATAGTCCATGACCTTGATGTCGTCGAGGGTCCTGAGGTTCTGCGCCTGCGCCGTCCGCTCCATGCCGAGTTCCATGTTCTCCGCGATCATGATGATATAGGCGTCGAGAGTTTTGTATCCAAGCCGCTTCGCCGCGATCGCCCGGTGGTGGCCGTCGACCAGAATATACCGTCCAGGGCGTTTCACCACGATCAACGGCTCGGCAAGCCCCTTCTTGATCTCATAGATCCGGCCCTCGAGTTCGTCTTCATAGATCCGCGCCTGCGTGGGGAGGAGTTCGTCGATCGGGACATATCCCCGTTTGACCGTCGGTTCGATCCCGTGAAGGCGGCGGAGGGTATCCATGAAGTTGTACACCTTCTCAGGAGAGACATGCTCGATCTGCGACCTGATCACGTCGGCATTCGAGATGATCCCGATGAGACGATTCTGTTCGTCCACCACCGGCAATTTCTGGATGCCCGACCTGAAGATCACCCGTGCGGCGTCGTTGATGCTCATCTCAGGGTCGGCAACGATGAGATGACGGCTCATGATCCGCTCTACCGGCGTTCCCGGATGGACAGTAAGAAGGTCCCGGGCCGAAATATACCCGACAACCTCTTTCTGGTCGTTCACCACTGGAAAACCGTCGTGCTTGGTTTTCTGGATCTTTTCAATGACATCGCGGATAGTCGCCTGCACACCCACCGTGACGACATCGTAGGTCATGTAGTCCTTGACCCGTTTTTTGTCCATCATCATCTCTTTTGACCAACGCTACTTGAAGGATTCGCTATATATAAGGCTTTGGAGAAATGCAAAATGTATCCCCATAGAAATCACCGGCGGACCGAACCGCCCTGAAGGGAAAAAAAAGAGGTGTGCTCTCACTCAATGGAGATGACCGATCCTTTTTCGGCCTCGGCCTTTTTCAAGCGGATTTCGATCACACCGTTCTTGAAGGTGGCACGCGCCTCTTCCTCCTTCACTTCCGTCGGCAGGGCGATCATCCGCTTCATCTGCCCATACATCCGCTCGCGGACATAATAGCCCTCCTGAGCGTCCTCCATATCTCCCTTCTGTACAGCGGAAATCTCGAGCATTCTCGGAGTAACAAGCCGCAGAGAAATGTCCTCTTTCTCAGCACCGGGCAGGTCTACGACCACGACTACCTCATCCTCATGGCTGCAGACATCCACCCGCGGCCCTTCGGCGCGGAGTGCAGGGAGGTATCGGCCAGCCCCGGCATCGGTCATCAGGGACTGGAACCGGCCCTCCATATCGACCCGCATTTCGTTCATCATCTCGTCGAAATCGCTCCATAACGAATGATATCCTCTTCTATGTACTACCATTTCAGTCTCATCTCTCTGCGTCCGGTATCGGACACTAACCAATAGTTAACGCTAATAATATATATAATTGTCTACAGTATCAGAACCATAGTCCTTATTGGTTCATGATGCCATTGAGTACATAATGGTTGCAAAGCCTCAGAAACGCACTCCCGAAACGAAGAAGTCGGGAAAGAAGACAAAGACCCAGATTGCCATGCTGGTCTTCGGCGTCCTCTTTGCCGTCGCCATGGTGGCCTCGTACCTCACCCCGGCAATGAGCGCATTCAAGAGCGTACAGCCTGGAGATTCCGTTACCTTCGACTACACCGTCCGGGACGCCGCCGGCGTGCCGGTGCTCACCACCAGTCAGACCGCCCTTGTCGACACCTACAATAGTGGCCAGGTCGGCTTCCTGACCTCCCAGATGACCCTCGTCGCCGGAGAAAACGCCTCCTCCCGGGTGACGCCCGTTGCCATCTATCTTCCGGACGGGACAACCGCCGAGTTCGCCCTCCTCGAATCGGAAGTGAACGACCTGACGACGGGCATCCTCGGCATGCATGAGCGCGAGGTGAAGACGATCCCGCTCACCCTCTCCGACCTTCCTGAGGAGATCGACGCCACCGGTGCCGACCAGATGGGCATCAACTTCACGGAGGCGCAGGTAGGCGACCGCTTCACCATCGCCATGACGATCACCGACGACCCGACGATCTTCACCGACCCGACGAACCAGATCCCCTATATCCGCGTCGGCATGATCACCGGAAAGACGAACGACACGCTGTCGGTCAATTTCGGGTATTCAACCGCCGACGTGACCGTCTCAAAAATAACGCAGGCGTGAACCCGGTGGGTATTTATACCCCCCCCTTCTTCTTTTTACCCATGCCAGTACGGATCCTCTGCTATAACCAGGAAGGCTGCATGGGGTGCATGGAGCAGGAACCCATCAACCGGCAGGTGGAAGATGAACTCGGGGTCGTCATCGAAGAACTGGACGCCCTTGAACATCCCGACGATATCGCCGCCTACGACCTGAAGGTGACTCCCACCATCCTCGTCATCGTTGACGGCGGCGTCAGGGAACGGTTCGAGGGCGTCGTTCACAGGGAAACGCTGGCGGAGGCGATAAAAAAGAATTTATAATTGGTTTCCGTAAATCCGCTTGATCTTTTTTGCCACGGTCTTCCACCCCTCCTTCCTGAGCACCTGCCCCTCCCGCATCTTGATGTGGGAGATCCTGAAACGGACGTTTCCGAAGGTGTACACACCGTCGACGGCGAAGGACTCCTCGCCGTCACAGAGTTTGTAGAGGGGATAGGTCTTCCAGCCCTTATGAACCGACGCGCGGACGACGACCTCTTCGATCGCCCGCGTCCAGAGGGCGGATATCTCCGGCGCAGAAGCCTCTTCGACCCTTTTATCCCCTGACTCGATCGAGGTCACCTCGACGGAAAGCCCTTCCTCGCCGCAATCCGCCACCAGGTAGTCGCCCACCGTGACGACGTCCTCCTCCAGGAGTTCGACGGTGCAGACTTCGGATGACGATTCACGACTCACGATCGCCTTCACAGTAAGGATCGTTTCCTTCGGTATCGGGGTATGGTGGACAGCCCCACAGGCGGTGCAGCGAACCAGGAGGTCGCCGGCCTCCTTGAGCACTTCATGATCGGTCTCTTCACCGCACTGCGGGCAGATGGTGATGATGTACATTGTATAGAATAGCGCACATAATTATTTAAGATGAAGGCACGGGATGTCATCCACTGTTTCGGCCACCCGAACGTACGGGCCCTCCACCCCACCACCTTCGAGGTGACAACAGAGCCGTTGCTCTCTCCTGCCGGCGACTGCATCATCGGAGTGCGCGCGGACAAAGGAGCCGCCGCACTCGACCCCGGCCTGAAGGCCCTGCTCGCCGACGACCGCGCGGTCGTCACCACGCATCTGAGCGTACGCGGGATCGAGACGATCGTCAGGTCCCGGGGCAGCGCCGGGATCACTCTCGATCACCCGACGGACCTGGTCTGGCGGCGGAGCGCCTTTGTCTGCGGCAGGACGGTCGCCGTCGGCTCCGACACCGTGGCGCGGACCCTCGATCGCCGTCTGGTCGAACTTCTCGCCCGGGGGGCCGAACTCGTCATCGAGATCGAGGCCGTTATTCCGGAGTGAGAGTGGCGATCGTCAGTTCGGCCTCGGTAAGAAGACGTTCACATTCCCGGATCAGCGCTTCGCCCCTCTTGAAGAGGGCGATGCTCTCCTCAAGCCCGGTGTCGTTGTCCTCGATCGTCCGTAAAATTTCTTTCAGTTCGGCTACCAGTTCCTCATAGGTCTTCTGCATCGTACACATCCTCCACAATAAGATGGCACCCGCCATCGGCGACCCTCAGTGCAATCTGATCGCCCGGCGAGAGATCGCGCACCGACCTGATCACCGCCCCGCCCTTTGTGGCAAGGGCGTACCCGCGCTCCAGGGGGGCATGGGGATCGCTCGCCCTGAGCCTGACCTTCATCCCGGAAAGGGCGAGGCCGCGCCGCTCGACACCCTGCACGCACCCCCGTACGATCCGCTCTTCCAGGTCGGAAAGTCCCTGCCGCTGCTCCGCGATCCGTCGGCGGTACCGCTCCGGCCTCAGGCGCAGGCGGAGGTGTTCGAGTTCCTCGCTGCGACGTTCGACCTGTCGGAGAATACTGTCTGAAAGCCGCGTCCTGTCGCGGGCAAGCCCGGCAAGGAGTTCAGTCCGGTCGGGGACCGCAAGTTCCGCGGCGGCAGACGGGGTCGGCGCCCGCAGATCGGCGGCAAGATCGGCGAGGGTGGTGTCCACCTCGTGGCCGACGGCGCTGATCACCGGCGTCGTGCAGGCGGCGATCGCACGCACCACCTCGGGCCGGTTGAACGGGAAGAGGTCCTCGAAACTCCCCCCGCCGCGCCCGACGATCATCACGTCGGCCCTGTCGTCGGCGCGCCTGATCGCCGCCGCGATCTCGATATGCGCGAGATCGCCCTGCACCGCCGTCGGCGAGAGGAGGATCTCCACCGGGTATCGGCGGGCGAGGACGTTTTCGATGTCGTGCAGCACGGCGCCGGTCGACGATGTGACCACGGCGACCCGCCGGGGGAACGGAGGCACGTCTTTTTTCCTGCCGGGATCGAAGAGCCCTTCGGCGGCGAGCTCTTTTTTCCAGCGCTCGACAAGGAGATGCTTCTCACCCTCACCGGCGCGGCGCAGATCCTCGACATAGATCTGGCACTTCCCCTGCGCCTCGTAAAAGTCCACCGTTCCAAACGCCAGCACGTCCATGCCGTCGGCAGGGTCGAACGAGAGCGCGGCAGCGCTCCCCCTGAACATCACCGCCGGAATGACCGCACTCTTTCCCCCCCTTGTTTCTGAGAGGGAAAAGAAAAAATGGCCGGCCGCGCTCCGCTTGCACCCGGTGACCTCCCCGCGCACCCAGCATCCTGCAAGAGCCGGGATGTCGAGCGCGCCCCTGATGATCCCCGTCACCTCAGCGACGCTGAAGACCGCCGCCTGTCCGTCGGCCGGTGAACACGGGAACAGACCCATTGGATTTATCGTGCGTCGGCGTCCTATATCAACCTGATACCATGGTCCGCCTGACCGTATCGAGTATGTTCTTTCATGAATATCCCATAGACGAAATATTCTCATCCGTCGACGAAGCAGGACTTTCCGGCATAGAGTTCTGGATTGAAACGCCCCATTTCTGGCTCCGCAACCTTCCGGTCGGCGATCTCGCCGCCGCCGTGCGCGCCCATCCCGCCCTCGCCCCGATCACCGTCCATGCACCGGTCCTCGATCTCAACCCCTGCTCCATCAACCCCAGGGTAGCCGCCGCATCCCAGCAGTATGCCGTCGAAGCCGTCGCCCTCGCCGAAGAAGCGGGTGCGGAGGTGGTGACGGTGCACCCGGGCCGGAGGACCGCAAAACGAACCCCGAGCGCGTACGACTACGAACGGTTCGAGGCCTACCTCGCCAGGCTCCATGCGGCCGCCGCAGGCCGGCGGGTGAAGGTGGCGATCGAGAACATGGAGCCAAAGGTGAACTCTCTCCTCTGCACGCCCGAAGGGGTGCGGGAAGTGCTCGACGCCAATCCATGGCTCCATTTTACCCTTGATGTCTCCCATGCCATGAGCGTCTCCGGAGAAGAGATCTGCCGGTATATCGATCTCTGCGCCGACCGTCTTGCAAACGTCCATCTGAGCGTGATGCAGAACGGGCAGATGCACCTCCCGGTGAGGGGAAGTCAGGTAGCCGCCGCCGCCGTCCGCGCCCTATCGGGTGCCGGCTACGACGGGTGCCTCACCCTCGAGATCGAGGACAGGAACTTTGCGCACCCCCTCTCCTTCGAGGAAAAGATCACCGTGCTGCAGGGGGAGCGTGCATTCCTTGAAGATTGCCTCTCCTGAACGCTGGATTTAATACCTCTCAACACAAACCGTTTTTCAGTACAACCGTTTATGAATGATAGTTGGAATATAAGCCGGACTCCGGCGTGGCGGCGATGACACCCGATGAGATCTTTCTGATTGGCCTGTTCATCGTCTGTCTGGCCCTTTCAGGTTTTTTCTCCAGTTCTGAAGTCGCCCTCGTATCGATCACCAGGGCGAAGGTCAGAACCCTTGTCAACGAAGGAAGAAAGGGAGCGGGAGCGCTGGCAAAACTGAAAGAATACCCGGAACACATCCTGATCGCCATTCTCATCGGCAACAATATCGCCAATGTCGCAGCGACCTCGATCGCCACTGCGATCGCTATCGAGAGGTTCGGAGACGCAGGCGTCGGGATCGCTACCGGTCTGGTCGTGATCCTGATGCTGCTCTTCGGCGAGATCGGGCCGAAGACCTATGCATCGCGCTACACCGACCGGCTCGCTCTCTTTACCGCCCCTCTGATCCTCGCCCTGACAAAGGCGCTCATGCCCCTTCTCTGGATCTATGACCGCCTCGGCAAACATTTCTCTCTCGGGACCGGTGCCGCCGAGCCCTCGATCACCGAGGAAGAGATCAAGGAGTGGATCGACGTCGGCGAGGAGGAGGGGACGATCGAGGAGGAAGAGCGGCAGATGCTCTATTCGGTCTTCAAGTTCGGCGACACTACCGCACGGGAGATCATGACGCCCCGCGTGGACGTGGTGATGATCGAGGACACCAGTTCGCTGGAGAATGCGATCACCCTCTTCAACGAGACCGGACTCTCACGTCTCCCGGTCTATCACGATCAGATCGACAATACCATCGGCGTTCTCAATATCAAGGACGTCTTCGCCGCAGAATTCTCGAAAAAGAAGACCACGATCCGGGAGATGATGTACGACGCCTACTTCGTCCCGGAGTCCAAGATGATCGACGAACTTCTCAAGGAGATGCAGGTGCGCAAAGTGCACATGGTCGTCGTCCTCGACGAGTACGGCGGGTTTGCCGGCGTGGTCACGGTCGAGGACATCCTGGAGGAACTGGTCGGCGAGATCCTGGATGAGTTCGACGAAGAGGAGCCTACCATCGAAAAACTCGGTGAGGGCGTGTACATGGTCGACGCGCATGTCTGGGTCGAGCACCTCAACGAGGAACTCGGGACCGTCCTGCCGATCGGTGAATCGTATGAGACTATCGGCGGCCTGCTCTTCACCATGCTCGGCCACATCCCGCTCAGGGGCGAGGTCGTCAAGCTCGAGAACGGCACCGCCCTTGTCGTGATGCAGATGCGGGGCAGAAGGATCATCAAGGTGAAGCTGATCCTGCCGCCGACCCCGGACAGAGTATGAGAGAACCGTTAATACTGTGCCGAACCGACGTGTGAGCATGAAGCGCATCGCGGTGCTGGCATCGGGCAGGGGATCAAACGTTCAGGCCGTTATCGACGCCATTTCGGCGGGCACGCTCAGAGCCGAGTGTGTCCGTCTGATCACCGACAACCCGGATGCCCACGCGATCATGCGGGCAGGGCGGGCAGGGGTACCGGTGACGGTGCTTGACTACGCGTCGTACGCCTCAAAGGAGGCGTACGAAGCCGACCTGTTTGCGGCAATGACAGACTGCCGCGCCGACCTCTTTGTGCTTGCAGGCTACATGCGGATCATCGGGCAGGCGATCACCGACACCTTCGCCGGCAGGATGATCAATATCCATCCGGCCCTCCTCCCGGCCTTTGCCGGCCTTCACGCCCAGCGACAGGCGATCGATTACGGCGTGAAGGTAGCCGGGTGCACGGTCCATTTCGTTGACGGCGGCATGGACAGCGGCCCGATCATCCTTCAGGCCTGCGTCCCGGTCCTCGAAACCGACGACGAAAACAGCCTTGCAGAACGCATCCTCGTCGAAGAACATCGGATCCTGCCGGCGGCCGCCGCCCTCTTCTGCGAAGAGCGGATTGCAATCGAAGGGCGGCGCGTACGGATCCTCCCGGCACGGGACTGACATGACAAAGACGAAACGACGAGGAAATGCGCGCAGCCCCGATGCAAACGGGATCGCAGAGGAGCGGATCACGCGGCTCTTCGCCCTCGCAGACGAGACCTTCAGGACGGACCCGGCCCGTTCAAACCGTTACGTGGCGCTTGCCCGTCGCATCGGGATGCGCCAGCGCGTCCGCATCCCGGCAGAGCTGCGGTTCAGGTTCTGCCGGCGTTGTCTGGCATACCTCGTACCGGGCGCCAGCGCCAGGGTGCGGGTGCAGCACGGGAAAGTGATCGTCACCTGCCTCGTCTGCGGTCATCAAAAACGTTATCCGGTGGTGAAGAAACATCGAGAAGAATGAGTTGTTCCAGGAGATCAAACCGACGATCTGGATCGGGAAACGGGGCTATTCTGAGATGTTGATCGACGAGATCAAGGCCCAGTTGAAAGTGCGCAGATATGTGAAGATCAGGTGGCTCCGCACCGCCGAGATCGACCCCGAAGAGATCGCACGCCGTGCCGGCGCCGCCCTCGTGGGGGTGCGCGGGCGGACGATGGTGCTTGCCGAACAGAGCGGCGGCAGCCGGAAGGCCTGATCCGGTTCTCTCTTTTACTCTGCAGTTCCGGCCTGATCGCAGGAAAAACGTCAGGTTTCGATGCTCGAAATATATAATAACCTCCATGTCAAATAGATAAAGACTGGTAACATCGATCGTTACAGTGAGGTTAACCAATGACAACTGTATATGACATCCCGGCAGAGATGCTGATCCCGCAGGTAGCCAGAGAACTGAAGGAGTTCCCTGCCATCCGGCCTCCTGAATGGGCAGCTTTTGCCAAGACCGGGATCCACAAAGAGATGCCCCCTGAAGACCCCGAATGGTGGTATGTCAGGGCCGCGTCCATCCTCCGCCGCATCTATATCGACGGCCCGGTTGGCGTGGAGAGACTGAGGACTGCATATGGCGGAAACCGCGACCGCGGTGCGAACCCGAGCCAGTTCAGGAAGGGAAGCGGTTCGATCCTGAGAAAGGCGCTCCAGCAACTCGAGGTCGAAGGCCTGGTCGAAAAGGTCACCGGCGGCAGGCAGATCTCTGCAAAAGGCCGATCTTTCCTTGACGGCGTGGCGCACGGTCTCAGAGATGCAGCGACCGAGTCCACTCCCGCACTTGCGCAGTACTGAAACACGTGAGGGATACCGATGGGTGACGACGAACTATCTGATATCAGGCGGAGAAGAATGGAGCAACTCCAGCGGCAGGCGGCAGACCAGCAGGCCATGCAGGACGATATGGAGATGCAGAGAAAACAGGCTGAATCAGAGTTGCAGATCGCGCTCATGCAGATCCTGGAGCCTGAGGCGCGGGAGCGACTGAATACAATCAAACTCACAAAACCGGAGTTTGCCCGGGCAATCGAGCAGCAGCTGGTGCAACTCGCCCATAGCGGCAGGATCCGGCAGAAGATCACAGACGAGCAGTTGAAGGCTCTGCTCCTGCAGGTCGCCCCGCAGAAAAAAGAGTTTCGCATTACACGGAAATAGATGAAAGCCGGTCTTCTGTTCAGCGGAGGAAAGGACAGCGCACTTGCTGCGGTGATGCTTGCCCGCGACTACGAGGTCGAACTCAATACCTTTGTATTCGACCCCGCGCGGGACGTGGCATCGGTCAGGACGGCGGCCGAAGCGCTGGGATTGCCCTGGCAGAAACGGGCGTTCGGCCCGGACCTCCTCGATGAAGCGGTCGAGATGGTGATCGCTTCGGGTTACCCGAACGACGCCATCACCATGGTCCACCGTCAGGCGGTGCACCTGCTGGCGCAGGAATACCGCGTAGTCGGCGACGGGACGCGATTCAACGACCGCGTGCCGATGCTGACCAGGAGCGATGTGCTGAGCATCGCCGACCGTTACGATTGTTCGTACGTCCGTCCCCTGCTGGGATATGGAAAGGCAGAGGTGGAGCGGCTGGCGCAGCGGCACCTCGTTGTCGCCTACGGCGAGACCGGTACCATCGAAAACGGGGATTACGAGTACGAGATCAGAGCCGCCGTCGAACGCGCCGGCAAAAGTTGTACGGGGCTCTTTCCCTCACACCACGAACAGTCCCTGGTCACGGGTGCGACCGGCACCTGAGAACAACCTACGGAGATCATCATGAGCAAGTTGACAAAAGGCCGGAAGATCCGGCTGGCAAAGGCATGCATGCAGAACCGCCGCGTGCCTGGATGGGTAATGATTCGGACGAAGCGCCATGTGGTATCCCACCCGAAAAGGCGCATGTGGAGAAGAAGCACGCTGAAGGTGTAGAGCGATGGTAGAGAAACTCAAAGAGCAGATCTATAACGTGCCCCTCCGCAGCACGAAGCGCGCCCCGCGATGGAAGCGATGCAATGTTGCGGTCAGAGATATCAGGGCGTACCTGGCCCGTCACATGAAGAGCGAAAACATCAAACTCGACAGCAGCATCAACGAGAAGGTCTGGGAGCACGGCAGCCAGAAACCTCCGGCGCAGATCAGGATCCGCGCCATGAAGTTCGAGGACGGGCAGGTCCAGGCCGAACTCGCTGAGGAATGAGATGAAGAGAACGATCGACTTTACCTCAGACCCGCATATCGGCGTTTTCGCCCGCACATTTGAGGAGTTCGCGGTCGTCCCCCCTACGGCATCTGAAGAGTTCACTGCCGCCATAGCCGAAGCGCTGGACGTCGACGTGGTGAAGACGACGATCCAGGGTTCATCGATCATCGGCTCGCTCCTTGCCGGTAACTCAAACGGAATGGTGACGAGCAGCCTTGTTACGGACGATGAACTCGCCGTGCTCCGCGAGTACGGCGAGGTGATGACCCTCGACACCTCAATGAATGCAGCCGGGAACGTGATCCTTGCAAACGACACGTTTGCAGGGGTGCACCCCGAGATGCCGATCGATGAGACGGAGGAGATCGGGACGTTCCTCGGGGTGCCGGTACGGCGTCTCACCTTCGGCGGCATCAAGACCGTCGGGATGGCAGCGGTGGCAACAAACTGTGGCGTGTTCATACACCCGCGGAGCAGCGACACCGAAATCGAGCGCCTTGACGGGTGCGCGGGCGGTCTCCAGATCGGGACCGGCACCGTGAACATGGGCACCGGTCTCGTCGGGACCGGCGTGCTCGCAAACAGCAAAGGATATATCGCCGGAATCAGGACCACCGGTTTTGAACTCGGGCGGATAGAAGAAGTATTCGGTTTTCTGGAGTGAGTGCAATGGAGAATCAGCAGCAGTATGAAGTAACGGGCGCCTGCCAGATCGGCGGCGTGTGGCAGCCTTTCACGAAGGTCATTGAGGCCCCGAATGAGAGGATAGCGAGAGAACACGTCTATACCGACATCGGCAGCAAACACCGCCTTAAGAGAAATTATATCACAATCAAGGGCGTTACGGTAATAGGTGAGTAAAGTCCATGAGTGAGGCCGATCCGAGGGAGCTGCAGTCGCTCCAGTATTATCTGAACGAATACGGACAGCAGGCAGAGATCTTCACCCGCCAGCTGGAGATGCTGGAGCAGCAGAGAGTCGAATCGATGGCGGCGATCGAGACTCTTCAGGCCCTCAAATCCACACAGGATGGGACGGTCCTCCTCCCGCTCGGTGGCGGAGTCAGCGTTCAGGTCAGGGTTCCTGACCCCGAACACGTGCTTGTCGCCATCGGGGCGGACGTCACCGTCGGGCAGGACAATGCCGGTGCCGTCTCGTATCTCGAAGACCGGGCACGAGAACTCGAAGCCTCGGAAAAGAAAATTTCCGGGACGATCGAAAACATCCAGGCTCAAATGAATGATATCGCCGCCCGGCTCGACGCCGCCTACCGCGCGCAGCAGCAGGCTCAGGGCAGGTAATCCTCATGTTCGAGGGCCTCAAGAGCAAACTCCAGAACATCCAGAAGACGTTCGGGCGTTCGATCGAGGCGGCGGCGGTGGTCGAAGCGCCTGCCGCTCCGGCACCAATTCCTGGAAAAAAACCAGATACGTTTGTTTCAAGAGTGAAAAATCTTGTAATCGAACGTGAACTGATCGTCTCGGAGAAAGACATCAACGAACCCCTTGCAGAACTCGAGATGGCGCTTCTGGAGAACGATGTCGCCCTTGACGTCTCGGACGCCATCATCGGCTACATGAAGGAGAACCTTGTCGGGAGTCACCGGAAGATCGGCACCTCCGTCGATACGGTCGTCGCCGGGGCTCTCAGGGGCGCACTGCTGCAGGTTCTCGGCGAAGGTTTTGACCCGCTCGCCTATGTCAGGGCACACGAGCGTCCGGTGAAGATCCTGATCACCGGCGTGAACGGCACCGGAAAAACGACGTCCATCGTCAAGATGGCACATTATTTTAAGATCAACGGCTTTTCCGTAGTGCTTGGAGCAGGAGATACTTTCAGGGCCGGTGCGATCGAGCAGATCGCGGAACACGCCAGAAGGCTTGGCATCAAGGTGATCCAGCACCAGGAAGGCTCCGATCCTGCGGCGGTTATCTACGACACGGTGGAGTATGCAAAAGCCCACAACATCGATGTGGTGCTCGCCGATACCGCCGGCCGTTTCCACAACAGGAAGAACCTGATGAGCCAGCTCGACAAGATCAGGCGGGTGATGAAACCCGACCTTGTCGTCTACGTCGACGAGGCGGTGGCCGGCAACGACGCCGTCGTGCGTGCGAAGGATTTCAACGACCTCGTCGGGACCGACGCCGTCATGCTGACGAAGGCCGACATGGACCCGCGGGGCGGGGCCGCCATATCCATCGCCCATACAATCGGCAAACCGATCCTGTTCCTGGGTACCGGTCAGGGCTATGACGACATCGTGCCGTTCCGCCCTGAAACGATCGTGGACGAACTCGTCGGTGTGGAGGGATAACAATGCTTGATTCGCTCAGTTCATCGCTCAAGGACGCTCTCAAAAAGATCGCCGGCAAGACGGTCGTCGACCGCGCGGCGGTGGAGGAACTCGTGCGGAGCCTGCAGCGCGCCCTCCTGCAGGCCGACGTGAATGTCAGACTCGTCATGCACCTCTCTCAGTCCATCAAGAAGCGAGCCCTCGAAGAGGAGCCGCCGAAAGGAATGAACGTCAGGGAGCATGTCCTGCGCATCGTCTATCAGGAACTCGTCGGCCTGATGGGGAACGCGGGGAAGACCGACCTCTCCCGGCAGACGATCCTGATGGCCGGGCTGCAGGGCAGCGGCAAGACGACGACGACGGCGAAACTTGCCCGCTATTTCCAGAGGAAGGGGTTGAAAGTCGGCGTGATCTGCGCCGACACCTTCAGGCCCGGAGCGTACAGGCAGCTCGCGACCCTCTGCGCGAAAATAAACGTCCCGATCTTCGGCGACCCTGCTGAGAAAGACGCCCTTTTGATCGTGCGGGATGGGATCAAGCGGTTTGCAGAGACCGAAATCGTCATCATCGATACACAGGGGCGCCACGCCCTCGAAGACGAACTGATCAAGGAGATCGTCGACATCAACGAGATCGCCGCACCCGACCACCGCTGGCTCGTCATCGACGCTGCTCTCGGGCAGCAGGCGGCTGAACAGGCCCGTCGGTTCAACGAGGCGATCGGGATCGACGGTGTGCTGATCACCAAGATGGACGGCACGGCAAAGGGCGGCGGCGCCCTCTCCGCAGTCTCGGAGACAAAGAGCGGCATCGTGTTCATCGGCGACGGCGAGACGATCGACGACCTCGAACGCTTCGACCCCGACAGTTTTATCTCCCGTCTCCTCGGCATGGGCGACCTCAAGGCCCTCACCGAACGGGCCGAGGAGGCGATGGCCGACGAGGAGATGGACGTCAACGCCATGATGAGGGGGAAGTTCACCCTCAGGGACATGTACAGGCAGCTCGAGGCGGTGAACAAGATGGGGCCGCTCAAGCAGGTGATGTCCATGCTCCCCCTTGGCGGGATGCAGATCCCCGAAGACGCCTATGACGTCACCTCCACCAAAATGGATCGCTACAAGGTGATCATGAACTCGATGACGAGCGCCGAACTCGACGACCCGCAGATCATCTCCGGCTCGCGGGTGCACCGCATCTCGCGGGGCGCCGGCGCGTCTCCCGAAGATGTGCGCGAACTCCTGAAGTATCACCGGGTCATGCAGCGGGCGCTGAAAGGGATGCGAGGGAGCAAGTTCTCGATGCAGCGCATGATGAAACGATTCGGGAAGAGCCAGTAGATGAAACGCTTTGTCGTGGTCGGCCACCTGGCAAGCACCGATCCCGATTTTTCCCTGAACGATCTCCCGGGCGCCGGCAGGATGGACGAACTCTGCCGGTGCGTCGCCGCGTCTCTCTGCCTTTCGCACGGGATGCGCAGGGACGCCGGGTGCCTGCTGATCCTCCTCGGCGGCCCGAAGGCTCCGAAGACCATCCGTTTTTCAGGCGAGAGCATCCGCAACCTCAGTCCAGACGAGAGGAACATCGCCGGGCTGATAAAAAAAGCGCTCGCCCTGCCCTGCGGCACCGTCTTCAGGGAATCGAGCCCGGGCGTCGAGGTACGAAGAGGGGGGCTTGCAGAGGTGCTCGCAGCATGCGGGTGCGCCGTTCTGGATGAAGGGGGGAACGATATCAGACGTGCCGGGACCTTGCCCGAGACCTTCCTCCTCTCAGACCACCGGCATTTTTCAGAGGAGGAGCAGGAGTTGATGCAGGGTCTCCCCGCCTATTCCCTCGGCCCCTGCGTCCTGCATGCCGACATGGCGATCACGGTCCTGCACAACGAACTGGACAGGAGAGAGAGAGGATGGATCTGACTGATAAAATCGGGGCGATTCTGGACTATGGCCCGATATGCGACCATTGTCTCGGACGCTTCTTTGGAAAGCGATCGTTCGGACTGACCAATGACGAAAGGGGCCGGGCCCTCAGGACGGCCCACGCCCTTGCGAACAACGAGCCATATACCGGCGAGCCTGACGAATGCTGGATCTGCAACCGCCTCTTCGATGGGATCGATCTCTGGGCCGGGCGGGTCGTGGAGGCGCTGGAAGGAAAAGAATATGCCACGTTTCTGGTGGGTACGCGGGTACCGCCGCTCGTCGCCGAGAGCGAGGAGATGGTGTGGAGCGACCTCTCCCTTACCGATCCCGAACCGATCAAATCCGAGATGAACCGCGAGACCGGCAAAGCAGTCTCGGCCCTGACCGGAAAGGTGGTGGATTTCAAGCGCCCCGACGTCGTGGCCGTGCTCAACCTTGCCGAAGACCGGGTGGAGATCGAGGTGAACTCGGTCTATTTCAGGGGTCGGTATATGAAGTACGAGCGGGGCATTCCCCAGACGCACTGGGACTGCCGCGTCTGCCACGGCAGGGGATGCGAGCGGTGCAATTACACCGGCAAGATGTACACCGACTCGGTCGAGGAACTGATCGGGAGACCGGCAATCGAGATCTTCGGCGCGGAAAAGGCCGTTCTGCACGGTGCTGGCCGGGAAGATATCGACGCACGGATGCTCGGAACCGGCCGCCCCTTTGTCATGGAGATGACCAGTCCCCTGCGGCGGGAGATCGACCTTGCCGGACTGGAAGAGGCGATCAATGCCGGCGCGGAAGGCAGGGTAGGGGTGAAAATCACCGGCTGGAGTTCGCATGCCGAGGTGGAAACCCTTAAATCGAACAAAGCGCATAAAAAATACAGGATTCTCGTTGAGGTCGACGGTACGATTTCTCTGGACGAACTCAGATCCGCTCTCGCCCTCCTGAACGGCGTGATGATTCATCAGCGCACACCGCAGAGAGTCGCACACCGGAGGGCCGATCGGATCAGAGAACGCGGGGTGATCGATATACAGTCACCCGGGATGCAGGATGGGCGGTTCGTTGTCGATGTCGTCGGGGAAGCCGGCCTCTATATCAAGGAACTGGTCTCGGGCGACAACGGGCGAACGAAACCGAGTCTTGCGGAGATCCTGGGTAAAGACGCTCATGTCACCAGCCTGGATGTAGTGCTGGTGGAGGAACCAGGGAGTGGTGAATCAGATGGCTCATCATAACGGTCCACGAAAAAAAACACGCTATAAGTTCAAGAAAGATCTCAGACGCCGCGGCATCCTGCCGGTTACCGCAGCGATCAGGAACTTTGAGATGGGAGAGAAGGTCCACATCGTCTGCGAGCCGAGTATCCAGAAAGGGATGCCGCACAGGCGGTTCCACGGGAAGACCGGCACCGTTGTCGGGCAGCGCGGCCGCGCCTGGCTTGTCGAGGTTCCGGACGGAAATGCCACAAAAATCGTCATATCCAGAACGCAACATCTAAAACCTCAGAAAGTATAATTCCAACCAGGTGATTGGCATGAAGGTAAAAGGGTTAATCAGCGAGGAGCGGACTACCCTCCCTGAAATGAGGGAGCAACTCGCACAGGTCGAAGCACAGCGCCACGAGGCAGGGCAGGAAATGTCCTATGAACTCCGGCAGAGTATCGAACATGCCAATCACCTCTCCAAGACCACTGCCGAGAAGGCCCGCGCCCTTGTGAACGAACTTCTCACGCTGGAAAAGATGAAACCTGACATCGCGTTCAGGATCGCCAATATCATGCCCCAGTCGAGGGACGAACTCAGGGCAATCTACGCCAAGGAACGTTACACACTCACCGGCGAGGAACTGGACGCTATTCTTGAGATGGTGATTGTCCACCTCTGAGGGATTGCGATGAAGACGGAGAGAAAGGAGATCTACGCAGTAGTTGTGGATGTGCTTCTCCAGGGACGCGCGGACGACACGAAACCGGTCTTCAAGCGCGAACCTATCGTTCAGGCGGTCGGGAAAGATCAGTTCAAACTCCTCGAACTGATCCCGAAGAAGGGCGCCGAGATTCAGATCCACGATACGGTCTACATCGGTGATGAAGAGCGGAAGCAGATCGAACGGGTGAAAAGGCGGATCGGATATGGCGAACTGACGAATACCGGACGGGTCGAACTTCCCTTTGCGATCGAATCGATCGTGAAGGAGAACGAAGCCAGGTATGTGGAGTTTTTCAATAAGGCCGTGCCGATCACTCCGAAACTCCACACCTTCCATCTCCTTCCCGGCGTCGGGAAAAAATTGATGTGGGAACTGCTGGAGGAACGGGAGAAAAAGCTTTTCGAGAGTTTCGGGGATATTTCCCTGCGTATCAAGTCTCTGCCGAGTCCGGTGAAGTTGATCGTCGGGCGCGTGCTCGAAGAGCTTGAGGATCCCGAGATCAAGTATCGTCTGTTCACGGCACGATGAAGGCGCGGCATGACCAGCATTTCCTCAGGGATCGCCGGGCGATAGAGCGGATCGTTGCTCTTTCGGCGGTTTCTGACAGGAGCGTCCTTGAGATCGGGCCGGGAGAGGGAGTGCTGACCGGAGCCCTGCTCGAGGCGGGTGCAAACATCACGGCGATCGAACTCGATCTCTCCCTTGTCGGGGCGCTTGAAGAGCGGTTCGCAGGCGAGATCGGATCCGGGCGGTTCACCCTCATTCACGGCGATGCGGTGAAGGTTCCCTACCCGCCTTTCGAGATCGTCGTGGCAAATCTTCCCTATTCTGCGTCTTCGCCGATCACGTTCAGGCTTCTTGACGCCGGGTTCGAGCGGGCGGTGCTGATGTACCAGCGCGAGTTTGCCGGGCGGATGGCCGCACGGGTCGGGACGCCAGAGTGCGGCCGTCTGTCGGTGATGGTCCAGACGTACGCCGACGTGGAGCTTTGCTTCAACCTCCCGCCCGATGCGTTTTCGCCGCCCCCACAGGTCGCCTCGACGGTGGTCCTCCTCATCCCGCACGAGCCGCCGCATTATATTGCGGACCGCCGGGTATACGCGGCGGTGGTGCGGGAACTTTTTTCCCACCGGCGGAAAACAGTGCGGAACGGGCTGCGCGGAGCGCGGGGAGTGCTCGGCACCGAGAACGTGGACCGGGCGCTTGCCGGTCTTCCCGAGGAGATCCAGGCCATGCGGCCGGAGGAGCTGTCCATGATGGTGTTCGCGATGATCGCGAATCTGTGTGTCCCGGCAGAAGAATGAATTTTTTCTGTCCCCTGTGTCGGTTCATCCCTGTACCGTTCCACTGTCTTTATCTCCCGGTCTGCTCACGTTCCCGAGGATCTCCGCGGCTTCTGGCATGAGCAGATACTTCACGTTTCTCCCATCCCGGTACGATTCGACGATCCCGTCAGCGATGAGTCTCTTCATGTGCCAGGAGACCGAGGGGCTGGAGATCCCGACGACCCCGGCGATGTCGCTCTGCGAAGGGGCAGAATCCTCCATCAGCAGGGAGAGGATCTGCTGTTCTGTATCGTTTCTGAGGTGGAGGAGGAGACTCAGCCCCGTCGTATCGAGTTTGTCGCCGTTTGTCAACGACCCCGCGCCTGTGTGGACAGGGCTTGAGACTGTATCATGTCGATAGTTCTCGTCTGGGTGGCTGACTGCACCCCTGCATCTCCAGGTTGTACCTGTAGGTGCGTGCTCTGGACTCGAT
>JASGMW010000039.1 GCA_030156225.1 Methanofollis sp.
GTTGCCGTTGAAGATACCCGGACCGCCGCCACCGTAGATCGAGTGGCTGAAGAACGAGAAACCGACGGCGGTACCCATCATGCGGCCGAAGTCGCAGGAAGGCAGACCGGTCTCGTGTTCGATGAGATCGTTGAAGTACAGCATGGTCGAGGAGACGGCCTGGGCGAACCGGCCCGCACCACAGTTGACGACGGTGGCGGCGAGGGTGCCGGCTGCAACGTAGGCGTTCCAGAGCATCGGATCCCTGGTGTCGTAGTACTGGAAGTAGCCGCCCTTCTTGCCCGGAACGATGACCCTGTCTTCGATCGCACGCTCGACCAGGGACTGGACAACGGTGCCGACGGTACCGTTTTCGCCGTTCGCCTTGACAAGGTCGTAGACCATGTTGTTGGCGTTGAGGCCCTGATAGGCGTAGGCAAGGAGCTGGTAGCGCTCGAAGGGGCCGATGGCAGCGCCCATCTCGAACTCACCGGCGGTCTCGAGGGTCGACGCGAGAGCGACACCCTGGAGAGAGTTCCTGCCGGTCATCATGACGAGGTGGTTGACCGGGACATTGCGCAGGGCAAAGCCGAGACCTTCGTTGTTCTGCGGGATGGAAAGGATCGAAGAGACGAGTGCGCCCTCCAGATCCATGGTGTGCGGGTATGCGCCCCAGCAGGCAGCCTTGACGGTCGAAGCATTGAACGCATCGATATTGAACTGGTCGACGATCGCGTAGGTGGTTGCAGAGGCGACGGCGGTGATTGCCGCGTCGTAGGTAGCGGCGTTCGTCAGGCGCTTCTTCGGTACCTGGACGAGGAGGAGATTACCGTTGTTGAACTCGAGGATATCGGTGTCGTCACCCTCCTCGACCTGTACCATCTCCTTGATCTTGGCAACGATGGCGTCCTTGTTCTCCATGATCGCGAGGTCGAGTTCACGGCCCCGGATCTTGCCCTTGCCCTTTCCAAGCTTTCCGGTCCTGAGAGCATTTTCAATGCCCCCGAGGTTTACATTAATCGTTCTCTTCGTCAGGTCGATGATCTTGCTGGTTGCGGGGTTCACCAGCGGGCTGATCTTATCGAGGGTAACGCCGCTTTTCAGCAGTTTCCCATCATCTGAGTAGAGATCGATTGTTTCTGAATATGCTGCCATATCAGTTCATCCTTTTACCCTTTGTGCAGGAAGAAACGTCCCCATAGAATTCAGGCCGGTCAACCGAAACGAATCCCAGAGCGTACCACCTGCAAGCCCCGAATTGGGACAGTAGATGTTTTCAGGAGGCCGCATATAAAATTTCCTAATTTTATTGAATAGTTTAAGAGAACATACTAAATTTAAATGATTAATTATAATAAAATAATATTGTAATGGGGGCATTATAGGTCACAATAGAGATATGGGACTATTATTAATAAAATTTGCCAAAAAACCGGATAATTAGCCTTTTTGTGTGCATAAGAGGTCATAAATATTTTACATAAAATCATATCAAGTGGCAATATTATCCGGATAAAAATGCGTATCCGTGTGTCAAAGATCAGAAGCGTTAACCAGAACAGGATTCAGCTCCTGCCCGGATCAGGATCAAGGGTCAGAATAAGAGATAATAATCTTTCTGTCACCCATAATATCCAGATATAAAGAGACAGCGCGGCGAAGGGCCCTTCACCAGGCGTACACGCAAGAGAGGAAAAACACAGAAGACACCAGCCGCGGGACAAAAACACAAATGAAAGATCAGCCCGGCGACGGACACAGCGAAAAGAAAAAAAAATTAGTACCTGGGTTTCCTATGCTTGGGAAGACACTCCCGGCAGTAGACAGGTCTCCCCTCGGTCGGCTGGAAGGGCACTTCACATTCTTTACCGCAGTCAGAACAGACTGCCTTGTGCATATCGCGGGGACCGCGGGAGAAGTTGTCTCCACCCCTCTGGCCACCAAATCTATTGCCGTACATTACGCTACCTATGCAGTGGGTTGCTGCAAACATCATTTAACTCCCCAGTATAAATACTCATGGATGATGCCGCCATCCAGGGATTCACCTTAAACCATGACATATCAGAGATCAAATAGAGAATCAAGAACAATAATGCCGATGACACAGGCCCGGAGAGCGGAACAGAAACCTGAAATGGCAGGGCCGCACTATCCACCATGATCAAGATGGAAGTGATCGGAATAAATGGAAGCCCGCGGGGGCGGGAAAGCAGGACGGGCCGGCTTCTGGATGCGGTACTCAGGGGAGCCGAAACAGCCGGAGCCAGCGTGGAACGAATCGATGCGGCGGCTCTCGACATCAGGTTCTGTACAGGTTGCACGCTCTGCTACGATACGGGAGAGTGCCCGAAGAAAGATGACTATGCAAATACCCTCGATAAAATGCTCCAGGCCGACGGCATTGTGCTGGGCTCGCCGAATTATATCAACAACGTGACCGCGCAGATGAAGGTGCTCCTGGACAGAATGGCAGATGTCATCCACTGCCAGCGTTTCGTCGGAAAATATGGCTGTGCGGTCTCGACCGCCGGCGGGTCGGGCGCAGGCGAGGTGGCAACCTACCTCAACAGCGTGCTCAGAACCCTTGGAGCCGACACCATCGGCGCGGTCGGCATCGATCTCGGCGCCGATCCCGAAGCGCTCTTTGCCGCCGAAGAACAGGCCTTCAGACTCGGACAGGATCTTGCCGCGGCGATCGCGGAAACGAGAAGATACCCCGAACAGGAGACATTCCACGCGGAAATGGCAGACAGGATGAAAGCGCTCGTCGCCTCAAACAAAGAGCGCTGGAGGCACGAGTATGATCACTGGAATGCAATGACGCAGAACTGAAACAATCAGAGATCTCACATCCCACAAGCCGGTATCTGGAGAGACGCGCGCTTTCGATCAGTCCTGATCTCCGGGGTCCGCATCCAGGATCTGCCGCCGTATTCGCCGCGTATGCGAACCCTCCCAGTAGAGACGGCGACAGATCGGACACCAGTAAAATAAGAGCCCCTGCCGCTCAGCCGGAGCATATGCCGCACTCTCGATCTCTCGTTTCCGGGCGGCTCTGAGAGGGGTATTGCAGAGAGAGCAGCGATCAAATCTCAGAGACAGTACGATCAAACCCATACCCGCAAGATAGCGCACCTGCTCCATCGGATTTTCCGGGGCGAGATAGACCGCACGTTCCCTGCCCCGCCGCGCCAGTTCGGCGTCGCGCGTCAGGAGGAGGCGACCGTCAGCAGCGGCGATCGAAAGGAGGACCGTATCTTCCCGCGGGTTTCCGGGAGAGAGGGCGTTCGCGCTGAGCGTGTCGTAGCCCATCAGCCTGAGATATCGGGTCAGGGTTCCGAGCATCCGGTCGGCGATAAATCGCTGACGCCCCTCAGACCGGCAGGACAACCGGTATCCTCTCCCCGCAGAAACCGCATCGATCTTTTGAAAGCCCGACAATCCTGCTCATAAATCCGGAACGCTCGATCAGAAGGGATCCGCAGGAAGGGCAGTACGTATGTTCGTACGGTCCGGGCGGCACGTTTCCGAGATATGGATAACGCACACCGAGTTCCCGCGCACGACGGTAGATCTGTTCGAGGAGAGCGAACGACGTGGCGTCCCGATCCCGCATCCGGTAATCCGGGTGAAAACGGGTGAAGTGCATCGGGGTGTCAGGACCGAGGTTCTCGATCACCCACCTGATCAACGCCTCCATCTCCTCCATCGAATCGTTGAGACCAGGAATCACCAGGGTGACCGTTTCGATGTGCATCCCGTGCTCATGCGCGGCGACCGTGGCGTCGAGCACCGGTTGAAGCCTGGCCCCGCACACACGTCGGTAAAAATCGTCCGAAAAGGCCTTGAGATCGACCCGGAAGGCGTTGAGCATGGGGGCGAGTTCTGCAAGCGCCTCCTCGGTGATATACCCGTTCGTCACATAAACCGTCGAAAGCCCCTGTTTTCTGGCAATTTTTCCCATCTCGTGGGGGTACTCATGCCAGATCGTCGGTTCGTTGTAGGTCCACGCAATACTGGCCGACCCCGATGCGAGCGCCCGTTCCACCCCTTCCGGGGGGCTGAGCGCCATCAGCGGGAGGTCGTCACACCCTGCCCGGGAGATCTCCCAGTTCTGGCAGTGCCGACACCGGAAATTGCAGCCCACGGTGCCGAGCGAGTAGGAGAGCGTTCCGGGAAGAAAATGAAAGAGCGGCTTTTTTTCGATCGGATCCACCGCCTCGGAGGCGACCCTTCCGAAGGTCGCGGCATAGAGAGTGCCGCCGCGGTTGATGCGCACACCGCAGATCCCGTGTTTTCCGTCGTCAATCGTGCAACGATGGGCGCAAAGCGAGCACTGCACAGCGCCGTCGCCGCACCGCTCATACTGGTGCGCCTCATGCATGTGCCTGCCTGGGGCAGGGAAGCAATTAAAGGTATGGCCGGCACCGGCAGGTATCAACAAGATATATGTGCGTCATAATCAAACGAATGAGGTTGGACAGCATGAAAAAGATCGTACTCTCTCTGGGCGGCTCAATACTCGTGCCGGCCCTTGAATCCAACACAATCTCCGAGTATGCAGAGGTTTTGAAACAGATTGCCAGGCGGGGGCGGGTATTTGTCGTCGTCGGCGGAGGGGGGGAGGCGCGGCGCTATATCGGCATCACCCGTTCGCTCGGGATCAACGAAGCGGCATCCGATGAGATCGGGATCATGATCACCCGGATCAACGCCTCGCTCCTCTGCTATGCCCTCGGTGACGCCGCATACCCCTGCATCGCCACGTCATACCAGCAGGCGCGGGAATACGGCGAGTCGGGAAAGATCGTCGTCATGGGCGGCGTCACGCCCGGACAGACCACCGACGCCGTATCGGCGGTGCTCGCCGAGAGCGTCGGCGCCGATCTCATCATCAACGGCACCTCGGTCGACGGCATCTACAACACCGACCCGCGGACCGACAGAACGGCGCGGCGTTTTGAAAAGATGACGCCACAGGAACTCCTGGGCGTCATCTCCGGCACCCGCCTCAACGCCGGGTCCAACACGGTCATCGACATCGTGGCCGCAAAGGTGATCGAACGCAGCAACATCCCGCTCCTCGTTATCGACGGTAGAAAACCCGGAAACCTTACCCGCGCGGTATGCGAGGGAATATTCACCGGAACCATCGTCAGCAACGACGAATGTGCCCCGCTCCCCCTTTAAATCCAGAAACACCATAATTATTTCAGGACAGACCGCAGAAAATGTACGGGCCCGGGGTAGTAGGGTAGCCTGGTCCATCCTAGAGCGTTTGGGACGCTTTGACGGCAGTTCGAATCTGCCCTACCCCATTTTTATGAACGGTGCAACCCCCTGTGCAATCTACCGCGCATTGCTCCGGCATTATCCAGAGACGATTCCGAACGGCATCAGTTATGGCGACCCCTTCGAAGTGTTGATCCTCACCATACTCTCGGCACAGACCACAGACCGCGCCGTTGAAGCGGTAAGGCCGGTCCTTTTTTCACGGTATCCCACACCCGCCGCTCTGAGCGTGGCAGACGAGGAGGAGGTCGGCGCCGTCATCAGACCGACGGGTTTTTACCGGACCAAGGCACGGCACATCATCGGCACCGCCCGCAGGGTCAGAGAGGCGTACGACGGGACGGTGCCCGGCACGCTGGAAGACCTGATGACTCTTCCCGGCGTGGGGAGAAAAACGGCAAACATCGTTCTTTCAAACGCCTTCGGGATCGACGAGGGGATCGCCGTCGACACGCATGTGAAACGGATCGCCGGTCTGCTCGGGCTGACCGACGAGACCGATCCCGCAAAAATCGAGTCCGATCTGAAAGCGCTCTTTCCACAGAAGGTCTGGGGAAAGATCAACGCCCTCCTTGTTCAGCACGGGCGAGCGGTATGCATTGCAGGACGACCGCACTGTGCCGCCTGCATGCTCACGCCCTGGTGCCGGCATTATATTGATGGAAAGACGAATGCGACAAGGACATAACAACCCCATGCAACCACTGCCGATGCCGGGACGGTCAGGACCCATGCAGCGACGATGTCCCGCACAATCCCCCACTTCACCGCCGAGTAACCCCTGGTCGCTCCGACCCCCATGATCGCCCCGCTCATGGCATGGGTGGTGGAGACCGGGACACCGAAGGCGGTGACGATCGAAAGCACCGCACCGCCGGCGCTTGAAGCACAAAAACCCTGATACGGCTGCATTTTTGTGATCCTGTTCGCCATCATGTCGACGACCCGCCATCCGCCAAGCAGGGTTCCAAGAGACATTGCAGTGCATGAGAGAAGAATCACCCAGAGGGGAACGTCGAACTCGGCAAGAATTCCGGCCGCAACAAGCATCGCCGTGATAATACCCATGGCGTTCTGTGCGTCATTGCTCCCGTGTCCGATCGCCTGAAAGGCGGCCGCCACGATCTGGAGTTTTTTGAAACTATGGTCGAGCAGGGGTGAATTCGAATGAGAAAACAGACGCATGATGATCACACCGAAAACATAGGCGACCATAAACCCGAGCATTGGCGAGACGACCATAAAGACGACGACACCGAGAATGCCGGACAGGGGGAGAAGACGGGTGGCGACAAGGATCGGGATCAGGACGGTGACGCCGGAAAGCGCCCCGATGGAAATATATCGTTTCCAGTGTTCGTCATGAGTCACCGAGAGGTATATTGCGACGACGATCCCGCCGACCGCCCCGATCACGAGCATCAGAATGAGTTCGACCACCAGCGATCCGGACGGCCAGAGGATCGATCCGATGCCGGCCCTGGCGGTCGCCGCCCCGATAAGGCCGCCGATGAGGGCGTGGCTGCTCGACACCGGTATCCCGAAGTACGAGCAGAATAAGACCCAGAGCACTGCGCCGATCAGCGCTACGAGAATGATCAACGGCGTGAGAACGCCCGGGTCGACAATTCCGCGCCCGATCGTCTTCGCAATCGCCGTCGTGAAAAAGAGGGGGCCGACGAGATTGAAAACAGAGGCGAGGAGAACCGCCCTGAACGGCGAGAGGGCCCTGGTGGCGACCACCGTTGCAATGGAATTCGCAGCGTCATTGAGGCCGTTGACAAAATTGAACAGCAGGGCCAGGGCGATGCCGAGGAGGATGACGATTTCCATGCTCTCACGAATGCCGGATCGCAATATCTGACAGCACGTTCGCTACATCCTCGCACTTGTCGGTGGCCACCTCAAGGTTCTCGTAGATGTCCTTGAGTTTGATGATCGTGATGGCGTCGTTGGTGGCGAAAAGGCTCTTGATGGCGTTGCCGAGCACGACATCGGCAAGATTTTCGAGCCGGTTTATCTCGATGCAGTGCGTCTCCACGGCGCGGGGATCGTCGAGTTTGCGGATCAGACGCACCGCGATCTGGACTTCCTGGGTCGAGAGGAGAATGAGCCGCGCAAGCTCTTTCATGAAATCGTCCGTCTCGGTTACGCCGTAGCCGTACATCTGCTGGGTCGTGCCGTCGATATAGTCCAGAATGTCGTCGAGCGCCGTGGCAAGCCGCGAGATCTCCTCGGGTTCAAGCGGCGTGATGAAGGTGCGGTTCAACTGTTCGTACACCTGATGAGCGATGAGATCACCCTGGTGCTCGATCTGCTTCATCCTGTGACACTGGCTCTGAACGTCGACATAATCGTTGATGATATCATTGAGGAAAACGGCACTCTCATTTACCGTATCGGCCATCTGTTCGAACAGGTCAAAAAACACCCTGTCCTGCGGCACAATCCATTCTTTCAGGCCCACAATACACCCAAGATTCATCCGTCGCCACCGGGCAAAAAACCATCTGTCCTGTTTCCAGAGATTTCTCGCCCGGAGAGGCCC
Source organism: Methanofollis sp. (assembly GCA_030156225.1). GTDB lineage: Archaea > Halobacteriota > Methanomicrobia > Methanomicrobiales > Methanofollaceae > Methanofollis. The sequence goes on from JASGMW010000039.1 coordinate 7,823, forward strand.
GCAACATCGATCCCGGCGCCGATGATCCAGCCATATTTGTCCGTTTCAAAATCGGAAAGCCGTCGCATTTGTCCGTGAAAGATCCCGGTTTCCCGGTGACTCGGGCACCGTATCGCATGCAGGGAAGAATGGGCCGGACAGCCCGGACATCCGCGGCACGAACGCCGTCATGGAACACAGAAGTCCCGGGAAATCGACCGGTACGAAAAATGAACTCGCAACACAAACGAGTGGACCGAGCGGGAATTGAACCCGCGGCCTCTTCCATGCCAAGGAAGCGATCTTCCCCTGATCTATCGGCCCGTTGTTACCCTACAATGTTGATCTCTATCAAATAAAAGGATTGGTTTCACCTCCCTCCGGAGGTGTCAGGACGTGCATATCAGGTCAAGGAAGCGCAGGACACGCGTCCGCGCCTCTCTCATGCCGGTGTCGCCGAGGACCGTCCCGCCCCGCACCTGCGGGACGAGCAGCGGGGCCGCTCCCTCTGGCCCGGGCGAAGAGACCGGCAGGATCGCATGGGACCCGCCGGGACGAACCCACACCTGCTTCGTCCCGCTCCACTTGCCGCGCTTTGCGCAGGCCCTCCCTTTGATATCCACGATGTCGAGGGAGAAATCGATCACCGGCGCATTGGCGATCGCTCCGCCGACGCCGAAGGCGGTGACGATGTCGCGGTAGGCGCAGATGTCCTCCTCCGTGAGCCCGCCGGAAAGGAAGATCCCGACAGTCTCGTGGCCGTGGGTGTCGAGTTCCCAGCGCACCTCTTCGAGAATGGAACGCATGTCGCCGCGGCGCGACTGCGGGGTGTCCAGACGGACGGCGGTCGCCACCCCGGTCTCGGCCGCTTTCAGACACTCCTCCTTCTCGTCCCCGAAGGTGTCGCAGAGCATCAGGCGCGGCACGTCGACCGGCATATGACGGTCGAAGGCGGTCCACGCCTCTTCAGGCGACGCATGGCACATCACATAGGCGTGCGGCATCGTCCCGACCACCGGGACGCCGGGCGGGGCCGTGGTGTTCGACACGCCGTCCACACCCCCGATCCATGCCGACCGCTCGATCATCGGCGCAATCGCCGGGTGCTGTCGCCGCGAGCCGAAGGAGTAGACCTGCCGATCGCCGGCCGCACGCTTGATTCGGGCGGCAGCGGTGGCGATGCCCGAGGCATGGCAGAGAAAACCGAGGAGTGCGGTCTCGTACCGCCCGAAGTCGCGGTAACGCCCGGTGATCCGCATCACCGGTTCGCGCGGGCAAAACACGCTCCCCTCGGGCATCGCATCGACGTCCACCGGCAACCCGTCCAGCAGCGCGAGGGCGTCGTTGAGGCCGCAGAAGATCCCGAATTCTCCCGGGATCCCGACCGTCGTCACCTCCATGGTAACGCGGGGATTTATCCCCTCCTTTTCTAAAACCTCCTCGCAACGGGCAAAATAGATATCGGTGCACCCGCCGCGGGCAATCGTATCATCGTCAACGATATGGAACCGGCTCATCAGTTTCCTCAACCTTTGTAGTGAGACGACCCGGGAGAAAAAGGAGTGCTTTTACTCTCCGGCACCTCAGTACTACTGATGGCAGGCAGGCAAATCGACGGCAGGGGGCGCCGGTGACGCTCGGGATCATCGGCGGGACCAGCCTCCTCTACTGCACCCTCCCGGCACTCGAAAAAAAGACGGTCGCAACGCCGTACGGCCCGGCCGAGGTGATGGTCGGGGCGCTCGCCATCATGCAGCGCCACCAGTTCGGGCTGCCCCCGCACCGGATCAACTACCGGGCCCAGATGTCCGCCCTTGCGCTCTCTGGCGTGGACCGCATCGTCACCTTCGGCTCGGTCGGTTCGCTGAAAACAGCAATCAACCCCGGCACCGTGATCATCCCGACCGATTATCTCAGTCTCACCGACATCCCGTCCTTTCACGACCTGGCTATCGAGCATGTGATGCCGGCCCTTGACGATGAGATGATCGGACGGCTCTCCCGGGCGCTCCCCGAAGCCGTGGTCGGCGGCACCTATGCGCAGACGCGCGGGCCGCGGATCGAGACGGTCGCCGAGGTGCGCGGCCTTGCGAAGGTCGCCGACGTCGTCGGAATGACCGTCGCTTCGGAGGCGACGCTCGCCAGGGAACTCGACATCCCGGTCGCCGCAGTCTGCACCGTCGACAACTATGCAAACGGCCTCTCCTCAGAGGTGCTCACCTACGAACATATCCTTGCCACGTCGAAAAAATATGCACAGAGAACAGAGAATATCGTCGAATCAGTCATCAAAGAAATGAGATAGGAGGTATCATGACAGACCTACAGCAGGGAGAGAGCATCCTCATCAGAGACGTCGAGGTCAGGGGAGAGCGGGTGACAATCAGAATCGAAGACGGCCGGATCGCGGCGATCGGCGCCGATGCCGGCGGGGAGGCGGCGGTCGTCATCGAGGGACGCGGCGCCGTCGCCCTGCCCGGGCTGTACAACACCCACACCCACGCCGCCATGACCCTGCTGCGCGGCTATGCCGACGATATGCCCCTGCAGGACTGGCTCTCCACAAAGATCTGGCCCCTCGAAGCGCATCTCACCGGAGAAAACGTCTACTGGGGCACGAAACTCGCCTGCCTCGAAATGATCCGTTCGGGCACGGTCGCCTTCAACGACATGTACTTCTTCATGGAGGAGGCGGCGCGGGCCGTCGACGAGATGGGCCTGAAGGCGCAGCTCGCCTATGGGTTCATCGACCTCTTCGACGAGGAGAAGCGGGAGAAAGAGATCAAGGCAACGGAAAAAATCGTCGCCTCCATCAAGGGCATGAACAATCCCAGGATCAAGGCGGCCGTCGGCCCCCACGCCGTCTACACGGTCTCGCCCGAAGGGCTGCACTGGTGCGCCGAGTTCTCCCGCCAGCAGAACATCGGCATCCATGTCCACCTCTCCGAGACCGAACAGGAGGTGAAAGATTGCGTCGAAAAAAACGGGATGCGCCCACCTGTTCTGCTTGACAAATGCGGCTGCATCAACCCGAGAACCGTCGCCGCACACTGCTGCTGGCTGGACACCGCCGACTGCACCCTGCTCGGCGACCGCGGGGCCCATGCCTCGCACAACCCGACCTCCAACATGAAGCTCGCCGTGCACCGGGCGATGCCCTACACCTGGCTGAAAGACGCCGGGGCCGGGGTCTGCCTGGGCACCGACGGATGCGCCTCCAACAATAATCTGGATATGTTCGAGGAGATGAAGGTCGCCGCCCTTCTCCAGAAGTTCTTCTGGGACTCGCAGACCCTCCTGCCCGCAGAGCAGACGCTGGCAATGGCAACGGCGAACGGGGCGGCGGCAATGGGTTTCGACGGCGGCCGGATCGAAACGGGGGCGGCGGCGGACATCGTGCTCCTCAACCGCAACGCCGTCTGCAACACGCCGCTCCACAACCCGGTCTCGAACGCCGTCTACGCCTGCAACGGATCGGCCGTGACGACGGTGCTCTGCGACGGGCGCGTGCTCATGCAGGACCGCATCGTGCCGGGCGAGGAAGAGATCCTCGCAGGGGCGCGGCAGGCGGCGGCGATGCTCCTGAGCCGTGCGGCAGAAGACCGGACAGAATAACTTTTTTCCGCGCACCCGGATCAGCCGTGCATCAGGGACGTGAGCGTGCGCTGGGTCTCCTCCGGCGTCCCGGCCGTGTTGATCAGGGTCACGTCGGCTCCCGCGCACAGCGCCGAAAAGAACCGCCGCCTCAGATCCTCTTTGAACGGCGACCTGACGAGGAGGTGGGGGTTGAACCAGCCGTTTTCCTCGAGCAGTTCGAGCGCCTCCCCGCTCCCGGGATGTCGGGGATCGAGGGGCCGGTCGGGATCGCGATAGAGAACGAACATCTGCCGCAGCGTCGTCATGGGGAGAATGCGCCCCTTGCCGATGACAAGACGGAGGTCGACGACCGCACGGCCTTCGGCGTCGAAGTCGGCCCGTTCGAGCAGATCGGCGTACTCGGGCCAGACCGTCGCAAGATCCGCCCGGATGTAGAAGTTCTTTTCCGAGCCGTAGGCGAAGATCTCTTCACCGTAGATGCGGGCGTAGAACCAGTCGTCGGCGACGACCCGCGTCGTTCTGTCCCTGAGGACACCGTAGGTCTGAGTGGTCTTCCCGGCCCCGGACACGCCGACGATGCAGCACCCTCTCCCGCCCGCGTCGATGCAGGCGCCATGGACCGAATAGATCCCGTGCTCGTCCTCCAGGACGTCCCCGGCCACCGAGAGGGCGAGCGACTTGATCCACCCGTAATACCCGATGTTGATCAGAAAGGCCGTCTTTGACCCGGGATCGTACAGGACGGTGTTTTCCGGGACGGTCGGATCGGCGACGACATAGAGCCGCCCATGAGACCTGATGCTCTGCGAGATGAAGTAGAAGTTCTCCTCCCACCGTTCCTTCACCCCCTTATCGCCGGTCAGCAGTTTTATGCAGCAGCCGTAGATCTCAGACTTCACCTCGTACCTGACCTGCGGGGCATAGCGCTCCGCATATTCCTCCTTCTCCCTGATCGCGATCAGACGCACCGCATAGACCATAGGTGAAGATGGCGCGCCGGACAGATAAACCCGGGCCAAAAAAAGGTGATCAGGCAGTCTCGATCTTCGAGTCGGCCTCGAGCCCGAGCTCTTCGATCGCCATCTGCTGCATCTTGAACTTCTGGATCTTCCCGGTGACCGACATCGGGAACTCGGTGACGAACTTGTAGTATTTCGGGATCTTGTACCTGGCGATCTGGCCGGTGCAGAACGAGACGATCTCCTCGGGCGTCACGGTCATGCCTGGCTTTGCGGCGACCCACGCCATCAGTTCTTCGCCGTATTTCTCGTCGGGGACGCCGATCACATAGGCGTCCGAGATCTTCGGGTGGTGGTGGAGGAACTCCTCGATCTCGCGCGGGTAGATGTTCTCGCCGCCCCGGATCACCATCTCCTTGAGACGGCCCGACATCTTCACGTAGCCCTCCTCGTCCATGACGCCCAGATCGCCGGTGTAAACCCATCCGTTGGCATCGAGGGTGGTGCGGGTGGCCGAGGGGTTGTTGTAGTAGCACTTCATCGACATGTAGCCGCGGGCGCAGATCTCTCCGACCTCGCCGCGCGGGAGGGTCCGTTTCGTGTTGGGGTCGATGATCCTGATCTCGGTGTGCGGAAACGCCCGTCCGACGGTGGTCACCCGCCTGTCCAGGGGGTCGTCCACCGTGGTCATCGTCACGCCCGGCGAGGTTTCGGTCTGGCCGTAGACGATGACGATGTCGCGCATGTTCATCAGGACGTTGACCTTCTTCATCACCTCGATCGGACAGGGCGAACCGGCCATGATCCCGGTCCGCAGGGTCGAGTAATCGTATTTGCCGAAGTTCGGGTGGGAGAGTTCGGCGATGAACATCGTCGGCACGCCGTGGAGGGCCGTACACCGCTCGTTCTGGACTGTCCTGAGCACGGTCTCGGCATCGAAGACCGGGCAGGGAAGCACCATCGTGCTGCCGTGGGTGACCGACGCCATGTTCGATAGAACCATGCCGAAGCAATGGTAGAAGGGCACCGGGATGCAGAGGCGGTCCTTCTCGGTGAAGCCCATCCCCTCGCCGATGAAGTAGCCGTTGTTCATCACTCCGTGATGGGTGAGCACGACGCCTTTCGGGTAACCGGTCGTGCCGCTCGTGTACTGGATGTTGATGGCGTCGTCGAAGTTGAGGGACTCTTCGCGTTCTCTGAGTTCGTCGGGGCTGATGCCCGAGCCTCTTTCGATCATCTCGTCCCAGGTGAACATGCCGTTGTACGGGATGTCCCCCATGAATACGACGTTTTTCAGGAAGGGAAATTTTTCGGAGGAGATCCGGCCGGCCCGGGCGTCGATCGCCTCGGGACACACTTCATAAAACATTCCCACGTAGTCCGAACTCTTGAACCTGCCCTGCAGGATCAGGGTCGAGACTTCCGCCTGTTTGAGAGCGTACTCGAACTCGAAGACCCGATAGGCCGGATTGATGTTCACCAGGATGGCGCCGATCTTCGCGGTGGCGAACTGGGTCAGCGTCCACTCGGCATAGTTCATCGACCAGATGGCGACGCGGTCGCCGCGCTCCACGCCGAACGCCATAAGGCCCCTGGCAAGTGTGTTGACCTTTTCGAGGAACTCTCCGTACGTCCAGCGGATGTTCTGGTGGACCGAGACCAGCGCCTCGTTGTCCGGATATCTGGCGGCTATCCGGTTCAGCATCTCGCCGATCGTCTCACCGATCAACGGTTTGACCGAATACCCGCATGCGTAACTGCCGGTGACCATAAGATTCTCATTACATGAGGAAGGAAGACCATAATATGATTACTGTTCTGAAAACATAATTATTAAATGAGGAAAAACCGATTCTATAGGGTACGTGAGGGGTCGTGGCCTAGTCCGGAATGGCGATGGGCTCCAGCGGTCTTTGCGTGTGATGAACAATGGGTCTACTGATGATGATGATGACCCGTTGGAGCACTGATGCAAGAGTGCTCCCCGCGCATGTCGGAGAGACCCGTCGATCGTGAGTTCAAATCTCACCGACCCCACGTTTTTGTCATAACGTTTTCCGGTGCACATCCGCCCTGCCGACCGCAGGGTCCGACGCCCATATGGTTCTTCACGGCATTCGCCATTTTTCAGACCTCCTGAACGGCGGACGGCTCTGCCGGCGTCGCATGATCATCCCCGCAAAACCGGACGATTTTTCCGTACCCCCGCCGGGCGGTGTCAACCCTTCCCGTCAATTTATCTATCAGTCCGCCCCACTCCCATACAGCATTGTAGGGATTGTCCATGTATCTGATAGGTGAAGCTCTCGTAGGAACCGGCCCCGAACTCGCGCACGTCGACCTCGTGATGGGCGACAAGGAAGGGCCGGTCGGGATGGCCTTTGCGAACAGCATATCGCAGCTTTCCGCAGGCCATACCCCGCTCCTCGCCGTTGTGCGCCCCAATCTTCTTACCAAGCCCGCCACCATCGTGATACCGAAGGTGACGCTGAAGAAGGGCGAGCAGGTGAGCGAGATGTTCGGCCCGGTGCAGGCGGCGGTCGCAAAGGCCGTCGCCGATGCGGTGGAGGAAGGCGTGTTTGAGGGGATCGATATCGAGAACATCGTCATCCTCGCAAGCATCTACCTCGCGCCCGAAGCACAGAATTACAATATGATCTACCGCTACAACTACGGCGCCACCAAGCTCGCCATCCGCCGGGCCCTCCAGCAGTTCCCCGACGTCAATACGCTCATGTACGAGAAAGACCGGGCCACTCACGCCGTGATGGGCTTCAAGGTCCAGCGGCTCTGGAACCCGCCGTATCTCCAGGTGGCGATGGACCTCGTCGACCTGAAGAGAGTGGAGCAGGTGCTCACCGCGGTGCCGGAGAACGATCATGTCATCTTCGAGGCCGGAACACCCCTGATCAAGCAGTTCGGGCTCGGCGTTCTCTCCGAGATCAGGCGCATCCGTCCGAACTCCTTTATCATCGCCGATCTCAAGACCCTGGACACCGGCAACCTCGAAGCGAGGATGGCCTCGGACGCCGGCGCCGACGCCGTCGTGATCTCCGGCCTCGCGCCGAAGGCGACGATCGAAAAGGCGATCGAGGAGACGAAGAAGACCGGCATCTACTCGGTCATCGATATGCTCAACGTCGACGATCCGGCGGCCCTGATCGACGCCCTGAAGGTCAAGCCCGATATCGTCGAACTCCACCGCGCCATCGACGCCGAGGGCGACGAGTACTCCTGGGGCGACATCGCTGCGATCAAGAAGGCCGCCGGCGGAAAACTGCTCGTCGCCACGGCGGGCGGGATCAGGCAGGACGTCGTCACGAAAGCCGTCGCTTCGGGCGCGGACATCCTGGTCGTCGGCCGCGCGATCACCGCGAGCAGGGACATCCACCACGCCGCCGAGGAGTTCATCGAGAAACTGAATTCCGAGGAGATCGATCAGTTCCGCGTGATGACTGATTTCTAAATCGGTCAGTATACCATTCCAGGTGCCCTCATGGACGCAACCGGACACACGCTTTTTTTCAGTGCACGCACCAGGGAGCAGAGCGGATGGAGAGGCAACCGACACCACCACGATCCAGATCAAAGTCCCACTCAAAACCGGCCGGACTCCCTGAAGGTCCATCCCGGAAAAAGAGGATCAGACCTCGACGCTCTCTCCCGGCGCCGGTATGATCACGCGGATATCGGCGGTCCGTTCGAGCGCCTCCTTGAAACCGGTCAGATCCTGCTCGATCGCCGGCCAGGTGTTGTAGTGCATCGGGATCACGATCCCGGCCCCGACGAACTCCGCCGCCATCATCGCCTCGGCCGGCCCCATCGTGTACCGCCCCCCGACCGGCAGGATCGCCACGTCCGGATGGTAGAGCGCCCCGATCAACTTCATGTCCGAGAAGAGCGCCGTGTCGCCGGCATGGTAGATGGCGGTGCCGTCCATCCTGATCACGTACCCCACCGCCACACCCCCGTAATAACCGCCGCCCGCGCATTCCAGCCATGACGAGTGGATCGCCGGGGTCATCGTGAAAGAGACGCCGCCGACCTCGATCGTCCCGCCGACGTTCATCGGCTCTGTCGGGACGCCGCGTTCGGCCAGGTACTTTGCAATCTCGTTCATCGCAACGGTGGGCTTATGAACGCGCACCACCTCGCCGAAGTGATCGGCATGGCCGTGGGTGACCGCAACGATATCAGGGTCCGCGTCAATCTCGCCGTTCGGCACAAAGGGATCGATCAGCACGGTCCTGCTACCTTCGAGGAGAAAACATGCATGTCCAGGCCATCGGATCTTCATACCCACCCGATCCGCACTCAGGGTTAAAAAAAGATGAGGTTGACCTGAACGGGATCAGGTGATGTCGATCATTTCGGCCTCGGTGGCGTCAATGGCCTCCGAAAGCCCGTCATTCGTAACGCCGCGCGTCATCTGTTCGGTGAGGTCCCGGTCCTCGAGCACGTCCCGGACACGTTCGAGGTAGGGATCGAGCGTGGCGTCTTCGTCCATTGCGATCACATGACGATATTCCCGCAGTGAAGACGAACTGATTCCGAGAGTCTGCGAGATGTCGTTCATGGTCTTTCCGGAGTCGATCAGATCCGAAAGTTCCTCTCGCCCGAAGGGCATGTCGAAGTCAGAGTCGCGGAAGAGCTTGATGCGCACTCTGGCCCGTGCCACTGTCTTGGCCAGTTTTTCGTTGCCGAGTTCGCGGGCGATCTCGGTGTCGTTTTTACCTTCTTTAAAGGAGATGACGAGAGTGGCAAGCTGGCGGGGGGAGAGTTTCGTCTGGAAAAAACCCTGATCAAGGATCTCGCGCATAATAAGGGCGACTTCCCGTTCGACCGCATCCCGGTCCCTGAGACTTCCGTGGATCTTCTTCATCGGCTCGACAATCTCTGTCTTGCTCGTGAGATCCTGGAAGAGTGAGAGGAGTTCCTTCTTTCTTTTGTCTGCAGGCATGACATTACCACACTAGGTCTGAAATACAATACGCCTCATTATATTTAAAAATTCTTAATATACCCGACACACAGGGGTATCGAATATTTTTTATCTAAACCGCAATTATTGATATGGGACCTGAAAATAATCTCAATCTATCATAGTAGCGAGTCAAGAACAACAGGTCGCCAACACGATGCAATTGAACGAGATCTCTCTCTCCTCCGCGTGAAGAGAGCGTAAGGAACAACACCATCCTTTTTATGATCCGCCCTCCTGCCTTCCCGGCCCAATCGCAATCTCAGGGGTCCGGGGGCAGCGCCCCCGGCGTGTATGATTGAGGAAGG
>JASGMW010000040.1 GCA_030156225.1 Methanofollis sp.
ATGTACCTGATCTCAAGGCACTTCTCACCCTTGCTGCGTTGCCCGTCAAGCCACGCGCGAGCCCACTCTTCCATACACCATAATATCAGGGAATATAATGGAGAGATCTTTCTATCCTGCTGTGGGCGTTCTGAAAAAGAGGCGCAACGGAGAGAGTATATGCCCCGGGTCATGCGGTGTTTGGGTTTGAACAATGAACACGTCGGTTTCGCTCAATTCTCCGCAGATAGCACGTGCCAACTCTTCCCCTTTCTGGAGGATCCGACGGTTTTTGATCGCCTGAAGGATTTCGGGAAGGGTTTGCTTCTGGAGGAGACCCCTCAAGGATCACAGTGCCCGATGGGCCGAAGATCGAACTGAGTACCCCTGCAAGGCGGATCCCGTTCTTCACCAGGAGTTTATGGATCCGGTTCTTGTGCCGTGTCCTCTCCTCGACCAGTTTCCGGTGTGTCCGCGTCAGGTCACGGAGTTCCCGGATGGGTCGAGGGGGAATGTACGAGGGTTTGTAGAGGCCATTCAGGGCGACTTCGGCAAGCCATGCTGAGTCCTGCATATCAGTCTTCCGACCGGCAGTACTTTGATCCACATCGTTCAACGGCGGTCGAATTTTGTCTCTGAATGTTTCCGCATGGATTGAGAAATATAAATCAAGTGAGAGGAAAATGTGCGGATATGAAAAAATTTCTCGCCCCGGCAATCATAGCAGTCGCGGCGATCGTTCTGATCGTTCTGATACTCGCGGCCGCCGTTTTTTTCGGCAACATCGCTTCTTTCGGCGGCACTGATATGGGCAGTGCGTCGGCTGCTCCTTCGAGTACCGCCTCAGGGGAGGCTGCGTCCGTGGAAGCCGGTATCACATCTGGCGATTACGACGAGGACGACCTAGATACCGGTTGGAGCAGTTCGGACGCCACCTCCATCGCGCTGAACGGCGATTCGATCGCCTTGGACGGCAGCGGTGCGACGGTCGACGGCAAGACCGTCACCATCACCGCCGCCGGTACATACAGCATCAGCGGTACCCTGTTCGACGGGCAGATACGGGTGGACACCGACGACGAGGGGACGGTTAGGCTCGTATTGGACGGCGCCGAGATAGCCTGTTCCACGAGCGCCCCCATCTACGTCCTCAACGCCGAAAAGACGGTGATCACCCTTGCGGACGGCACGGACAATTCCGTGACCGACGGCTCCTCGTACGTCCTTGAGGATGCCGCATCCGACGAGCCCAATGCAGCAATATTCAGCAAAGACGATCTCACGATCAACGGCGACGGTTCGCTGACCGTCAATGCGAACTACAACAACGGCATCCAGAACAAGGACGACCTCGTTATCACCGGTGGCACCATCACCGTCCATGCCGCGAACGACGGCATCAAGGGCAAGGACTCGGTCGCCATGCGGGACGGCACCGTCACGATCGACGCCGGCGGCGACGGCATCCAGTCCACCAACGATTCAGATCCCGAGAAGGGCTATGTCGTGATCGAGGGCGGCACCCTCACCATCACCGCCGGGAACGACGGCATCCAGGCCGAGACCAGCGTCGCCGTCACCGGCGGCACCATCACGATATCCTCGGGCGGCGGCAGCGTCAACGGCAGCAGCGGGACCGCGTGGGGCGGTTGGGGCCTGGAGAGCAGTGCCGCTGAGGACGAGACCTCCGACAGCGCCAAGGGCATAAAGGCCGCGGTCGCCGTCACCATCACCAGCGGCACGATCACGATAGACTCGTCCGACGACTCGATCCACTCCAACGACAGCATCATGATTAGCGGCGGGACGATCGTCCTGACCTCCGGAGACGACGGCATGCACGCGGACTCGGTCCTGCAGATCGACGGCGGCGAGATACGCATTGCAAAGTCCTACGAGGGCCTCGAAAGCGCATCGATCACCATCAACAGCGGAAACATCCACATCGTTGCAAGCGACGACGGCATCAACGTCGCTGGCGGCAACGACGGCTCCTCGATAGACGGCAGACCCGGGCAGAACACCTTCGAAGCCGCTGGCAATTACCACCTCTACATCAACGGCGGATACGTGTACGTCGACGCCGGCGGCGACGGCCTCGACTCGAACGGCTCGATGGACCTGACCAGTGGCACCGTCATCGTCAACGGCCCCACCAACAACGGCAACGGCCCGCTTGATTACAACGGCACCTTCAAGATCACCGGCGGACTCCTCGTCGCAGTGGGCAGCTCGGGTATGGCGCAGGCCCCGAACACGTCCTCCACCGAGCATTCGGTGCTGGTGACCTACTCCTCAGCCCAGTCGGCAGGCACGATGGTCAGGATCAAAAGCGTGGACGGCGATGGTATTCTCACTTTCGTGCCGGCGAAGACCTACCAGTCGGTGCTGCTGTGCTCGGCCGACCTCGAGGAGGGTTCGACCTATACGGTGTACTCCGGCGGCAGTTCGACCGGCACGGCCGTCGACGGCCTGTACTCCGGCGGCACCTATTCGGGCGGCACGAAGGTCACCGAGTTTACGATTTCGGGTGTTGTAACCTATGCGGGCTCGTCGGCTGCGGGCCAGCCCTTCGGGGGGTCATCTGCGGGAGACCGACCCGCTGGCGGTCCCCCCTCAAATCCCAGGATTTTACGATAGAGCCGGGCTGCGCTGAGAGGATACTCGTTGATACGTTGCTGGATATATGCCTTGAACGGGTCGAGTTTGCCTGGTCGTGAACTGCGAGGTGCAGGTGTCGGCAAGGTTTGGGCAGCAAGGTATTTTCGGACTGTGTTTCGGTGATAGCCGGTTGTGCGTGAGATCTGGCTGATGTTCAGCCCCTGGTGATACAAGTCGCGTATCATAAAAAACTCCTCCACAGTGAACATTGCCATGACCCTCAAGAACGTCTTGAGGGTTAGCAGGTGTACACTTTTAGACCGCCGAAAATGCACAAACTTACACCGCCAATGACACTGAGAGAGATTACAACGCCGCGGTGAATATCCACCGCGTGGGGATGGAACAGCCCTTTGAGCCTGTGGAGACAATACCTCTCCATCACATCTCTGTGATGCAAGTGTTGTCCATGAAGCAGGAAGCCACGCCCACACAGGCGCGGGGTAGTTCACAAAGCAATTGACGGCTCTTCCTCCGGGAACAGATGTCTCGACAACAATCTGGGACCTGTTCTCGTTCACCGGGCGATCTGACTATCCGATGCGTTCGTCTGCTGGCGGATCAGCCATGTGGTGGCGTTCGAATAACTCCAGCGTATGATCTCAAGTTCCTCACAGATCTCTGCGAGAATTGCAAGGTTCATCCCGACCTCCCTGGATGACAATCCCAGATCTTTTGCAATATATCTGGACTTGAAATAGCAATCACCTTTTTTTATACCGTTTTTGAGATACTTCAGCACTCTCTGCTGGGTGGTATTGTACTTACTCCTGAGTTTCTCTTGCATCATGTCTCACCTTGAATCCAGGTGTGGGGCGGTCTTGCATGGGTTCAGCGTCGTTTCTCTATCATTGAGATCAGATAACGCGATAGGGAAAACGTCTCTTCGTTTTCTCTCGTCTGATAATGTTTTTCTGATCGTTGAGATGTTAACGAGCTGCAATCCCGATTTTTTTCCATCCCTCTTTCTCTCATAAATTTCAGGTGCCTCAATGGATCGGAACGCGGTCAAAGATCAGGTGTAAACGGTGGGGAGGACAGAAAAATATGATGTCCAGGGATATGGGCATCTCCCTCCCGCATCCCGCCATGATGCTGCTCTGGCGTCCCGGTTTATCTGGTCTGGGTCTGCAGTGATCCTGGCCCCCATGCCGGACCCCTGTTGACAAGCGCGTTTCACTGTTCCTCTGTCGGATTTCAATCCCCGTCTTCTTAACGGTTGTTGATATCACCTCCCTGAACTTTTATCAAGGCACAGATCGGGAACGGTACTGATCTCTGATCTGCTCTTTTTTGTTTTCGTGTGCGATACCTCATTGTGGTACCGGGCCCCTTTCGGGCGCCCTGATCGAAAATCGACTGGAGAGTATATATATTCCCAGAATGCCCCGACTTCATGCATGTTACGTTTCGGGATAACTATTGAACCGGCTGGTTTGAGTGTGACTGTCCCAGGTATCTTCGTCCTGTTCCTCAGAGTGCAACTCTGATCATCCGATAGTCAATAGGAAATGAGCCTGAACTCTGTGTTCAGACATGCCGCATGAAATGTCTTCCATGGCAATTCGTGGGTTTTAAACCAGGATAAGGAAAATATTTCTGGAAATCCTGGTTCTCTGGTACAATGCCTGGAACACAGGATTTCACCGGGGCTGGCTGGTTGTCTTTGTTCACGATCATCAGTTCGGCACGGCATCGAGGTCTATGAGAAGATCCTCAAGGGATTGATACCGCTGTTTCGGATTTTTTTCGAGACACCTCAGGACAATGGCGTCAAAAGCGCCGAGCGTTTGTATGATCGCCGAGGGGGGGACAGGTTCGGCGGTGAGAATGGCAACGCTCACCTCTCCCACCCCTTCTCCGGCAAAAGGCAGTCTTCCGGTCAGCAGTTCATAGAATACCACTCCAAGCTGGAATATATCGGTCCGTGCATCTCCCCGCCCGTAGATCCCCGGCGAGATCTGTTCAGGAGCTGCGTAATCCAGGGAAAACGCAATGAAACGGGTCTCCTGGCGGTCGCTCATCTCTTTGCCGAGTCCCCAGTCCGTGATCCTGGGCGTCCCGTCGGGAGCGATCAGGATGTTGCCCGGCTTTATATCCCGGTGGATCAGTCCGGCGGCATGGGCGTAGGCAAGCCCTTCTGCGACACCCCTGACGATGCGGACCGTTTCATCGGGTGGAAGCGGTTTTTTCGTCTCAGCAAGAGACGGGCCGACGTATTCCATCTCCACATAGGGGACCGGGAGGATGTTGTAGGCGTACACTTCGACGATGTTTTTATGCGAGAGCCCTTTCCAGATCTGCATCTCCTTCATGAAACAGTGGCCGGTCATCTCGTCATAACGCGTCGGCACCTTGACCGCGACGATGGCGCTGTCCTCACGCCTTCGCGCCCTGAACACCAGCGCCATCCCGCCCCTGCCCACCAGTTCGGCATCCATATACCGATCGTCCAGTTCAGGCGGAAATCCGTTCCCGGTCCGAACCGGCGCAGATTCCCTGCCGTTCACCATCGTCGGCGCGGAAAGGGGGTCGTTGAGAGCCGGTGACTGATCTGTCTCTGTTTTTTTCCTCATACAACGCCAGTGGATACCCGGAACGAGTGCCGAAGCGATCATGAACGCCGAGAGCAGCGGAGGATTGCTGTTCACTCCTGACAGAGATTCAGTGATGATCCAGAGGATCAGAAGGAACGCGATGGCCGGGATCGGGTGAACAGCCTGAACGAGCACAAAAGACTTCCTGTTGAATGCGGCATACGAGAGGAAGAGCGAGGACAGAAGGAGGTAGACCAGGAGAAGTGCCGTCACGCCGGGGGCCCAGATCAGGGTTCCCATCAAAATGGACGCACTGAACAACGAAAGTACAGGTATGGAAACAAATCCGGCAATGGACCCCAGGATCAGATAACCCACCGTAAGAGCGACGGACACAGATCGCGGACAGTCAAGGGTGTAGCCTGCCGATATCTGTCTTCCTGCCCTTGAGAGCACAAGCAACAGCAGAGCAGAGAGCCCGAAGGTGAGAAATAATATCACATACGCAATCGTGGTTTCCAGCGCCGGTATCGGGCCGAACGATCGATCCCGGCCTGTCCCGTTCTCAATCCGCTCAGGTGTTCGGTCCGGGACAGGGGTGGTATCGGTGCCATTGTCGGCCACCTCAAATACAGGATGTTCGGGCAGATAAAGCGATGTTTGGGTGAGTGACTGGAGTACGCTCCTGATTGCATAGACCCCGTCTGCCTGCGAGCTGCCATCCGGTCGGAGATGCAGAGGCTGATCGCTCTGGACACCATCATTGGAGGCATTGGAGGCATTGAAAGCGCCCGCACTCCCGTCCCCGGCAGCATATCCGCACACCGTACAGAAGAGAGTGAGCAGAACAAGAATCCAGAGTGCCGCTCCTCTCCTGTGTATCTTCATAGGCATCCACTGTCTCTGGAGCGGGCCCGCATTTTCGGCATGTCCCGCTTCTGTCGATAGTATTTTCCTGCTCATTATTTATAAACAGGTGTAAATGAAGCAGGGACCGGAAAAATAGGTCGGTTCAGTTTTTTTTCTCCTCTTTTGGGACTCTAAAGACCAGACGAGCCCCCTTAACACCTTTTGCAAGATCGATGACGTCGCCGTCGCGGATCCCCGTCCTTGCGTGGACGGCAAGACGTATATTGTTTACGAACGTCCCGCCGGTGCTGCCGCAATCTTCGACCTGCCACACGCCTGACGCGCGTATGAGACGGCAGTGCGGCCGCGAGATCCGGGTGACTGCCGCATAGTCCTCGGAAAGTGCGATGTCCTGTTCGGGGTCATATGTTCCTGCCGCTGCCTGATCTTCCCGTCCGATGTTGATGATCTCCGCTGCAAGCAAAAAGATCTTTCCATCTTCCGGACCGCCAAGAAGGACGGCCACCGGTGTCGCTGTCCCGATTTTTTCCGTCACCTGTCCGAGTACGTCGTCGATCCTTCTGGAGAGGCTGACGTCCCCGAAGCTGACCTGAAGATTCGAGAACAGGCCGAGGTTCTGGATGATCGACTCAAGCCCCCCCGGGATCACCGAGTATTTCCAGACCGGGTGGACTCCTTTCGAGGTCGGAGCACTCATCCCGGCTTCTTTTCTGATCACGCCGGCCAGAAGGAGTTTGTCGATATGCTTCTTTGTGTTCTCGTAACTCGTCCCGATCTCCCGCGAGATCGTTCTCATATCCCTGGGCGTTCGTTCGATGGATTTCAGGATCCGCAGGCGTGTGGCATTCCCGAGGACGTCAAGATACTCGGAAAGTTCGTCGAGAAAGTCCTGGTCCTTCTCCACCACGAGGGTGTGCTGTCCTTCTTCCTGCTCCATGTTCATCTACCCCATGTGCATCTGATCGTTTGAGTATTGCATCGCACCGGGATAAAAGGAGGGGAGGCCCCCCCCTCTACTCGGCCGCCAGTGCCTGGATGGGATCGAGGTCTGCCGCTTTCCATGCCGGGTATACGCCTGAGAGCACGCAGACGGCAATTCCGACCGCTATGCCATAGGGGACATAGATGAGACTGTCAAACGTGAAGAAGTATGCCGTCGTCCCTATCATAACGAGAACGACGGTATACCCGATGATCACGCTTAGAATGCCTCCGATGACCGCGCCGATCACACCGAGGATGAACGCCTCGTACAGGAACATCCGCCGCACCACGCTCCGTCGGGTGCCGATGCTCCGCAGGATCCCGATCTCGCGGGTCCGCTCGGTCACCGACATCATCATCACGTTGAAGATGCTCACCGCAGCCACGAGAAGGGAAATCGCGCCGATGCCCATCATCATGTAGATGATCATCGAGAGGGACGAGGTGATCGAATCCAGCATCCGCGATGCGTCCGAGATCGTGACTTCGTCCTCTCTGCGGTTCAACTGGTTGTCGATGGCCTCCTCTACCTCATCGACATCGTTGATATCGTTGAGTTTTACAATGACCTCATCGTATTCCCCTTCGTTGCCGTAAACACTGGTGAACCAGCGGTCAGAGACGACAATGGCATTGTCGGTGGAGATATCGTAGGTCATACCGCGCTCTTCGATGATCCCCGCGACCCTGACCGTGCTCGTGCCTTCATCGCTGTCTTCGTCACCGATCTTTATCCGGCTCCCGATCTTGAGATCGTAGCGCTCGGCCAGGGTGGGGCCCACCAGTGCGGTCGACGTGCTCTTCAGATACGTGCCGTTTGCCACGGTGATGAGGGTGGTGATATCAGTATCGTCGAGACCGTAGATCGCCGCTCTGCCCTCCAGATCCCCGACCGTTATCGTGTCCGACTCCGAATACACCGGGATCACGGTATTGGGACTTGCGGCCTGTACAATATCCCTGAACTGATCTTCGGAGATGTACTCGTCCTCATCATTGCCTGAACCTCCGCCGCCACCGAATCCGCCGCCACTACTGGGCCCTCCGCCCGGGGACACCTTGATCGTATCGCTGTTCGCCGAGAGCGTTTCAGTGACCGAAAGGGTCAGGTTTGCCCCCATGATCCCGATGGAGGTGATGGCAATGACGCCGATGACGATGCCGATGGCGGCGAGGATGGAGCGGAGAAAATGTCTTCTGACATTTCTGACCGAAAGATCGAAGATCACATTCTGAGTCATGGATCGACCCTCCCATCCCTGATGACGATCGTGCGGTGGGCATATGTTGCGGTCTCCGGGTCATGGGTGACCATGACGATCGTCCGCCCCTGCCGGTTTAGATCGGTGAGAATGTCCATGATCTGCTTGCTTGTCTTTGTATCGAGGTTCCCGGTGGGCTCATCGCAGAGAAGGATCTTCGGGTCATTCACCAGCGCCCTGGCGATCGCCACCCGCTGCTGCTGCCCGCCTGAAATCTCGGTGGGTTTGTGCTCAAGCATCGGCCCTTCCAGTCCGACCATTTTCAGCAGTTCGATCGGTCTCCCGGTCGTGTCGCGTTTCCCGTATTTCAGGATCAGCGGGTACTCCACATTCTCGTAGACGGTGAGAAGGGGGATCAGGTTGAACTTCTGGAAGATATAGCCGATGGTGTCGCGCCGCATGTCGGTGAGTTCGTCGTCGTTCATCTCCCCGATGTTCTTCCCGGCGATGAAAAGATCGCCTGATGTAGGGACATCCAGACTGCCGATCTGGTTGAGCAGGGTGGTTTTTCCGG
This sequence comes from Methanofollis sp., assembly GCA_030156225.1. GTDB lineage: Archaea > Halobacteriota > Methanomicrobia > Methanomicrobiales > Methanofollaceae > Methanofollis. Next base: position 8,808 of record JASGMW010000040.1, read on the forward strand.
ATCCGGACGGTCCCATGATCGCCACGAACTCCCCCTCCATGATATCGAGCGAGACATGGTCCAGCGCCACCACGTCCCCGGCAGGAAGAGAGTACACCTTTGTCACGTCCCTCAGGCTGATGACCGGTACGCTGCTCATCTGTCTCCTCTCATTCCTTCTTCTTCATCAGGTTCTTCAGGGCAGTGCGGGCGCGCCCGAGGTAGCCCTTGCGCCATGCGACAAGGCCGACGACCAGAACGACGAGAATGATCCCTATCTGGGTGATCGGAAGGGCTCCGAGACCCCCACCCGACCTGCCGAGTATTCCCATGCCGCCCGGTCCGCCCCCGGAGGGTGCGGTGCCCGAAAAAGACGAAACAGATGTTCCGCCGCTGGTCGTACCCGAGGTGGTGCTGCTCAGATCCATTGTATAGCTCGTTTCGTAATCATTGCCGTCGTCATCTTTGTACTGGACGACGATCGGTACCGATGTGAGACCCTGTCCGGTGAATGTCACCTCGAAACTCGAGAAGTCGTCTGAATCCAGGGAGCCGATGACATAGTTCGGGTACGGGTCCGTGCCCTGGGCCGGGCTGCCGACAGTAACAATCACCGATTTGGAGTCTTCAAGGCCGGCATTGCTCACATCTCCACTGATCTCGTATGATCCGCCCGAACTACTCAATTCCAGGTTGTTGATCACGATGATCGGGCCGGTCTTGGACACCCCCACCTCTATCGGGATGGTGATGACAGAGGTATGCGTGTTCATACCGTTGCGGTAGGTGACCGTGCAGATGAGGTCGGTGGAGTGCGATGCCGCGACATCAAACGAAACTTCAGCAGACTCGTCGGGTTCGAGGTCGCCGACAAAGTAACCGGACTGGGTGCTCTCGATGCCGTCTCCCGAGGGGGTGACGGTCACGCCGTTGACCGTGTTCTCACGGGGATTGCCGATCAGGAGGGTGACCGTTTCTTTCCTGTCGGCGGTGAATACGTCGGGCCTGTCCTGAACCGAAATCTGCACCTCGTTGCTCTGCACCTTCACCGCGACGGGGTATCGAAGGCTCCCGGCATCCCTGAAGTCCAGATAGAAGGTCGGATAATACACCGTGTCCGAACCGTCGGCCTCGATGGTGAATGTGAAGGTCTTCGTGGTTCCTCCACCGATATCGCCGACCGAGTCGTACGTATTGGAATTCAGGACCGAAATGTCGGTACCGTAGAACACTGCCCTCGATATGGCGACGGTTTCGTCTCCTGTGTTCATCACGGTGACCTTGACCGTTGCCGTGTCTCCGTTCATCAGCACATCCGGGCTGATCTGCACATCCGTTACTTCTATCATCGATGCGGCGTTGTAATTGCTCGTATCTGCTGCAGCCACTGAGCCGGTGAGCAGGCAGAACATCATCAAAACAAACCAAACTGTTTTTTTCATTCGGTACCCCCGATGGGTGATACTATTTCGGTACACTATCGGCCACATCGGCAGATATATTACCCAAATCGCCCCGGATCACTCCTCAAACTTCTGAGGGCCTCTTCTGAACCCGTCGGTTCAACCGGAACAGATCAGATGAGGGGTTCGGGTTCCCGTTTTCCGGTAACCGGGAGCCGTTCCCCCCTGATAAAGACCTGGATGTCGGTCTCCCGGATCTTTTCGAGAAGGACATCTTTGCCCTGCGCAGTCAGTGCGAACACAGGGATGGCGGCCCCGCCCTGGAGGAGCGCCACCCTTCCGGCCGCCTCACGGAGGTGCCGCGACGCGCAGACGGTAACGATATCGGCGACGGCGACCAGACGTCTGGATTCGTCTGCCGAAAACCCGGTCGTGTGGACCCCGATGACGAGGGTCTCGGGAAAGAGACGACGGATCGTCTCTGCATCTTCGGCGCCGGCGACCGTGACCGCCACCTTCCTGCAGCCGAGATCGCGGGCGAACGCCACTCCCTCCACCTGGCTGATCGTCGTCGTTTCAGGGTCGAGGACACGGCCGCCGTTCTCCTCGATCCGCCGGATCACCGCGGGTATCGGCGAGGTCTTCACCAGCCCGGACATTCTTCCTCCGATGCCCTGGACAAGTTCAGGAGTTCGTGCAACCAGTGTCCCGGCCCCGTCGCAGACGATGACGGCACAGTCGAGCAGACCCCGGCGGATGGCACATGATATAAGTTCAGAGGCTCCGAAAAGGACGAAATCCGGACCTGCAAGCACCTCGCGGTCCGGGGTGCACATCCCGAACGAGCGGATCCTCTCCTCGACATTCTCCCGGATCGCATCCTTTGTCATCTCCCGCACAGGTCTGCCGAAGCGTTCGGCAAGCGGGCAGGCGCGGATCAGGGGGTCGCCGACCTCGACGACCCGCCCCTCCCGCACGACGACTGTTGTCTTCCCGATCGTCTCGATGATATGCTCGTCGTTCATGGTTCCTCAAAGAAGAGAGGGACGTCGGCAAAGGCATCCCCGTCGAAGACGCCGCGCGGCGTAATGCGCAGATGGGGTATCACGGTGAGCGCCAGAAACGAGAGGTACATAAACGGGTGATCGATCGCTCCCATCGCCCGCGTCTGCTCTGCAAGACGATCGAGGCAGGCGACCACCCGGGGATACGGCGCTGTCGCCATCAGACCGCCGCACGGCAGGGGAAGAGCGGTGGTCCTGTCTTCCGAAACCGCCGCCATCGCCCCCCGGTTTCTGATCACCTCGCGGACGGCGGTGATGATCGTCGCGTCCGAGGTGCCGACTGCAACGATGTTATGGGCGTCATGGGAGACGCTTGTCGCAATGGCCCCTTCCTTCAGACCGAATCCGTGGACCAGTCCGGTACCCGCACCCTCGCCGCGGTACCGGTCGCAGACTGTCACCTTGAGGATATCTCTTTCAAGGTCCGGGATGTCGGCAGTATCCGCCGGAAGGGAAAGCGCTTTGGTGACGATCTGGCCTTCCACCAGACCGATCACCCGCGCCGTCCCCTTTCCGTTCAGGGCAAGATCTTCCGGTCCGGGCAGACGGCAGGCGAACTGCTGCTTCGGGCAGGAAGCCTCCCGATAGCCGGGATCCTCGTAGCGTCGGCCGAAGATATAGGTTTCCTTCACCTGAAACGTATCATTTTCGGCGAGCACACAGAAATCGGCTCTTTTTCCCGGGGTGATTGCTCCCCTGTCCTGGAGCCGGAAGCGCTCTGCCGCCGTCAGGGTCGCCGCACGCAGTGCGAGTTCAAGCGGGACGCCGGAATCTACCAGTTTCCTGATGCAGTCGTCGATATGCCCTTCGTGGACAAGCATGTCCGCGTGCCGGTCGTCGGTGGCAAGGCAGCAGCGCGGCGCCGTGCATGAGGTGAGCAGCCGGGCGAGGGCGGCAAGGTTTCGCTCGGTCGAGCCTTCCCGCATCATGATATACATGCCGAGGCGCAGTTTTTCCCTGGCTTCGGCGTATGAGGTGCACTCGTGATCGCTCTGCAGTCCTGCAAGCACATAGGCGTTGAGGTCTTTTCCGCTGAGAAGCGGAGCATGACCATCCCTGATCGGGAAGAGTCCGAGTTTTTTCCAGATCGCAGGATCGCCGTTCAGGACTCCGGGCACATTCATCATCTCGCCGAGGCCGACAACCCCTTTCCTCTCTGCAAACGAGAGGAGGTCGTCTGCAGAGAGGACGGCGCCGCCTGTGTCCGGGGGCGTGGCGGGAACGCATGAGGGGAGGGTGACGAGGATCGAAAGGCCGGATCTGTTTCCTTCGGCGAGTATGAACTCTATGCCGTCTTTTCCCGAGACGTTGGCGATCTCGTGGGGGTCGGCGATCACCGTCGTCGTTCCATGCGGGGCGACGCAGCGTGCATACTCGCACGGAGTGAGGAGCGAACTTTCGATATGGACGTGTGCGTCGATGAGACCCGGAACAACCCTGGCCCCACCGAGATCGACGGTTTTTTCCGCGTCATATTCCCCGAGTCCGACGACGATCCCGTCCGTGACGGCAAATGCGGTCTCCTCCCACGAACAGGTGAAGGGATTGAAGAGGGCCGCCCCTGTATAGGCGCAGTCGGCCGGGATGCGCCCACGCGCCGCCTCCATTGTTCTGTCCATCGTTTACACCCTGATATCCCTGATCACGGAAACGGTCCTGGCATTCCCCTTTGTGATATAGAGGTAGAGTTTATACACGCCTGGTTCAAGGTCGACCGGGAAGGTGTAGGAGGTCTGCCCTGTCTGAATGGTCTCTCCCTCCACAATATTTGCAACCTCTGTCTGTTTGAAATCGCCGGTCCTGAAGATCGTCACCTGCAACGTGGCTTCGACCGGTTCCGAGGGGTTGTCCACCATGACCAGGAGCTGCCCTTCGCTGTAGGTCACCTCTCCAAAACCGATACCGGTACAGCCGCCCACCCATACCAGCGTGCAGAGACATACAATCGCGGAAAAAGCTGCAATCCCTTTGCTTGCCATCAAACCAATGTGACGTCTCAGAAAAGATATACTATTTGGTTTTCACCGAATTTTTACCTGACAATGGTGTCCACGAATGAAGAGAGCGCCTCATGCACGTTCTCACCGTTCCTGGCGGAAATGAGGTGTACCGACGCCTCTCCTATTTCAGGTGCAAAACGGGACGGATAGGATTCGGGAAGGTCGCATTTGTTCAGCATGAAGGCTACCGGCACGCCCAGTTCTTTCAGCCATACCGAGAGTTTTCTGGTCATTTCATCGGGTGCGGCCGTCGAATCTACGATGACGATCGCACCGTCCATCCCCCGTGCAAGTATCTGGCGGACAAACTCATATCGCTCCTGTCCCGGCGTTCCGAAGAGGTACACCATCCGGTCTCCTATTCTGACCCTGCCGAAATCAAGGGCGATCGTCGTGGTCCCTCCGGGACAGTTCGCTTCTATATGCCGCGTATCGGGGTCGAGGGCCTGGATGAAGCTGGACTTGCCTGCATTGAATGTGCCGAAGACACAGATCTTGAGTTTTCCCTCTTCCATTACCTGATAGTGTGATATATCCTTATTTGTTCATTTCGATATGTTTTTTCTCGCCACGATAGAACAATACAGAATCTATCTTCATTCCTGCCTTATGAGGGGGGGCAATGAACCGATCTGCAAGAGTGGGGATCGAAAAAGCAGGTGATTCAGATCTTTTCGATGGTGATCCTGATCCGATCGCCTGCCTTAAGCCCGTGTCCCTTCGGCACGTCGATATTGAACCAGAACTGTCCTGGGTCTTCGTTGTTCGAGCCTTCCGGTCCCTGTTGCATGAGACAGTCCTTGAACTCGTTGATCCTGGCGATGAACTCGATCTCGGAATCAAACGATACGATTTTTTCCATACTTAAAACTCGAAGCCAGGTATAATTAATTATGCCGCCCTCGGACTGACCAGCCAGGTGGTGGAGTTCGAATAACTCCAGCGTGTGATCTCGAGTTCTTCGCAGATCTCGGCGAGTATGGCGAGGTTTGTCCCGACCTCCTTCGACGACAACCCCAGATCGCTGGCAATATATTTTGCTTTGAAGTAATGTTTGCCACGCCGTATGCCATTTTTGAGATAATATACAATCCGGCTCTGAGTGTCGTTATATTTGTCCCGGATACTTTTTTTGTCAACCATCTCGGATCCTCGGCCTTTAGATGTAATAGCCGACTATTATATATAGTCTTTGTTCTGGCGGGCGGTCTGTATACGCGACTGTTCGCCGCCAGCTGCGGCCGGTCGGTTCGGTGCTGAAAAGGGAAAAATGGTTATTTTCGCCTCACAAAGAGGAGGATCGCAGACACCATGCCGATGATGGGCAGGAGCGTCGTTCCGGACGCCTGCGTTGTCGGCACCGTCGTCGGCGGTGCCGTGGTGGTCGGCAGCACCGTGGAGGCCGTAACCGGGGGTGTCGTCGACACCGTCGTCGGCCGGGCCGTTGTCACCGGCGGTATGGTTGTTTTTGGCGTGGTCGTGGTCGTGGTCGGCGTCGCGGTGACGTCGACGCCGATCCGATCGCCCACAGAGAACGTGATCACGTTCGAGTCCTGCGCGGAGTCGGCAAAACTCTGCGGTGAACGCCACTGCGCCTGAAGCGTGTACGTCCCCTCTTCAAGACGATCGAGGACGATCGGAGAGGATATGCCGGCGTCGTCGGTGTAGAACTGCTGGGCCGTAACCGGCAGGTCTGCAAGGTTCGCCCCGCCGAAGGTCGTCAGCTCCGCGCCCCCCGGCGTCGTGACGACGATATCGACGGATGCATGGGTTGACCCGACGATGTAATCGATGCCCACGAAGGGGGAAACGACCTTAACGGCGATCGCGGTTCCGTCAGGTATGGTGATCCCGGTGATCCTGTCGGCATGGTTCGGATTTGCGAGCACCGCATCGATGCTCACTTCAGGATAGCGTACATAGACCGTCTTTCCCGTCAGGCCGTCTATCTGGCTGTAGGCATAATACAGTCCGGTATAACTGCCGACCGACGCATCCAGCACGTCGAAGTTCCTGTCGTCCGAGACCGGTAGTTCTTTGACGATGCCCTTTGTGGTGTCGTCGTCGGTGAAACGCCTGAGGGCCGTGACCGGGTTGCCGGTGGCAGTTTTTTGCAGGGCGGCGATATCGAGGCCCTCCTCATAGACAAATATCGTGTCGCCGGGTTGAATATCCGAGATGGTGGCGCCCCGTGCTGAAACCGGCGCAGCACATACTGCAAGCAGCAACAGCGCCAGGCAACAGAGTACGCACGCATCTGCGACCCCCTGATCTGATCTTTGCGTCATGGTCACGTACATACGGTTTGAAAAACTTATGCCTTTCGCAGGCGGATAAAAAGAGACGGAGCCCGGTATGGGGATCTGGATCTTTTATTCGACCGGGGCCCGCCCGATCTTTTCCACAAGGCCGCTGAGCACGGCTTCGCGCATGCCTTCGACGAACTTGATGGACCCGACGACCAGATGGCCGCCGCCGCTGATTCCGCCGCCGCTGATCTCGTCGTGGAGCTCGCGGACCATCTGCGGGATGTTCATGAGCACGCCGCGGGAACGGAGCACTGCAAAGTCCGGGCCGAAGCCAAGGGTAACCACCGGTTCGCCCGGGTGTTCCCGACAGAGCCGGTCGTGGATCTCGCCCGAGGTCTTGCCGGGCGGGGGGAAGGTGAAGCGGTGGGCGAAGATCTCCACATCGATCTTGAAGAGATATGCTCCGTTCGGCAGATTCTCCTTGACCACGTGGGGCATGGACGCCGCCATCTGTTCCTCGATCGCGGCGTTTGCCGACTCGACAAGGAGGCCGACCAGGTTCTTCTGAAGGTCAGGGCTCCCCTTGAGATTGAGGATGTCCTTGACCAGTTCCCTGCCATCGTTGAACCTGAGCCAGAACTGCTCGTAGTCCAGCGCAAGGGCGATGTCCTTGCATGCCTCCTCTGAATAATCCTCTGCGACGAGATCGAGGTACCGCTGGCGTTCGGGCGCCTCGCTCCGGTCGCCCACGCCTGCCACGGCGGGCAGGTGCCTGATCAGGTCGCTGATCTTCGGGTTGATCAGCCGCGCCACCTCGGTACCGAGCATGCCGGCTGTAATCCCGAAATCCCCGCCGACATGATAGGGGTTGACATGGGCGATCACGTACTCGTCGACGATCGCGTCCGGGTGGTGGTGATCCACGACGATCATCGGGAGGCGGTAGATCTCGGCCATCTTCATCGAGGGGAGATCCTCCTCGGTGGACCCGTTGTCCATCAGAACGATCAGCGGCATCTTCTGTCCGAACCGCTCGTGATCCTTCAGGGCGAAGTCGAGATCGCGGGTGATGTCTTCGATCTCGTAGAACGGCGCTTTCGAGGGGGAGCGCTTGAAGAGATAATACGCGGTGTCGAGATCGTCGCCTTCCTCGCGCATCAGGGAGATCACCGCCTGTTCGACGGCGACGGCGGCGCAGATGCCGTCGGCGTCCGCATGGTGGCGGAGAATGATCGGCTGCGCCTCAAAGATGGCCCGCCTGATCATCTTCGCCACCGTTCGCATTGTGGGACGCAGGCATTCGAGGACGTCGCTCTCGATCAGGAGCGGAATCTCTTCGGGTTCAGAACGCGCGTCGAGGGCGGATTCGATCCGGTCGTGCACCCGCCGGGCATCTTCGCCCGTGAGCGCTTCCATCGAACTGACCTCGATCTGAAGCTGGTTCTGCCGGCGCATCACCTCTCCGCTGACAAGAACGGTGCCCCCGAGTTCGATCTCCGGGTACGCCCGGACACCGGCCTCGACAAACGCGGCGGCATTGCCGCTTCCGGATTCGTCGACGAGGGTGAAGATCGTCGGTCCGCTCGTCTGCTTGATCTGGGCGACCGAGGCTTCGAGGGTGACGCTCCTGCCGACCTGCGACTGGAGTTCCCCCATTTTCGTCACATGGACCCGCCGGCTGACGGTCTCGGTCCGGTACACCCGGGGCACGACCTCTGCAAGGTCGATGTTCCCGTTGTTCCTGATATTGATCACCTTTACAAAGATCTGCTCCCGTTCCTCGTGCTCCTGGAGACTGTTGCTCTTGTGGATCAGTCCTTTGAGCCGGGTGTTCAACTGGACGAAGGTTCCGAAATTTGCAAAACCCTGAACGGTTCCTGCATAGATCTTCCCCTCTTCGACCTCCCCGATCCCGCAGTTCGGGCCAAGGGAATAGACTATCGTATCTTCTGAATTCGCCATCTTCGTACTCTCTTGAATGATAATGCTTATGTATTTTTACCCG
>JASGMW010000041.1 GCA_030156225.1 Methanofollis sp.
TTTATGGTCGGAGGGAGAAAAATCAATCCCGTCGTTCTGCGGGTCAAATTCGCCCGAATCGCCGATCTTGCCCATGGTGTCATCATCAATGACCTCGGAAGGCGGAATCCGGCCACCCTCGCCAATCAGGACCGGTTCGGGCAGGGCGTTATCGTTTGAGATCACTTCCACATGCGGGTTCTTCAATTCGGTGACGGTGAGATATCCATCCCCCAGATCCATCTCGATTACCACCGCGTTGACCAGGACCTCATCGCCGACCTTAATTCCCGGTACAACGACCTCATAGACAAAAATGCCCTCGGACGTGGCCGCGTCGTCATCCGGATCGGGATCCTGCAGGTAGAATCCATCGGCCCGGATAGCTGTGACGATCCCATGTACGTTATAAACCGGCCGGTTTTTCAGAGGTGAAATGTGCCCGGCCCCCTGGATCGCGCTGATGGTCTCTCCTTCGGGCAGCGGTGTTGGGGCCGAAAAAATATCAGGGTTTGTTATCTGGCAGGGCCATGGCGGCGAGCAGTGTGTCCATCTGGCTCCGCAGATCGTTCTCCCGATCGGGATCGGCGCGGAGATCGGTCACCTCGTCCACGTCAGGCACGAGAACAGAGCCGAGGGGGCGGATGCCAAGGCGCTCGAAAAAGGTGTGAACCACCCGGTGAACGCAGGTGAAGTCCTCGGCGCCGGCCGAACAGAGGATGCCCCACTGCACCGGGGTCTGGCCCGAGAGCGCCCGGGCGGCGACAAGAGAGAGGGAGCGGTCGATGAGGGTTTTTAAGGCTGCGGAAACCGTGCCGGCGGCGACCGGGGTGCAGACGACGATCAGGCGCGCCGCCTCGATCGCCCTGATCACCCCGTCCATATCGTCCTCGATCACGCACCTGCCTGTATTGAAACAGCGGTAACAGGCGGTGCAGTTGCCGATCGCACGCTCATCCGGATATACAAATGTGGTGCCAAGACCGGCGGCGACGCAGGCGTCCGCCGCCCACCCGGCAAGAGTGGCGGTGTTGCCGTGGCGGCGCGGGCTGCCCTGGATGATGAGTGCGCCGTCGCAGGGTTCCGCGGGAGAAGGGCGCACGCGCGGTTCGGGCGGGTGGAGAAGAAAGGTGTCGGGCCGCTCTGGCAGGGCGTTTGCGAGGAGGGAAAAGGTTGTCAGGGCCACGCTCTCTGCGCTCTGCGGGCTTCCCGGCGGGTATTCGTGGGTGTTCGTGTGATAGGTGTACAGCACCTCTCCACCCCTCCGGAACTCGATGGTGTACCGCCCCATGCCGGGACAGGCATCGCCAAGATCCTCATAGAGCAGGACCAGCTCTCCAGGCTGCCCCTCTACCGTGATCTCGACCGAACGTACGGTCCAGGCGCCGTGCATGCTCTTTCTCCAGCCGATTCAAGGGCGGCACGACATATAAGGTTTGCCAGAACCGCAGGAGCGGCATGGTCACTATTGTTAAAAAGGTTCGTGGCGCAATAACTATGGTAATTCATGAAGGCGGTTCTGGGTCTTGAAGACGGCGAATTTATTGTGGGAGAGGGATTCGGTGTTGAAGGGGCCAATTCCGGCGAACTGGTCTTTTCCACCCAGATGACCGGATACATGGAGGGGCTCACCGACCCCAGTTATGCGGGTCAGATCCTCATGTTCACCTTCCCGTTGATCGGCAATTATGGTGTAGACGGGCATAATTTTCAAAGTCCGGTGGTGCATGCTCTCGGCTGCGTTGCGCGGGAGGTTTGCACCAAACCATCGGCAAATCCATCAATCATCGACTTTTTTGAAAACAACGGGCTTTTAGGGATCTCAGGCGTCGACACCCGCAAGCTCACCGTCAAGACGAGGGAACACGGCACGATGCGCGCGGCGCTCATCGTCGGAAGCGACGACGGCGAGGAGGCGGTGCGGATGGCCCGCGCCGTTCCGGACATCAGCGAGCAGGACCTGCTCGCACAGGTCTCATGCAAAGAGTCCTACCGCATCCCGGGTCCAGGAAAGAGGATCGCCGTGATCGACCTGGGGATAAAAAAGAATATGGCGATCAGCCTGCACAGGCGGGGCGCCGACCTGCACATCTTCCCGTACAATGCGAAGCCTTCCGAGATCGAGTCCTACGAGCCGGAGGCCATCTTTATCACCAACGGTCCCGGGGACCCGGAACGCGCCACCGACGCCATCGCGGCGACAAAACACTTCATCGGCGAACTGCCGGTCTTCGGGATCTGCATGGGCAACCAGATCTGCGCCCTCGCCCTCGGCGGTGAGACCTACAAGATGAAGTTCGGCCACCGCGGCTCCAATCAGCCGGTGCGCCACATGGACGGGCGGATCTACATCACCACCCAGAACCACGGCTTCGCCGTGGACGGCGACACCCTCCCGGAGGGCTGCAACGTCGCCTATACCAACGTGAACGACGGCAGCGTCGAAGGGTTCTGCAACGACGACCTCAACCTTCTCTGCGTTCAGTTCCATCCGGAAGCGCACTGCGGCCCGCGCGATACCGAACGTCACTTCTTCGACCTGATGTACAGGAGGATCGCCTGATGCCGAAACATCCCCATATCAAAAAGGTGCTGATCATCGGATCGGGTCCGATCCAGATCGGACAGGCCGCCGAGTTCGATTTTTCGGGCTCCCAGGCCTGCCGCGCCCTGCGCGAGGAGGGCGTCGAGGTGGTGCTGGTCAACTCCAACCCGGCCACGATCCAGACCGATCCCGAGATGGCCGACCGGATCTATATCGAGCCCATCAACGCCGGGATCATCGCGAAGATCATCGAGAAAGAACGGCCTGACGGCATCCTCTCTGGCATGGGCGGCCAGACCGGCCTGAACATGACCGCCGAACTCGCCGAGATGGGGGCGCTCAGGGACGTCGAGATCCTGGGCACGCCTCTCGAAGCGATCTACCAGGGCGAGGACCGGGAGAAGTTCAAGGACCTGATGACTGCAATCGGCGAACCCGTCCCGAAGAGCATGATCCTCGAACATATCGAGGATCTGGACCTGGCCCGCGAGCAGGTCGGGCTGCCTGCGATCATCCGCCCGGCATATACCCTCGGCGGGGCCGGCGGCGGGATCGCCCACACCCCGGAAGAACTGCGGCGCATCGTCGAGGTGGGTCTCAACCGCTCGCGCATCCATCAGGTGCTCATCGAAGAGAGCGTCATGGGCTGGAAGGAGATCGAGTTCGAAGTGATGCGCGACGCCGCCGACACCTGCATCATCGTCTGCGGCATGGAGAACGTCGACCCGATGGGCGTCCACACCGGGGAGAGCGTCGTCGTCGCTCCGATCCTGACCCTGCGGGACGACGAGTTCCAGATGATGCGTTCGGCGGCGATCAAGATCATCAGGGCCCTCAACGTGCAGGGCGGCTGCAACATCCAGTTCGCCTTCCAGGAAGGCGACTACCGGGTCATTGAGGTGAACCCTCGTGTCTCGCGCTCCTCGGCCCTCGCCTCGAAGGCGACCGGCTACCCGATCGCGCGGGTCGCCGCAAAGATCGCGATCGGTCTCCGCCTCGACGAGATCCTGAACTCCGTCACCGGCAAGACGCCGGCTTCCTTCGAGCCGGCGATCGATTACGTCGTCGTCAAGGTGCCGCGCTGGCCCTTCGACAAGTTCAAGACCGCCGACCGGACCCTGACGACCGCCATGAAATCCACCGGCGAGGTCATGGCCATCGGCCGGACCCTTGAAGAGGCCTTCAAGAAGGCGCTCCGCTCCCTGGACAACGATCAGCGCGAGCACACCAACCTCAACGAGATCAGGATGATCCTGACGAGCCCGACCGACGAGCGGTTCGGCTGCCTCTTCGACGCCTTCAGGCAGGGGATGACCGTCGAAGAGATCGCCGGAATGACGAAGATCGCTCCCTTTTTCCTGGAGAAGATGCGGCATGCCGTCGAGATCGAGACGAAACTCAGGGACAACTACGAGGAAGGAGATATCAGGGCGGCCAAACGCTTCGGCTTCTCCAACACCGAGATCGCCGAGCTCACCGGCCTGCCGGCAGAAGAGGTCGAGCGGCAGGCAGGGAAGGCGACCTACAAGATGGTCGACACCTGCGCCGCCGAATTTCCGGCAACAACCCCGTATCTCTACTCCACCTGGGAAAAAGAGAACGAAGACATGCGCGACAGTCGCCGGAAGGTGCTCATTCTCGGATCTGGCCCGATCAGGATCGGGCAGGGGATCGAGTTCGACTACTGCACTGTCCATGCGGTGAAAGCGGCGCGGGAAGAAGGGGTGCTCGTCCACATCGTCAACAACAATCCCGAAACCGTCTCCACCGATTTCGACACCTCGGACCTGCTCTTCTTCGAGCCAATGCAGCTCGAGGACGTCATGAACATCCTGAAAAACGACGAATATTATGGCGTGATGGTCCAGTTCGGCGGGCAGAACTCGGTCAACCTCGCCATCCCCATCGAGAACGAGATCAGGAAACTCGGGCTCCCGACACGGATCCTGGGGACGTCGCCGGACGCCATGGACGTCGCGGAGGACAGGGACCGGTTCAGCGTGCTCCTGGACAGGCTCGGCATACCCTCGGCGCCGAACAGTTCTGCGTACTCCGAAGCTCAGGCACGCATCATTGCGGAAGAGATCGGGTACCCCGTGCTCGTCAGGCCGAGTTACGTTCTCGGCGGAAGGGCGATGGAGATCGTCCACGACGAGGTGGAGCTGGAAAGTTACATGAAAGAAGCGGTCAGGGTCTCGCGGCAGCACCCGGTGCTCATCGACCGTTTCCTCCAGGACGCCTACGAACTCGACGTCGACGCCGTCTGCGACGGCGAAGAGGTGCTCATCGGCGGCATCATGGAGCACATCGAAGAAGCCGGCGTTCACTCGGGCGATTCCGCCTGCGTCATTCCCACGCAGTCTCTCTCGGCATCGGTGATCGAGCGGGTGAAGGACTACACCCGGCGCATCGCCCTCGATATGGGCGTGGCCGGGCTGATCAACATTCAACTCGCCGTGAAAGACGACATCGTCTACGTGCTCGAAGCAAACCCGCGGGCGAGCCGCACCGTCCCCTTCGTCTCGAAGGCGACCGGGATTCCGCTGGCGAAGATCGCCGCCAGGGTGATGATGGGGAGGAAACTCGCGGAACTGGGCTACCAGGAGAAGACGTTGAAACACGTCGCCGTCAAAGAGGTGCTCCTCCCCTTCAACAAACTTCCGGGCGTCGACACGGTCCTCGGCCCGGAGATGAAGAGCACCGGCGAGGTGATGGGCATCGACTACGACTTCGGTCGGGCCTATTACAAGGCATGCCTCGCGGCCGACAACGACCTCCCGCTTGAGGGCAACGTGTTCATCTCGGTCCCGGACGAGCAGAAGGAGGCGATCGTTCCGATCGCACGGAAACTCAGCGAACTCGGATTGGTCCTCTACGGCACCGGCGGCACCGCGGACTGTCTCCTCCAGGCCGGCATCGACATGAAGATGGTCAGAAAGGTGCAGGAAGGCTCGCCGAACGTCATCGATATGATGCGAAAAGGGGAGATCAGCCTGATCATCAACACGCCGTCGGACAAGCAGTCGCGGCAGGACCATTATCAGATCATGCGGGTCGCCGTGGACTACTCGGTGCCCTACATCACCACCCTCTCCGCGGCCGAGGCGGCGGCCGGAGCGATCGAAGTGATGAAACACGAGGAGATCACCATCGAGCCGCTGAGCCATTACCACGCCGGGATCTGAACCGACGTCTCTTTTTTCGCCGAAGGATCAGGGCCCCCTTCTCCTGCACCACCTTTTATGGAATGAATGCGATATCTGTACCGTCATACCGGGGGGCCGGCGGCTCAAACGCCCGCCGGATCCTCTCAATAACGCAGGGAGCGTCACCAATGGGAAAAGGAAAAGTTGTACTCGCCTACTCGGGCGGCCTTGACACCTCGATCTGTATCCCGCTCCTCAAGGAGCACTACGGCTACGACGAGGTGATCACCGTCGTCGTCGATGTCGGTCAGCCCGCAAAGGAGATCGAAGAGGCGGCGAAAAAAGGCGAGCGGATCGCAGACCGCCACTACACCGTCAACGTGCAGGAGAAGTTCGTCAAAGAGCATATCTTCCCGGCGATCAAGGCCAACGGCAGTTACGAGGGCTACCCGATGGGCACCGCCCTCGCCCGCCCCCTGATCGCCGAGGAGATCGTCGCCATCGCAAAGAACGAGGGCGCGACGGCGATCGCCCACGGCTGCACCGGCAGGGGCAACGACCAGCTCAGGTTCGACTTCATCTTCAGGACGCACGGTTTCGAGGTGATCGCACCGATCAGGGAGATGAACCTCACCAGAGAGTGGGAGATCGACTATGCCCGTGAGCACGAGATCCCCGTGCCCGTCAGGAAGGAAAAGCCATGGAGCATCGACGAGAACTTCTGGTCCCGGAGCATCGAGGGCGGAAAACTCGAAGACCCTGCATACCACCCGCCCGAAGAGATCTATGCGTGGACCGCCCCCCTCAAAGACACCCCGAACGAACCCGAGCTGGTGTCCGTCGGCTTTGAGAACGGCGTGCCCGTCTCTCTCGACGGCGCGAGGATGGAAGGGGCCGAACTCATCAGAACGCTCAACGCCGTCGCCGGCCGTCACGGCGTCGGGCGGAACGACATGATGGAGGACCGCATCCTGGGTCTCAAGGCCCGCGAGAACTACGAGCACCCGGCTGCGACGGTCATCCTCGCGGCACACCATGATCTCGAACGGCTGGTGCTCACCAGAGCAGAACTCTCCTTCAAGGGTATCGTCGACGAAAAATGGTCTGAACTCGCCTACATGGGCCTGATCCACGAACCTCTCTATGCCGCGCTCAACGCCTTCATCGACACCACGCAGGAGCGGGTCACCGGCACCGTCGACTGCATGATCCTCAAGGGCGGCGTGCACGTCGTCGGACGGAGTGCTCCAATGGCTCTCTACTCCGACGACCTCGTTTCCTTCGACTCAAAGACGCTCGACCAGTGCGACGCCGTGGGCGTCTCGAAGTACTTCGGCATGCAGGCCCGCCTGCTGCGGCAGATCAAAAAAGAATAATTTTTTTCCAGATCCAAAAAGTGGTGGGGTATCCCGAAATCATCTGATATCAGAGTGATCTCTCGATGTGAGCCAACTCTCCGACCGGGATCTCCGGGGGATCATGCGTGACTGAAACAGAGGAACACCTGTTCGAGCACTTGCCAGGTATCATCAGGTAAGCAGATTACCGGCAGGGGTGCCGAACGTCTCTGCCGGTGAATCGCACGGTCAGGGCATATGCGAAGTGTCGGCGATGCCCGCCCTCTGGAGTGCGAGGGTCTTCGCCCTTCGAAGCGGCCGGTCGGATCCCTGCCCTGTAAGATCTCATTAATTCTCTTTTATTGCGGTTTTTCGTTCTTACAGGTCGCAACAGGGCCGATTATTACCAACAACAATTATGATAACATTGATTACTCGTTATTGATGATATGATTATACCCAACGATACCGGGTGAGAGAATATGAGTAAAAAAATTGTACCTACTATTGCATTCGTCTGTGCAATTCTGGCCCTTGTCCTGTTTGCCGGCTGCACCGGGACCGCTCCGACTGACACCCGGAACGGCACCGGCCAGACCGTTTCGGTCACCGATGGTTTTGCCAGGACGGTCGTCGTTCCGTCACCGCCGGAAAGCGTCGTCTGTTCGGGCTCAGGGTGCCTGCGCTACCTGGTCTATCTGCAGGATCAGGACCTCGCCGTCGGCGTCGACGATATCGAGAAGAGAAATCAGACGATTGAAGGCCGCCCCTATGCCCTTGCATACGGATCGCAGTTCAAGGACCTTCCCCTGTTCGGCGAGTTCAGAGGCAGGGACGACCCCGAGAAGATCATCGCGATCGGTCCGCAGCTCGTTTTCAAGACCGGTTCCAGCGGAACGGCATACGGCACCAGCGCCGCCGAGGCCGACGACCTCCGGGACAAGACCGGCATCCCGGTCGTGGCGTTCCCGTACGGCTCCCTCCGCAACGATGCCGAGAAGGCTGAGATGTACGGCGGTCTCCGCGTGATGGGCGAGGTCCTCGACAGAGAGGACCGTGCCGAAGAAGTGATCGCCTACATCGAGGCGACACTGGCCGACCTCGAGAGCCGGACCGGTGACATCCCTGAAGACGAACAGAAAACCGTTTACGTCGGCGGCATCTCCTCGGCGGGCGCCCACGGGATCATCTCCACCGAACCGGCCTATCCGCCGTTCCTCTGGGTGCACGCAAAGAACGTCGCCGCAGGCATGGGCACGGCGCACGCCGATATTGCAAAAGAGGCGCTCGTCGACTGGGACCCGGATTATATCTTCATCGACGTCGGCACCACCCAGATGGACAACGACGGGGCGATCGGTGAGTTGAAGACCGACGCCGCACTGCAGGGCCTCTCCGCAACGAAGGAAGGCCGCGTCTACGGCGTCCTCCCGTACAACTTCTACAACACGAACTACGAGACCGTGCTCGCCGACGCATACTTCATCGGCAAGACGCTCTACCCGGACCGGTTCGAAGATGTCGACCCGGCACAGAAGGCAAACGAGATCTTTACCTTCTTCGTTGGAAAACCGGTCTTTAACGACCTGAACGATCAGTACAGCGATCTCGGATTCAAAGAGATCGCGCTGTGATGCAGACATGACCACCGGAAAATCAGAGTGCGGCAGGAGGGCATGAAGGCGTGCACTTTGCAGACGGGGCGATCCCTGCCGACTACCTGGGGTACGTACGACGCAAGCACCTCTGGATTCTCGGAGGGATCGTCCTCCTTTTTGTCCTTCTGATCGTTTCCATCGCGGTCGGCGCGGTCAATATCCCTCCGTACGACGTTCTGCTCTCCCTTGTGAACGGCATCGTCGCCCGGGTCAATGCGTTTATTCACCCCGGCGCCGCCATACGCGTATCCAATACAGACCTGATCGTCTGGAACATCCGTCTCCCGCAGGCGCTCGCCGCCATCGTCGCCGGGGTCGGCCTCTCGGTGGCAGGGGTCGCCATGCAGTCGATCCTCAGAAACCCGCTGGGGTCGCCATATACCCTCGGCATTTCGAACGCCGGCGCATTCGGGGCCGCCGTCTCTGTCATCCTCCTCGGCACCGGGCAGATGCATTCGACGGTCGCCGACGCCGTCACCCTCAACAACCCCTACCTGACGACGATCGTGGCGTTTATCTTCTGCCTTCTTGCCACTGCCGTGATCCTGCTCATCTCCAGGATACGCGGGTCGTCGCCCGAGGTGATGGTGCTTGCAGGCGTCGCGCTCTCCTCGCTCTTCTCGGCGGGCACGATGTTCCTGCAGTACTTTGCCGACGACACCCAGCTCGCCGCTGTCGTCTTCTGGACGTTCGGCGACGTTGGCCGGATCAACTGGCAGGAACTCGGGATCATGACCGTCGTCGTCGTGGCGGCGACCATCTTCTTTCTCGCCAACCGCTGGAACTACAACTCCATCGATGCCGGCGACGAGACCGCAAAAGGGCTCGGCGTCAATGTCGAGCGGGTGCGGAACGTCGGGATGATCGTCGCGGCGCTTGTCTCCGCCGTGATCGTCTCGTTTCTCGGCGTGATCGGTTTCGTAGGTCTTGTCTGCCCGCATATGGCAAGAAGGATCATCGGGGACGACCAGCGCTACCTGATCCCGGGCTCCTGCGTGACGGGGGGTGTTCTCCTCCTCGCCTCGGACACCATCGCGCGGGTCATCGTGGCCCCCTATATCCTCCCGGTCGCCGTGATCACGGCGTTCATGGGCGCACCGATCTTCATCTACCTGCTGCTCAGGGGGTACCGGCGATGATCCTCTCGGTCGAAGAACTCACGTTCCTCTATCGGAACCGCGAGGTGCTCGACGAGATCGTATTCACGATCGATGCGGGAGAAATCGTTGCCATCCTCGGCCCGAACGGCGTCGGGAAGACGACGCTCCTGAAGTGCCTGAACCGGATCCTCAGGCCGAAGACGGGCGTCGTCAACCTCGACGGCGAGGATCTCTCCCGGCTCAACCTGATGGACATCGCGCGGAGGGTGGGCTATGTCCCCCAGCGGGTCGAGACCGGGCGGCTGACTGCATTCGACGCCGTTCTCCTCGGCCGTCGGCCCCATATCGGCTGGGACGTCACCGAGCACGATCTCAGGATCGTAGACGCCGTCTTCCACCGTCTCTCGATGGACGCCCTCCGTCTCTCCTATATCGACGAGATGAGCGGCGGCGAGATCCAGAAAGTCGCGATCGCGCGGGCGCTCGTGCAGGAGCCCAAGGTGCTCCTGCTCGACGAACCGACAAGCAATCTGGACCTGAAAAATCAGGTCGAGATCCTCTCCACCATCGTCCAGATCGTCCGGCAGCATACGATTGCGGCGGTGATGACGATGCACGATCTCAACCAGGCGCTCAGATACGCGGACCGATTCATCTTCCTGAAAGACGGGCGGGTCCACAGCCACGGCGATCGCGGGATCGTCACCCCGGACGCGATCAGGGACGTCTACGGTGTGCCCGTAGAGGTGGTGACCCATAAAGGGGTCCTGCTCGTCGTCCCGATTGCGTGAGAGAGAGATCACAATTTTTTTACCCTTTATCCTGGATAATCTCTGCCATGCATGACCTGCGGGCCTATATCACCTTTGCCGGGCGGTCGGCCTGGGCGCTCCTCAACACCTACCACGCCGTGCTCCGCGAAAAGAGGTATGTTCCATCCGAGGTCTATATCGTGACGGATACGGCGTGCCGTTCCGGTCCTTCTGGCATCGTCGAGGGGTTCGGTATTATTTCGGAGCGGTACGGCATCGACCCTCTGATCTCGACCATCGAGGTTCCGTGCGGCGATTTCCCGGGGACGGGGGAGGAGGTATTACGACTTGCAAAACACCTGCACGGGAACGGATACGCCATCGCTCTCGACATCACGCCCGGGAGAAAAGCGGCCATCGTATCGGCATGCGCCGCCCTTGCATCGGCAGGCATCGCACCCGACCATATCTATTATCTCAGTCTTCTGAGTGAGGAAGCGATCCCGCAGCCGTACCCGATGATCCCCCTTCACTTTCAGGTGCTCCATGATCTCGCCGGGAGAGAAGCATGAGTTGGTCTGTAGAGATCGAAGGCCGGGAACTCCCGATCCTGGCAAACCTCTTTCGCGGTCGCTTCACCGTCTCGTACCCTCTCTACGATCTCGCGCTCTTCTCGGTCAGGCCGGATGCATCCGGATACGGCATCAGGTTCATGGCTGAAAAAGAGGATTTCGAGAGGGGAGCGGGCATTTTTGACGGTCATGCGACGGAAATGCCCCATTTTGCCGATTACGACGAGTGTCTGCTTGCAAGCGGGGCGACTTCCTACGAAAATCTCGAAGAATTTTCCGCGCGCCTCGCGACGTACAGACAGTTGAAGAAAGACGTCCGCTTTGGCATCGATACCAACCTGCTGTATCATCGGTTCGTTACAGTCACCGGAGCCATCAGTCCGGAAGAGACGATCCTCCCGGATATTGTCAGGCAGGAGGTGGAATACGCCCTCAACCACAAATATTCATCCCGCTTTATCGCCGACCTCCAGGCATGCGCGCCCGCGTCGGCCGAGATGATCGGCGAGTTTGAGAACAGAAAAAAGAAAAAGTCCAGGAAAGCGGCGTACCTGGCGATGGCCGAGTACCGGAACCTGCGCGACCGCGCCCTTCTGCTCGCGACCGGCGCCGACGCCGCCCATACCTCGCGGGAGAACGACGGGCTGATCGTCCGTGCGCTCAGGCGCTTCGAGGAGGAACGGTTCAGTCTCCCGGTCCTGCTCACTGCGGACGCCGCCATGGCAGACCTCTGCGATGCCGAAGGGATCGAGTATTTTCTCTTCCGCTCGCCCTATCACGAGCGGCCCGCAACGGCCGGCGCCGACGCCCTCTTCAGGCTCCTCGCCTATCTTTCGGTGGTTTTCGGTGTGATCGATCTCGGCTCTGTCCTGATATTCAGCGAATATGGGGGCAAAGGGAACGATTCCACTGCCTTCAGGCTAACCTTCATGGATGAAGACCTGCATACAGAGTTCACACGGGACGTGGAGGCATGCAGGAAACTTCTGGCGCTGGGGATAGACCGGTGAAGGCCGTACTCTTTGACATGGACAACACCCTCTGGGATTTCGTCGCGGCCAAGAAGGCGGCGTGCCGGGCGGTGGTCGAGCATGCAGAGAGCGGAGACGCGGAAGAGTTGTACGCCTACTTCAGGCGTCCCGGCGCCGGCTTCGAGGATCCTGGGAATGTGATCGAGTACCTGCTCGACATCGGCGCCGACTCCTCCTGTGTCCTGCCGTGCTGCAGAGTCTACGAGCAGGTGAAGATCGCCTCGATCCACCCGTATCCGGGGGTGCGCGAGACCCTTGAAACGCTGGTCTCCGCGGACCTTCCTCTTGCGATCGTCACCGACGCCCATTCCTCCCAGGCGCGGGCCAGGCTGCGGAAGGCCGGTCTCGGCGATTTTTTCGCCTGCGTCGTTTCGCCGGATATCTCCGGCCAGAGAAAACCTGATCCCGCGTCGTTTGTTCACGCTCTCAGGGCCATCTCCGCCTCGCCGCCGCAGGCGATGGTGGTCGGCGACAGCATCAGCCGGGAGATCGAACCCGGGCATGCACTGGGCATGCAAACGGCATATGCCCGGTACGGGGACCGGAACGACGGCCCGGTCCCGCTCTGCAGGCCGGATTATGTGCTCGAAAACATCAGGGACCTGATCGCCATCATCGGGATTTAGTTGGTTTATTGCGAGGTCGGTTGTTTTTTCACCGGGAGAATGCACATACCGCCGTCGTTGAGATCTCGGCGAGCATAAACTGTCCGGGATCGCCCGCGCTCTTTTCGGGGGATAGCCTTAAACCGCATCCCGGTGATTCCCCTCATAGAGGAAATATGGATCCGGTACATGTAGAGGGAACCGATAAGGGCAGGATCATGCTGTTTGCCCTGAGCACCTGCGGCTGGTGCGCAAAGACCAAAGAACTCCTCAACGATCTCGGCGTGGCGTACGATTATGTCTTCGTGGACCGGCTCCCCGGAGAGGAGATGGATCGGGTGTATGCCGATATGATGAAACGCTACAATCCTATCGGTTCGTTCCCGACCGTGGTGATCAACGGGCGGGTCATCGTCGGCTACCGGGAGGACGATATCAGGGAGGCGCTTGCCTGATGGCGTCGCCGTCTGACGAAGAGATCGACCGGGAGTATCTCCGCCTGAAAAAAGACGCGGAGGCCGGCGGCTACCGCCTGAACCCCGACCGAACGTTTGTGAACGGGCTTGTCCGGGGTCTGCTCGCAAACGCCGAACGTTACGGCTATCCTTCCTGTCCGTGCCGCCTTGCCGCCGGAGTCAGGGAGCAGGATCTCGACATCGTCTGCCCATGCGACTACCGCGATCCCGATCTGACCGAGCACGGCGCCTGTTACTGCGCCCTCTATGTCTCCGCAGAGATTGCAGCCGGAACAGAAAAGGCGGGTCCGGTGCCTGAACGACGCCAGCCCGGTGGGCCGAAACAGAAGGAGGCGTTCACCGGAGGTGTCGGCGCCGCGCGTCTGCCCTTCCCGATCTGGCGCTGTCGGGTCTGCGGTTATCTCTGCGCCCGCGACCAGCCACCCGAGGTGTGTCCGGTCTGCAGGGCAAAAAAAGATCGTTTCGAACGCTTTGTCTGATCCCGATCGCTTTAAAAACAGTGCGGCCGGCCGGGTCCTGCGTCAGTTCCCCCCGGCGAAGAACGCCTCGAAACGTCTGACCGGGAGATCGAGGTACTCCTTTTCTTTTTCGATCCCGATAAACCGCCTGTTGAGCCGCAGGCATAGATGGAATGGTATGTCCCGCTGATCCAGCTCGTTCCCCCGTCTCTGAGCAGGCGGTCGCACGCCACAATCCAGCGGCGGTGGAACAGAAAATCTTCATTCAGACCCGCGCTCCGGTCCCACGTCCCTTTGTCGACTGCCCCCCTCTGTCCGTTCTGACAGGTGAAACCGCCGTTCGAGAGATTGTACGGCGGATCGGCAAATATGAGGTCGACCGACCCTTCGGGAATCTGATCTGTCAGTGCCAGGGAGTCGCCGTGGTACAGGCTGAGATGATCGCGGGAATAGCAGGGCCGTATGGTGGTCATCGTTCTGCTCTGGAGAGATTGATCCTGTGAAATGATGACAGTTCCTATTCTTGATGCCGGCGAGGTTTGCGCGATATTCTAATGTAGCTGGCACGACCATCTTTGCTGAAGATCATGGCGGGTCATGAAGTACAGGATATGATGCGGCTGATGGCGTCGAAGATCGCCTCGATCGCCGACGGCATCTCGAACGAGGAGGTGGAACTTTTTTTACACGAGATCCTCTGCGGTAAACGGATCTACGTCATCGGCGCAGGACGTTCCGGGATTGTGGCAAAGGCCTTTGCCATGCGACTGATGCATCTCGGGATGCAGTCCTTCGTCGTCGGGGAGACGGTGACGCCGGCGATGGCGCCGGGAGATGTGCTGATCGTTTTTTCCGGTTCCGGGAAGACCAAGACGGTTGCGGAGCTTGCCGAGACCGCAAAGGAGATCGGGGGTCGCGTCTGCCTCATCACGTCCAATAAAGATTCAAGGATAGGGAAAATCGCCGACTGCATCCTTGAGATCGAGTCGCACCGGGACGAGGTCAAGGACGAATCGGTCGAGTTCGAGATCAGACAGATGATGGGGGAGCATAAGTCTTTCGCCCCCCTCGGGACGATCTTCGAAACGGCGTCCATGGTGCTTGCCGATGCGATCGTCTCCCGCCTGATGGAGATCACCGAGACCAATGTCGAAGACCTCAAATGCAGGCACGCCAATATCGAGTGAACGCGTTATGGCAGCAGAAAGATTTGCAGAGCGGGTACGCGGCATTGAGATCTCCGGGATCAGGCGAATGTTCGAGGGGGCCGGGAAGGACGCAATAAACCTCGGCCTGGGCCAGCCCGACTTCCCGACGCCCCCGCATATCGGGGACGCGGCGGTCAGGGCGATTCGAGAGGGGAAAACCGGCTATACGGCAAACTCCGGAATACCCGAACTCAGGGAGGCGGTTTCCGAAAAATTCAGGCGTGAAAACGCCCTGTCCTGCGATCCCTCCTGCGTGATCGTTACGGCCGGGGCGAGCGAGGCCCTTCACATCGTGATGCAGGCGCTCGTGGACAGGGGCGATCGCGTTCTGATGACGGATCCCGGTTTCGTTTCGTACACCGCCCTTGCCACGCTTGCAGGCGGACGGCCGGAAGGCGTTCCTCTCGATGCCGGGTTCCATATCGATGTTGAGGCGGCGAAAGAACGCATGGACGGAGCGCACCTGTTCGTGCTGAACACGCCGGCCAACCCGACCGGCATGGTGGAGAGCGAAGAATCGATCAGGGCTCTTGTCGAGTACGCCGGCGACCAGGGCGTGACCGTCGTTTCCGACGAGGTGTACGAGCATTTCACCTACGACAGGCCCCATGTCAGCGCCGGTCGCTTCGGCGAGGATGTAGTGACGATCAATGCCACGTCGAAAACATATTCGATGACCGGATGGCGGCTGGGCTATCTTGCAGCCCCGAAGCCGATCGTCGAGGAGTGTCTCAAGGTGCACCAGTACTGTCAGGCGTGCGCCACCTCGATCTCCCAGTACGCCGCTCTTGCCGCCCTCACCGGGGACCAGTCGCCGGTCGCCGCAATGCGCGAGGAGTACAGGAGACGGCGCGATCTCGTCTGCGGCGGACTGCATGATATCGGGTTCTCGTTCCCCGAGCCGGAGGGAGCGTTCTATGCCTTCCTGCCGATCGCGGATGATCTGTTCAACAGGATTCTGAAGAAAGGAGTGATCGTTGTTCAGGGCTCTGCATTCGGCGTGCGCGCACCCGGCTATGCGCGGCTCAGTTATGCGGCGTCGCAGGACGATCTCCGCCGGGCGCTGGCGCGGATCGCTGACGCCGTGGAAGAGGCTTAAAGACCGGAAAGAACAACAGGATGATATTATGGTAAAGGAACTGCTCAGAAAACTCTCCAATGCCCACGGCATATCAGGCAGCGAGGGAAGCGTTGCGGAGCTGATCCGCGGCGAGGTTGCGCCGTATGTCGACGAGATCAGCGAAGATCCGATGGGCAATCTGATCGCCGTAAAGAAGGGCGACGATTTTTCCATTCTGCTTGCGGCCCATATGGACGAGATCGGATTGATGGTGAAGTTTGTCGACGATCGCGGCTATGTGCGTTTCGTTACCGTCGGCGGATGGTTCGATGCCACCCTGTACGCCCAGCGCGTCGTTCTCCACGGCGAGAAGGGGCCGGTCTACGGGGTCATCGGCGGGAAACCGCCGCATGTCATGACCGAGGAGGACCGCAAAAAGCCGGTGAAGGTGGACGATATGTTCATCGACGTGGGGGCGATTTCTCCGGAAGAAGTAGGGGATCTCGGCATCGAGGTCGGGACGCCGATCACGCTGGACAGAGAGTTTCGGGAGCTGGCGAACAACCGGGTGACCGGAAAGTGTTTCGACAACCGGGCCGGCTGCGCGATGCTGATAAGGACTCTGCAGCAGGTCGAGTCGCCGCACACGATCTACGCTGTCTTCACCGTGCAGGAGGAGGTGGGGCTCAAGGGTGCAAAGACCGCCGCCTATCGCCTCAACCCGGACTGCGCCATCGCCACCGACACCACGATACCGGGCGATCACCCGGGTATCGAGCGGAAGGATGTCTCCCTCCTGATGGGCGAGGGGCCGGTGATCACGGTCATCGACAACAACGGCCGCGGTCTGATCGCCAACAGAAAGATGATCGCGTGGCTGAGAACGACGGCGGCGGCGCGCGGCATCAAGGTGCAGCTCGAGGTCGGCAAGGGCGGGACGACCGACGCCACGTCCATCCACCTCGAACGCGGCGGGATTCCCAGCACGACGCTGAGCATCGCCACCCGCTATATCCACTCGCCGGTCGAGGTGCTGGATATTGTGGATATCGAGGGCGGCGTCGCGCTTCTCGTCGAAGCCCTGAAGACGGAACCGAAATTTTAATTTTTTTTCGCGCGCGGGATGGCAAACACGCAGTGCGCCGGGCCTGTCGAGAAATTTGCTGACATGGACGGCGTTGCCGGAATAGCGGATGGCCCTGACGACGAACTGCGGCTTGATCCACTCAGTCCGTTCGGCGAAGAGGGGCAAAACCGGCCAACCGATGCTTTGTTTCCAAAACGAGGGGTGGTGTAATATTCCCTTCTCAAAAGAGATGGAGCGTTCTTTTCTTGAAACAAATTACAACTGTGCAATTTTCTTATGAAGTCTGACCATAGCGCGCGTGTCTCGTTCGCAGTATTCAACTAACTCCGCAAGGAGTCCCCGGTCTTTAGGCCGGGGAGGGATTGCGGTTCACACACATAACATTAAATATTTTTGAGTGAAATAAGTATATGTG
>JASGMW010000042.1 GCA_030156225.1 Methanofollis sp.
ATATACTTATTTCACTCAAAAGCATTTAATGTTATGTGTGTGAACCGCAATCCCTCCCCGGCCTAAAGACCGGGGACTCCTTGCGGAGTTAGTTGAAGACGCCGCACGTCCACCATCACCTGATGATCGTTCCCCACCCCTCATGGGATGCACTTCTTCCGGCCCTTTCCGGTACCATCTATCTCATCGGGCCCGGCAATTGCGGCAAAACGACCCTTGCGCGATGGCTCTCTGACCGGTGCGGCGAAGACGCCGCCCTGCTCGACGGCGACGCGGGCCAGCCGACCCTGGGCCCCCCCGGCACCCTGGGGCTCTCTCTGCACGGGCAGGGCAGGCTTCTGAAGTTCGTCGGCGCCCTCACGCCGTCGATGGCTCTGCCTGCCACGCTGGTCTCCCTTCGTCTCCTTCTCGACGCCGCATACGCCGCGGGCGCGGCCACCGTCATCGTGGACCCGTGCGGGTATGTCGGAGGCGAGGGCGGCAGGGAGTTCCAGCGCCGGTCGATCGAGGTGCTCCGCCCCGACCACATCGTCGCCGTCGGGCGTGATGCGGAGATCGATGCGGTGCTCGCCATTGCTGCCGGCCGTTCCGGACTCTCGGTCCACCGGCTCCCGGTCTCGCCCCACGCGCGGCGGCGCTCGCAGGCGGCCAGACGCCGGTACCGGGAGGATCGGCTCGCCGCATGGCTGGCCGACGCCCGGCTGCTCGTCCCGGACGGCGTCGCCAGGGCCGGATTTTTTCCCGCCAGGCCGGAAGGATATTTCGCCGGCCTCTGCGACGGCGACGGCTGGCTGCTCACCGCCGGCGTGATCCTCCAGGAGAAAGACAGCGAGGTATACCTTGCGGCGCCGTCTCCTCTGCCGGGCCGTCCTGCGTATATCGATGTGGGGCGGTTCAGGCCGGGCCCCGGCCCGCTGCCACCGGGGATCAGGAAGGCGGTATAGGCCGGGGCATTCTCTCCCGACGCTGTTTTGTCTTTGCGGTAAAGAGCAGCGGCGATCACAGAACGCCACATCATTCGTCAGGTCGGTCTTCTTTCCTGAACAGCACGATCCGGTTCGTATTCGTGCCCTGATCGTTGTTTGCGATCCCCCAGATATTCGAGGTCTTGGTGAACTGCTGGGCGTTGATCATCACGCCCTCGGGAACGAACCCGGCCGCCGCCCCGAGCGGGACGACGTGCTCGTCGAGGGAGACGCTGCCGTTCCTGACCTCGCCGACCTCAAAGGCGACCCGGCCGCCGGGCCGCGTGACCCTGAAGAGTTCGACGAAGACCCGGGCTATCGCCGCTTCCCAGGCGCCGACCGTCCGGGCGGTGGTGATCCCGT
This sequence comes from Methanofollis sp., assembly GCA_030156225.1. Lineage (GTDB taxonomy): Archaea > Halobacteriota > Methanomicrobia > Methanomicrobiales > Methanofollaceae > Methanofollis. Next base: position 1,329 of record JASGMW010000042.1, read on the forward strand.
CGGCGATCGCCGACGCGTCGAGGCCGTTGAACCAGCACCGCATCCAGTTGTCCCGCGCATATTGAATGATGTCCAGGAAGGGCGGCGAGGTGACAGTGAGGGCGACCGAGGCTGTCGGGATCGCACCGGTCGAACGTGCGTCGGCGGTGAGAAAGAGGGCGTCCCGACCGGCCCGGCGCAGCGTCTCGCGCTCGGTATCGGTCAGCCGTCCGAGAAGCTGGCGGGACTTTTTCAGGATCAGGGCGTGGGTGTCGCGGTATTCCGGGGTCTGACCGCGTTTTTCATTGATCCGCCGCTGCGATTCTGGTGAGACCGCCTGGTTCGGCGGGAGGGTGTAGACCGAGAAAAAACCCTTCGAATGGCCGGTGAGGCGGGTGGTGGCCACCATCCTGATCCAGCGGTCGATGTCGTCCTCGTCATGGCCGCGGTCGGCGAGGTAGCGGCGGAGGGCCCTGATCTCGTGCAGGGTGGCAGGGTGAAAGAACATGGAGAGGTCGGGGCCCTCTCCTCCCGCATCCCGCGGGATCTCCTGGAGCCGTGCGTCGATCTCCTCCAGGGCCGGCGGCGCGAGACGGGGGCGGGCAAGGATCGCGCTCAGCGGGTTGATGTCGTTCGCCGCCACCCGGCGGCCGAGCAGGGCGGCCTCGATCGCCGTCGTCCCGCGGCCGCTGAACGGGTCGTAGACGAGATCGCCGCGGGAGGTGAGGGAGGCGATGAAAAAACGGGGGAGCTGGGGTTTGAAGCAGGCCCGGTACGACACCTCATGGAGAGGGGAGGCCTGCCGCTGCCGTGCGGTCCAGAACTCGTTTATGTATCTGGGCACCCTGACCCCGCCGCAGCAGACCGCATCGCAGAGCGTTCGGCGGCCGTCCGGGGTGGCGAACTCTCTGAGATAGGCGTCCGGGATGCCTGACATGGGAAGAGATCTCGCCTGCAGAATACCTTAACCCTTCGATCACGGGATGATTTCGCAGCCGTTGTAGCGTTCGAACGCAAAGTCCTCTGTCGAGACGACGCCCGCGTCAACGAGACGGCGCACCGCGGGAAGCGCATCCGAGAGGGCGTCGTGCAGGTTTCTGACCGTTTCGCAGACGACACGGCGTCCTTCGACCGGCCAGGGGCGGAGGATATTCGAGTACAGGCACCGCCCCCCGCAGAACCCGGCGAGATCGCAGGAGGTGCAGGGCTCCCCGACCTCCACCGCCGGCAGGCGGTCCGGCGAGATCGCCCCGACGCGGCCGAGGTACCACTCCCTCATTCCGACCATGCAGGGGCAGGGGACGATGGTGCCGTCGGTCATGATCGTGTAGTTCGCATAGCCGCACCCGCAACGGAGGCAGCTCGTGCGCCCGGCCAGCAGGTCGGCCATGCATCCGAGGAAGGGATACCACCGCAGCACCCGGCCGGTCTCCATCTCGCGGACCCAGCGGGCGACAAGACGGCGGATGCCCGGGTTGTACGACTCCTCAGCCCACCGTGCGAAGTTCCTGTGGGACCAGTCCCCCCAGAAATCGGCATCGATCTGCCAGTGGACCGATGAGAATGGGTGGTCCCGGGCACCGGCAAGGTGGAGGACCGCCGCCTCGATCCCGGTGTCCTCGGCGACGGTCATGCGTGCGATCAGCTCCCCGGCATAGCCGTTTCCGACGATCGTTTCGAGATTGTCCATGACCCGACGGTAGACGCCGGCGCCGCGGTGGGCGTCGGTCAGCCTCTCGTCCCCGTCGATGGAGACGAAGACGGTCGAGAAACGGTTGACGATCCCGGGCTTGAGCCGGTCGAGGAGAAGGCCGTTGGTCTGGAGCATGAACCGGCAGGGCGGCGCGTTCTCCATCACTTCCCTGATCAGGTCGGCCCTGAGCAGGGGTTCGCCGCCGTAGAAGGTGAGGACCGGGTCCGGGTCTTCCCCGAGGAAACGGTACAGGTCGGCAAGGTCGAAGTTGAGTTCAGACGGGATCGCCGCGTCCACCGCCACCGCTCTTTCTGGCGGATCGCTCTCCTCGAAGTCCTTCGCCCGGCAGTACGAGCAGCAGAGGTTGCAGGCGTCGGTGAGGATGAGGTAGTAATACATCCGCCTACAGGTTTGGACTGGCTGCCGATAAACTCTCCCGGGGGATCTGTCCGCAGAGATGCTTCACCCGGCGGAATCAGGGGTGTTCCGTCGGCATTCCCGCAGACAGATCTCGAATTATAATGTCCGGTTGTGAAAAATTCATCTTATAAATGAATATCGGGTTCGATTTATCATACGTCAAAAATAATGATCTTACGGAGAATTCAGATGTTTACCGACACGACGACCGAGCAGAAGATTGCGGAGCGCATCGACGCCGATCCCGCCGTGGCACGGTGGAATGATTGGCAGTGGCAGGTCAGCCACGCGATCCGTGATATCGCAACGTTTGAACGGGCCCTCGGGATCGCCATTCCGCCCGACGAGAGAGCCGCCCTCGAAAAGACGGTGGCGAAGTTCCCGCTCTGCGTTACGCCGTACTATCTCTCCCTCATCGACCGGGAGGACTACACAAACGACCCGGTCTTCATGCAGTGCTTCCCGTCGACGAGAGAACTCGAGATCGGGGAGTGCGACCTCGCCGACCCCCTGGCCGAAGACGCCGACCACCCGGCCCCGTGCATCACCCACCGGTACCCGGACCGGGTGCTCTTTCTGGTCTCCAACGTCTGCGCTATGTACTGCAGGCACTGCACCAGAAAACGGCGGGTGGGAGACGCGGATTCCATCCCGCTGCGCGCGGAGATCGCGGCAGGTCTCGCATACATCAGGTCGCACCCGGAGATCAGGGATGTCCTGCTCTCGGGAGGGGACCCGCTCATGCTCCCGGACGACCTGCTCGATCGGATACTCACCGAACTCGACGCCATCGACCACGTAGAGGTGGTGCGGATCGGCACCCGCATCCCGGTCGTGCTCCCGCAGCGGGTCACCGACGATCTCGTCGATATGCTCGCCCGCCACCACCCGCTCTGGATCAACACCCATTTCAACCACCCGAAAGAGATCACCGCCTCGGCCGAGCAGGCCCTCTGGAAACTCGCCGACGCCGGCATTCCACTCGGAAACCAGACGGTCCTCCTCGCGAACGTCAATGACTGTCCCAGGCTTCAGCGGGCGCTCGTACACAAACTCGTCAAAAATCGGGTGCGCCCATATTATCTCTACCAGTGCGATCTCAGCGAGGGCCTCTCCCATTTCAGGACGTCGGTTGCAAAGGGGGTGGAGATCATCGAGAATCTCATCGGCCATACGAGCGGTTTCGCCGTCCCGACCTATGTGATCGACGCACCCGGGGGCGGCGGCAAGATCCCGGTGATGCCCACCTACCTGATCTCGTGGTCGAATTCCAAGGTGGTGCTCAGGAATTACGAGGGTGTCATCACCACCTATCCTGAGCCCGAGAACTACCGCCCGGCGTACTGCGACGGGGACTGTGCAGAGTGCAGCCTCAAACTGATGGAGGAGGGGGCACAGGAGCAGGGCACCACCGGGATCGCGAGCCTTCTCTCGGACCTCGATCCGACCTCCACGCTGGTCCCGGAGAACACGGATCGGATGGAGCGGAGAGGCGATGCCTGATCAGGTCGCCGTCATCGGGAACTCAACGGTCCAGCACGGCCCGGCAAACAACCGCGTCTATCTGATGCATCTCTCTGTCGGGGATATGCCGGGAATGCCGGGCCGTCTGCTCGAACTGGCAGGACGTCAGGGGTACACGAAGGTGATCGCGCGCGTGCCGGCACAGGCGCTCGACGGTTTTTTCCGGGAGGGTTACCACGTCGAGGCGGCGCTGCCCGGACTGTACCGCGGACGGGAAGACGGGTTTTTCGTGGCCCGGTTCCTTGACGAGCAGCGGGCGACCGACCCCGCGGCCGCCGTCGATCGTCGCCTGCTCCTGGACGGGCCTTCTGAACGGTGCGGCTCTCTCCCTGACGGGTTTTCGATCGGCGAAGCGGGGCCCGGGGACGCCGCGGCGATCGCACACCTGTATGCAGAGACCTTCGCCACCTATCCCTTCCCGATCGGAGATCCGGACTATCTCGGGAAGGCGATGGCAGGGGACGTACGGTTTTTCGTCGTCAGGCGAAACGGGACGATCGTGGCGGCGTCTTCGGCCGAGATGGACCGCGCCGGCGAGAACGTCGAGATGACCGATTTCGCCGTCCGCCGGGATTGTCGGGGGCTCCGTCTATCTGCGGCCCTGCTGCGGACGATGGAGGGGGCGATGTCTGAGAGGGGGATGAAGACCGCCTATACGATCTGCCGGGCCGGGTGGTACCCGGTCAACCGCCTCTTCGCCGGTGCGGGATATCGGTACGGCGGCACCCTGATCAGAAACACCCAGATCTGCGGACGGTGCGAGAGCATGCATGTCTGGCACCGTCCTCTGTGCGGGTTTCCAAAATGATAAATATCATGGAGTGCCTTCTTCGCAATCATGGACATGTACAAATGCACGAAGTGCGGCTATGTCTACAATCCGGCATCCGGCGACCCGACCCAGGACATCCCGCCGAAAACACCCTTTGAAGATCTCCCGGATACCTGGGTCTGCCCCAGATGCGGCGCACCAAAGAAAGACTTCGTTGTCATGCCGTAAGATGGACGACGGGGAAGGGCGGTCGCCTTCGTCGACATGGAGTTCGGCCATGTCTACGGGACGCACCGGAGAATCACGATGCCCGTCGAGGTCGGGGCGGTCGCCTACGATCCTGCCGATGACCACGCCGCCTTCATCATCGGGTTTGGAGGCGGCGCTGGAACCGTCGGATCGAACCATTACCGATACCCGGTCCCGGACCGCTACTCGCCGTTCATACGCCCGCACCGTGCCGTCGTCGACGCCGTCAGGATCTTCCTGCTCACACGGGAGTTCTATGCCGGCCCTGACTCTTTTCTGGAGAGCGCCCTGGCCTATTTTGCAGCGTGCCGCGCGGCCGGGACGGACGGAACGAGCCCCTGCCCCGGGGCATAGGCCCTGTCCATCAGTTCTCCGTTTTTCTCCGCGTCGCCAGGAGACCGAAGAACTCGAGGCTCGTCGAGAAGTGGGTGGCCATCGGCGCAAAGACGCCCGGGTTCGCGTCGCCCTGCGGCAGGATGAGGGCGACCGTCTTTCCGGGAGGGAGACGGGCTGTGAAGTCGTCGTTGAGCAGGGCATACCAGCGGTCGACGAAACTCTTCACCGTCCCGGTCATCATGCCGAAGGAGACCGGCGATCCCGTCCGACTCTCTGACGGCCTTCGTAGAGTTCCTGCATGCCGTCGTTGAGCCTGCACCTTCGGCGCTCCTGCAGAAGCCGCACCCCTGGCAGTCGCGGAAGGCGACGTCGTGAGATAGACGGGTCCGGTCGCCGCCCCTGTGTCTTCGGCGCCCGGGAGGGCTCGCCTGACAAGCACATCGGTGTTTCCCCCTTTTCTCGGGCTTCCGACAAATCCGATGATTTTTATCCCGGTCCTCATATCGTCTCCTTCTCTATCAAGGGTGCCTGAAAAAAGAGGGAGGGAAGTCTGCTCACGCGGAGGCCACGGAAAAGGTCACGAAGAAGGTTTCGTCGGCGGCGCTGACGTTTTCCCACGGACGCATGGACATCGCGGAAAACGTCAGGTCGCCTGGTGTGTCGGCCCTGAGAAGCCAGGTCCGCGTCCCGCCGACACCGACCATGCCCGCGGCGTGCTCGTCTTCGGCATAGGTGTCGTTGAGAATGGTGAGCCCGGCAGAGACGGTGGCGTTCCACCGGTAGCCGGTCGTCGGGTTCTCTTCGAGCGCGATCGCCACGACGTCGCCCACCTTCAGGTCAACAGTCGTTCCGTTCGCCGTCCTGTCGAAGACCGCAGACGGGGTGGCGCTATTTTCCGTCGCCGCTCTGTACGCCTCCCGGGCATCCTCTTCGGTCCCGTTCGGGAAGATGCAGACGCCGTACTCTCCTCCGGAGGCGTTCTGCCTGATCTCGTAGCCGTAGCCCATCTGCCCACACCATACGGCGGCGGGGTTCGCCAGCCCGACCGACTGGTTTTCCGTCGGCGTCGTCTGATTCTGCGGCCCTCCCGATGTGCAGCCCGCACCGAGGATGCAGGCGCAGAGCAGGAGTGCAGCCGCAGTTTCAGGCACCATTCGCGTCATGCAACAACCTCTTCGCAGAGGGTGATAAAAGGTTTCATGACTGCGAGGAATGTCGCACCCATATCCCAAAAATAAGCATGTAAATAGGTGTAAACGTTACATCCTGGGCCATATTCCTGGAAAATCCTCAAATATCCCTCTAAAATGGTCTAAATTGAGATATTCTGGCGCATTATTGAATTTTACTATCCGAATACATCACAATGTATATCTGTGGGGGTTGCGTATCACAACCCATGACCCCCCACGCCGGAGAGGAGATCAGGGTTCTTACCGTGGACGACGATCCAGCAGTACTCGACACCATAAGCCTGTATCTTGAAAACATCGGAGGATTTGTGGTTTGCAGGACTGGATCGCCTGAAGAGGCCTTGAACAGGCTTGAATCCGGGTGTTTCGACATCTGTATCTCAGATTACGATATGCCCGGCATGAATGGCATCCAGCTCCTCGAAAGGATCAGAGAGGAAGACAATGCCGTCCCATATATTCTGATCACCGGAAACCTGCATGACGACGTCGAGGCGCGGGCACGCGGTGCCGGTGCGTCGGACGTGCTCAGGAAAAGCAGCATCGGCATGAAGTTTTACACCGATCTCGTCGCCGCGGTCAGGAGAGCGGTCGAGAGATCCCGGGACAGAGGAGCGTTCGACTGCCGATCCGGCATACGGGTCTGAACGATCCCGGGTTCTGCACTATACTATTTTTCCTGTATTTGCGGTCCTGCCCGCCGCGATGAAGACCGCGGCGACAGCTGCGGCGACGATGGCGGGCGCAAGAAATCCTGCGGCGTATCCTGCCACGGCGATGATCGCTCCGGCGACGAGTGGCCCTGAGGCATGTCCGATGTCCATGATCGCGCTGAGGGCTCCGATCGAGGCCCCGAGGTTTTCCTGCACGGAGAGGTCGGCGACGTAGGCGCCGGTCGAGACTGTGACGAGGGAGAGGGCCAGTCCGAAACAGACGCCGATCGCCATGACCGCGGGGACGGCGGCGGTGAAGGCGAGGGCGGCGATACAGACGCCTTCGGCAAGGAGCCCCGCGACGATCTGGGCCCGTCTCCCGGTCCGGTCGGAGAGGGTGCCGAAGAACGGTTTGGAAACGGCGAGGGCGACGACCTGGAGGGCGAAGAGGAGGCCGATCAGGTACTCCGGAACGCCGGCCGACAGGAGGTAGAGGGGGAGCCAGGTCTCGAAGATCCCGAAACCGAAATATGCGGCCATTTCCACGAGGGCGGTCGAGAGGAGGAGAGGACTCTGCACGAAGCCGCGCAGGCTTTCTCTAAAGGAAAAGGTCTGGTGTTTCGATGCCTCCCTGGCTGCGGGGGCGTCGTCTCTGAGGGCGAGCACCAGCACGAGGACCGGGATTGCGGCGAGGAAGGCGGCGACGTAGACCATCCGATAGGCGGTGAGCCCTGCGGCCGCCGCAAAGACCGAGATGATGATCCCGCCTGCGAGCGGCGCCGCTGTCCGCCCGACAAGGGTCGCCGATGAGTAGATCCCGCTTTTTTCCCCTTTTGCATCGGGGTAGGCGGTGTAGATCATCATTGACGCCACGGGCCCCAGGATCGCGGTCGCCAGACCGTGGAAGAACCTGACCGGTATGAGCCAGAGGGGATCGGTGACGAGGAGATAGAGGAGCGGGGCCGTGAGGAAGACGAGGGCCGATACGGTGAGCAGCCGCTTTGCGCCGATCCGATCGGCGAGCATGCCCACCGGGAAGGAGAAGAGGATGCCGGCGGCCGGGGAGACCGCTGCGATCAGCCCGATGGTCACGTCGCCGGCGCCGAGGGCCTGGGAGAAGAGAGGCAGGACCGGATTTTTCGAGATGGTGGTGGAGAAGATGGCAAAAAACCCGATCATCGAGAGGGCGGTGATGAGGGTGGAGCGGCGTATTGCGGGCACTGGCATGACGATCAGGATCCGTGTGCCGCCGGGGATGGTATAGTTTGCGATTGAAGCGGCGGTGCTCTCGCGGGCTGACGTCCACCTATCCTTCTCCAGAATGACGTTTCTTCATACGATCATGCGGCTGATCCTGCTTGAGCAGGTCTACCGCGCCGGCGCAATCGCCCGGTTTCGAGGGGATGGGCATGCCGGCCGCCCTGACAGGTGCGGGGTCCCGTGCGGGCCGCCTGACGAAGGCCTTTTTTTGGCTGGAGAGGGACGGCACGCCAGGCCATGGGGGTGCGGTGTCGTCGGTCCCCTTTGAACACCAACACCATCTCGAAAGTCATAGATCTCCCCGGCCGGTTTCACCCCTCTCACCCTGCATCGGCTTTTTCCACCGTCCCATTCCTCATATACGCCACCCGGTCGCAGACCGCACCCAGCACCTCGAGATCGTGGGAGATGAGGAGGTAGGATACCCCGGTCTCCTCCTGGAGCGTTTTCATCAGACCAAGAACCTGTGCCTGGACCGAGACGTCGAGCATCGACGTCGGCTCGTCGGCGATCACCAGTTTCGGCTGCAACGAGAAGACGCGGGCGAGCATGGCCCTCTGGAGTTCGCCCCCGGAGAGCTGGTGGGGAAACCGATCCAGCTGGTCCCGCCTGAGCCCGACCCGCCGCAGCAGATCGGCGAGCCCGTTCAGCACCTCCTCCGGTCGTGTGCCCGTACGATACGAGAGCGGCTCTGCGATCCCGAACCCGACCGCCATCCGCGGGTTGAAAGATGTCTCCGGGTGCTGAAAGATCATCTGGAGGTCTGGACGCACCAGGTTGAGATCTTTTTTCCCCATCTTCAGCAGGTCGGCCCCATTGTAATAGACCTCCCCTGCTGTGGGCTCTTCGAGCCGCAGGATGCATCTGCCGAGCGTCGACTTCCCGGACCCGCTCTTTCCGCTCAGCCCCACTGTCTCCCCGGCGTCTATCGTCAGGTCGACGTCGTCGAAGACCGGCGTATGTCCGTAATCTTTTCTGAGGCCGACGACGTTCAGAAGAGGTGGCGGCATCTGGCACACCTCCCGGGCCCGCACCCTGATACGGTCGGGTGGGTCGTGGTGCAGGACACGTCGGCACGACCGCACCGTCCGGCAAAACGGCATCCCGGCGGCAGGGCCGAGAGACCCGGACTCATTCCGGGCAGGGGCACCAGCCCGTTTCTGGGTCTCGCCCGGAGGAGACCCTGCGTGTACGGATGGGCCGGATCTTCGAAGACCTCTCCTGCCGGCCCTATCTCGACGATCTCCCCCGCATACATCACGACGATGCGGGAGCAGAGCCTTTCGGCCAGGTCCAGATCGTGGGTGATCAGGAGGATTGCAGTCCCGAACTCGTCCTCGATTTTCCGGAAGAGATCGATGGTTTTCTCTCTGACATCCCTGTCCAGCCCCCTGGTCGGCTCGTCGGCAATCAGGAGGGATGGGTGATAGGAGAGCGCGATGCCGGCGGTCAGGCGTTGCCGCATTCCCCCGGAAAGCTGGTGGGGGTAGAGAGTGTAGACCCCGGCCGGGTCGTGAAAAGAGAACGCCTGCAACAGATCCAGGGTCTTTTTTCTGGCGACCACACGGTCGTCTCCTGTCTGTTCGTACACCTCGGCAAGCTGCCTCCCGTTCTGCATGAGCGGGTTTAAGGACAGAACCGGGTTCTGCGGGAGCAGAGCGATCTCCCGTCCCCGTATCCGGGCGAGATCCTTCTCCGGGATAACGGCGAGATCGATCCCCCGAAACAGGATCCGGCCGCTGACCTCTGCATAGGCGGGGAGCAGCCTGAGAATGGATAATCCGATCACCGATTTTCCCGACCCGCTCTCTCCAATCAGGCCGAGGACCTCACCCTCGTCGAGGGAAAACGAGACGTCGCTGGACGCGCGGACGTTTCCCTCCTGCGTGGGAAACGTCACGTTCAGACCGGAGACCTCAAGAAGACTCAATCGAACGCCTCCATTCCGTCGTGCGGATCGAGCACGTCCCGCAACCCCTCTCCGAGGACGTTGAAGAGGACCACGACCGCAGTGATGACCAGACCGGGAATAACGGTCAGCAGCGGCGCCGTCCTCATGAATGTCTTGCCGGTGTTGATCATCGAGCCCCACTCCGGGACGTCGGCCGGAACGCCGAGCCCGAAAAAACTCAGCGTCGCAGTGGAGAGGATCACGTGCCCGATGTCGATGGTCGCCAGAATCAGGACCGGTGCAACGACGTTCGGAAGGATGTGTCTGAATGTGATGATCCGGTCGGAGAGGCCGACCGTCCGTGCCGACAACACATAATTTTCGTTCTTTGCCGAGAGCACCTCGCCCCGGATCAACCGTGCGTACCCGGCCCACTGCGTCAGGGAAAGGGCCAGTATCAGGTTGAAGACACCCGGCCCCATGAAACCCAGGAGGACCAGCGCAAAGATGATCCCGGGAAACGCGATGAATATGTCGATGCCGCGCGAAAGGACGAGGTCGATCATGCCCCCCTGGTATCCGGCAACGCACCCGATCACAATCCCTGCGACACAGGAGATCACGATGGTCGCAAGCGCGATGAAGAGCGAGGTTCTTGCGCCGTACACCAGGCGGCTGAGCACGTCGCGGCCCAGGTAATCGGTGCCGAGCAGGTGTTTGGAGGAGGGGAGGGATACGACATGTTTGAGGTCGATGGCCCCGGGATCGTCGGGTGCGATCAGCGGTGCGCAGACGGCGCAGCAGGCGATCAATCCCAGCAGGACGAGAGGAATAAACACCGTCCTGTGCGATAGCATTGCTCTGGCCGACTGCCCGCACCAGGTATGGGGAAATGATCCGAATCGTACCGGGACGGTCTTTCCGGCCTCCATGCGGCTCTCATTCATAGTGAATCCTCGGGTCGATGGCAAGATACAGGAGGTCGACGGCGAAATTGACGAGAAGGACCAGTGCGACGATCACCAGAACGCACCCCTCGACGACCGGGATGTCGCGTGCGAGCACCGAGTTGATCAGGAGACTCCCGATGCCCGGCCATGCATAGATCTGCTCGATGACCATCGTGCCGGCGAGCATGTGACCGAAATAGATCCCGAGCACCGTGACCACCGGCAGGAGGGCATTTCTGAAGGCGTGCCGCGTGATGATGTACTTCGTCGGAAGGCCCTTGGCGATCGCAAAGGTGATGAACGGTTTCCCGAGCGTCTCCAGCATCCCGGTCCGCATGATCCTGATGGTGACCGCGGTCGTGTGGGCGGAAAGGGCGAGCGCCGGGAGGACGAGATGATAGGGCGTCCCGTAACCCGACGTCGGGAAAAGGCCGAGGCCGATCGAGAAGATCATGATCAGGATCAGCGCCAGCCAGAAGCCCGGGACCGACATCGTAAAGATCGACGCCACCCTGATGATAATGTCGGAAAGACGGTTCTCGTGGATCGCCGAGTAGATGCCGAGCGGGATGCCGACGACCAGCACGATCAGCATGCTCGCAAGGGCGAGCATGAGCGTTGCGGGGAGCCTGAGCAGGATCACTGCGGTGACCGGTTTCTGATACGCGTATGAGGTCCCGAAGTCCCCATGCAGGAGCGCTCCTGATACCCAGTTGCAGTACTGGACGATGATCGGTTTCTTCAGGTCGTACCTGCTCGAAATCTCCTGCAGTTGCGCGCTGGACGCCTGCTGTTCGAGGCCGACGAAGGTGTGCTTGACCACCATCTCGGCGGTCCCTCCGGGAATGGCGTTCATCAGAAAAAAAGTTACCATGGATATGGCAAAGAGGGTCAGCACCATCGAACCGATTCTCTTCGTCAGATACTGGTGCATGTCCGCTCCCGGTCCGTCACGCTTCGATCGTCATGTTTGGGTTGATCCTGTAGTCGTGCGCCGTGGGGTCGAACACATAACCGTTCACGGTATCTTTCTTGACGATTGCAACGCCGTAATAGGCCACCGGGATGATCGGGAGGTCATCGTAGACGATGTCCTGAACGGCTGAAAACTTCTGGTACCGCGTGTTCAGGTCGCTGATCTCTCCTGCCTCCTCGATCAGCGCGTCCACCGCCGGGTTCGAATATCCGGCGTTGTTGTCGGTGCCGTCGGTCGAATACCAGTTTGTCAGGATATATTGCGGGTCGGGAACCATGGCGATGGTGTACGCCGCGAGGTACAGGTCCCAGTCCCCGGCCTTTCTCCGGTCGTCCAGCGAACCGTATTCCATCACGTCGAAGTCCACTTTGATCCCTGCCTCCTTCAACTCCGCTGCGATGGCCTCGCCCATCGGCGGGAGGCCGGGCCGTTCCGAATAGGTGATCATCTCCAGTTCGAGTGGCGCTCCGTTTTTGTCCAGAATGCCGTCTCCGTCTGTGTCGGTCCATCCCGCCTCGCCGAGCAGTACTCTTGCCTTCGTCTGGTTGCAGGGGTACGGCGCGAGACTTTTATCGGCCCAGACCATGCTCGGGAGGAACGGGCCTGCGGCCGGTTTCCCGACGTTGTACAGCACGTTTGTGACGATGTCGTCGCGGTTGATCGCAGAGGAGATCGCCTGTCTCACCCGCGTATCCTGGAGGGGCGTGTGGTTCAGGTTGCAGTCGATCTTGTAGAGCCGCGGGGTCTCGTACTTCTCGACGTTGATGCCGTCCATGGCGTTGATCATGTCGGTCTCGCTGTACGGGACGTCGACGGTGAAATCAACTTCGCCGTTTTCGATGGCCAGCGCCCGCGTGTTCGGGTCGGTGATGGGCCGAAGGACCATGCCGTCGAGGCCGACGCCGCCGCCCCACCACTGCTCGTTCTTTTCGACGGTGAGTGTTCCTGTCTGTTCGTCGAAACTCCTGAACGTCATCGGTCCGGTGCCGATCGGTTTGATCAGGTCGCCGTTAGCGTCCAGGGAAGTCGGGCTGATGATCGAAATTGCCGGATAATGGAGGTAGGCCGGCAGGACCGGGTTCTCTTCCGTGGTCGTGATCCTGAGGGTGGTCTCGTTCACCACCTCGGACGAGGCATATTTCATCATCTCTTTCACCGACGGGTTCACGCGGGCGACCCGGTCGAGCGAGAATTTTACCGCAGAAGCCGTCAGCGGCGTCCCGTCCTGGAACACCACGCCCGGTCGAAGAGTGAATTCCCAGGTATGCGGCTCTCTCTGTTTCCACGAGGTCGCAAGGGCGGGTTTGAGGCTGAAGTCTGCATTTGCACCGACGAGGGTCTCGGTGATGAGGGCTTTTTCGCAGATCAACGTGCCGCTGTCATGTCCGGCCGGGTCGATGGAGTCGGGTTCCCACATCTCGCCGATCGGCAGAATTTTGCTGTCGGTGTTCCCCTGTGCGGTCCGGGTTGTCGTGCATCCCGCCACAAGGATCAGGGCGACGAAGGCAAGGGCGACGATACTATACTGTGTGTTCATATTTTTTCTCCGAAATCTTCATTTTTTACCAGATGCAAGATAATAATTCCAGTTATACGCGATCCGCTGATACCAGGGCATATTTTTCGTCTGGAGGCGCCTGATCGAAGAGAGGTCTTTTGACCCGACTTCAGTGAACCCGGCGTCCCTGAGATAGGCCTCGGCTGCGTCTGCGGGGAGGCCGCCCGCGTCAGGGAGAGATGCGTTCATGTCGCTGGTGTACGCGGCCTCGGTCCTGTCCTGTCCCTCGAAGAGGGCGGTCAGGCCGGAAGCGATCGAGTGCCGGCACCGCGTCGAGAACGACCCGTCGTTCCAGAGGCCGTCGATCACGATCACCCTCCCGCCTTTCCTGAGCACACGGCGCCATTCGCCAAGCGCGCGTCGTCCTTCGGGCAATGTCCAGAGCAGGTGACGTTCGACGACCACATCGAAGGACTCGTCCTCAAAGGGAAGGTCTTCCGCATCGCCGGTCCTGAAATCGATCGGATATCCCTTCTCCTGTGCCTTTGCAACGGCCTTCGAGAGCATCCCCCCGGACAGGTCGATGCCGGTGACGCGGTGGTTCATATCGGCGAAGACCAGACTGATCTCGCCTGTACCGCACCCGACGTCCAGCACGTCGCACGCTTTTTCCGGCACCAGAGACGAGAACTCCAGCGCCCATGCATATCTTTCCTCGTCTGACGAGATGCCGTGACTCGGTCTGGTATCGTAGTATGCCGACGACCTGTCCCACGAATCACGTATCTGATCTTTAATATGTTGCATTTGCTCTCTCTATTCTGTTATAATGTGTTTATCTGGTTATACGTTTTTTGATTTTAGTATTACCTGCGGGATCGGGGCGCTATCTGCGCCGCATGTCCTCTCCCGTCCGGCAAGAAGAATCCTGATACCCGAAAGCATGGGATCGTTCTCGATCAGGAGAAGAAGAAAAAAAAGTGAAGACGAACGTGAAGAAGAAAGCAACGTTCGTTGCGCCCCTGCACATTGAAGGGCTCTTGATCGCCCCATCGACTATGGCACGACCGGCGTTCTGCATCGTAATGCAGTTTCTCCTGAACACCGGCGGGGGCTCGTCGATCTCCCGGCCTACTTCCCGAGTTCCTCTTTCATCTGCCGGTAGTCCTCGGTCGACAGCTCTCCTCTGGCATACCGTTCATCGAGAATGACCCCGGCCGACTTCCCCCTGTCTCCAGACTGTCCGGTCTCCCTGATGATGACGTAGATCGCCAGAAACAGCCAGCCGATAACGGGAATGATCGCCAGAATGAACCAGAGAGCCGAACTCATTCCGCGTTCTTTTGCGTCCCGGTACACGAAGTACCCGATGACTAACTGGAAGATCCAGAAGATGCCCGTCCCGATCCAGCCGGGCCCCCAGATCATCTGGTGCATGGCACCAAGGTCTACATAGCCGTCCATGGTGTCTCACTCTCGCTTGCACTATATAATCTTTCCGGCAACGCAACCCGGGCGACATTCGACCGATACGGCGAATGTCCCGAACATGGCGGGGTGCGTCCGTTCTTCAGACCGCGATCCGCTCGGCGAAGGGTTTTCCGGAAAAAAGAGATTGTCGCGATTTCAGGATCGCAACACGACAAATCCCCGCCGTTTCGACGGCATCCACCGGTACATTAATTGGGCGCAATGGTACAATGGGTACATTGCACCTGAGGCATAGTTCTCCCGGTCAGACGTGCGAGCGTCCGGCATGCCCTGGGATCGAGGCTGCAATCTCCAGACGAACGATCCGGACCTCCCCCGACGAAAAAAGGGAAAAACAGTTGCAAAGACCGATTCGAATGGGTGAATACCATGGAAGTAAGTTCGAGAAACCAGCTGAAAGGCATCGTCCGGATGATCAAGAAAGGTCCTGTGAACACCGAAGTGACGGTCGCCATCCCCGGAGGAGCCGAGATCGTCTCGGTCATCACGACCTACTCGGCCGAGAAGATGAACCTGAAAGAAGGATCTGAGGTCTATGCCCTGATAAAGGCATCCGAAGTCACGATCGGCAAAGACTGAACGATTTTTATCTTGTGGGGGTGAAGGGGGCGGAGCGGGAAGACCCCGGTCAAAAGGTGCGGGGATGAACGCTCTGCCGCCCTTCTGATACTGTTTTCTCACTTA
>JASGMW010000043.1 GCA_030156225.1 Methanofollis sp.
GAACGAGGAGACGCTGCGCACCCTGGTGAACGGCACGCAGCGTTTCGACGAGATCAAGCAGCTCCAGATCGAGTACCGGGACAAAGACGACCCCTCGAAACTCTACTCGATCATCTACGAGGGCGAGGCGCTGCAGGACGAACTCGCGCAGGCCTGCACCACCTATGCCGGCCAGGAGAAGGTGATGAGCAGCATCGCCCGGAAGTACGATCAGAACACCACGGCCTACGAAGAAAGCGTGGACAGATATCAGGAGATCGTCGGGGAGGTCGCCGAGGTCCAGCAGCACGAGATCGGCGCCTCGGCCCCGGCGCTGCCGCCGCCCGCGATCTCGATCTTCCTCACCCCTGAAGAAGCGCGCTACGGAGAAGAGATCCAGGTCCGCGGCCGGCTCGACACCGGCAAAGACGGCGCCGACACGGCACTCTACGTCGACAGCCGGCGGTACGCCAATACCGGCACGGCAGGCGGCGGGCGCTACGCATTCGTCTACACCGTGGAAAAGAGCCGCGCCGGCACGCACCTCGTCTACGTGCAGTCCGGTCGGTCGGTCTCCGACCTTGCGCCGTTCTCGGTCCTCTCCTCGCCCTCCGCCCTCACCCTGACAGCAAAAGCAAACGCCTCCGCACAGACCGCCGTCTGCACCGGCACCCTGACCGCGGCCGGCCGCGGCGTCGCCGGCGCGGAGGTGACGATCTGCGCGGACGGCAACGCCGCCGCGTCGACAAGAACCGCGGAGAACGGAGCGTACGAAACTGCAATCGCGCTGGAGCCCGGACGCCACACCCTGAGGGCGGCCTTCGACGCCGCCGGCTTCCCGCTGGAGCCCTCGGAGAGCGACGACGCCGAAGTCGCGATCACCGACCCGCTCGGCCTGATGAAAGCCGCGCTCACCGGCCTCGCCGCCGTTGCGGTCGGGCTGATCGCCGGCCTCATCTACCTGCGCCGGTCGCAGCGGCCTCCGGCGCCGAAGGAAGCGGTCGAAACGGTGGCGGAACCGCCGCCGCTCCCTGAGCCTGAGCCGCCCGGGCCGGCCGGCCCGCTCACCCCCATCGAGGAGGCCGTCCTCCTCAGGGAGCGCCTCGCCCTCGAGGCCGGGAAACATTGCGGGCTCAAAAACCCCCGCGCAAAGACGCCGCGCGAGATCGCCGCCGCCTTCGAAGGAACGGCGGCAGAGGAGAGCGCGCGGGCGTTCGTCCGCCTCTACGAAGCAGTCAGGTACGCCGGCATGCCCTGCGGCGACGAAGAGGTCGGGGAACTGCGCCGGCTGTACGGGGCGGCGGTCGGGGCTCTTTGAGGGAGGAGAAGATCAGTCAACGCTTCGGGAATTCACCGGTATTCCCGATCTCAGATTTTTTTTTCAGTTCCGGGTGAGCTGTCACGATCCCCATGCGGGGGCATCCATGCACGCCTGCAGTCGCCGGGCGAGAGCAGCCCTGCAGAACCCCTATATAATGCCATATACCATCCTCCAATGGAGGGATCAATTGTCAGAAAGTCGTCTCCGCTACACAGTACTCATGGAGCAGAACGAGGACGGAGGCTATACCGTAACGGTTCCGTCGCTCCCCGGCTGCATCAGTGAGGGATCCACCCGGGAAGAAGCGCTGGCACACATCGAAGAGGCGATCGCGGGATATATCGAGGTAGCCGGAAAACCGGGAAGACCCATTCCCGTTGAAGTCTCTGTATCTCTCAATAATGTAAGCGTGATATTCACCGGAAGATCGCGTTCAGGGGCTTAAAACGCGTTCGGGAGATGTGGGTATCCATGCCAGGAACACGACACTTTTTTTATCGTGTGCGAGCAACACCTGACATGAGGTTCTTCATGGCAGCCACGATCACACTCCCGGAATCGGTGCTCTCGGCAATACGGGTGCGAGAGGCAGACTCGGGACCGCTTCATCCGCCGGATCCTTGCCGTTGAACTCTATCGGGAAGGGCGATTATCGCCTGGAAAGGCCGCAGAAGTGGCCGGGGTGCAACCCCCGGGCAGAGGCGAGGTTCACTCATTTTGCCTTCCCGGTCCTGTCTTCATCCCGGCGACTGAGTCACGTTTGCGCCCGGAAAAGATGAGCGGTTCTACAAAGCCGATATTTACTACGCAGGTGCGGCGAAACGTTCTGTGCAGCCTCGCCGATCCCGGCACGCCGGGCTGTTGAGTTCTGCTGCCGACGAAATGCCCCTCGAAAGATCCACAATGCTGGCATCAAGAATATGAAGGAGGTATGCGGGATCTTCCGGTTTCATACTCACCACTTCGTCGCGGCGTATTGCATCGGCAAGATAGGGACTGACGGCATGCTCGGTGACGAGATCGTTATGGAGGGCATTCTTGAGGTCGTCCTCGATCCGAACGATCTGGAAGAGGCCTTTTGGACGGGCGAATCTGACCAGAATATCGATATCGCTCTGTGCACCGGCATCCCCCCGCGCACAGGAGCCGAATATTGCGATCCGCCCGGCATCGTTCTGCGTCAGAACTCGATCCGATAGGTCTCGCAGATGTTCTCGGTCAGGGCAGATCTCGCCACTTCACCCTCACCGTACTGTGCTATTATGCACACCACTTCATCATCCTTTCGGCAGAAGGGCGGTTACGCTGATCTACAGGTCCACGCCCTCTGAGAGCGCCTGGAGGATGAAATAATATGTTGTGTGAGAGTGGCTCGAAATACTCATTAAATACTAACGTATGTGAAATTAGTTTTTTGCAGGATCGAAATACTAATGATATACTAATTTGTATCAAATTAGTATCTGGAAGATTGCACCCATGAAGAAACTCCCTGAAAAACCACCCGAAGAATGGGACGAAATTGCCATTCGAACGATGGAAAAAATTCACCTGGACCCCGGGTTCAAGAAAGCGGTGACCGAATACAACACCCGCTATCTTGCCTGGGACGACCTCACCCACCGCATCCCCGATCCTGAGCAGAGGACGGAGACCTGGGCGGTGATGAAGATGCTCCGCGCCATGCGCTATGAGACCGTTTCCTGCCCCTCTCTCAACCTCAAGTACTCGACCACCCCCGAGATCTCGCGCAGCCTCCATATCTTCGACCGGTACCTCTCGGGTACCATCCGGATCCACAACAAGACCATCAGCCTCGAACAGTCCTATATCATCAACTCCCTCATGGAGGAAGCCATCGCCTCCAGTGTCCTCGAAGGGGCGGCGACCACCCACAAAGTCGCCAAAGATATGCTCAGGAAGGGGAGAGAGCCGGCGGACACGTCCGAGCAAATGATCATCAACAACTATCTGGCGATGCGTTACATCAGGGAGAAGAAGGATATCCCTCTCACTCTGGAGTTCATCCTCGCCATTCATCGCATCGTCACCGAAAACACCCTGGAAACCGACGCCGTCGGACGGTTCAGAGACAACGACGAGATCGTCGTCGCCGACCCGATCACCGGCGTCGTCTACCACACCCCCCCCGAACATACGCAGATCCCGGCCCTGATCGACGCACTTTGCCGGTTCGCAAACACCTCCGACGACGACGGCAGCACCTTCATCCACCCGATCATAAAGGGGATCACCCTCCACTTCCTCATCGGCTACATCCACCCCTTCGAGGACGGCAACGGCAGGACGGCCAGGAGCATCTTCTACTGGTATGTCCTCTCGCGGGGCTACTGGCTCTTCGAGTACATGCCCATTTCCCGGATCATTCTCAGGTCCAGAAAGGATTACGCCCTCGCATACCTCCACACCGAATATGATGAGATGGATCTCACCTACTTCATCCAGTATCAGATCAGGTGCATAGAGGAGGCCAGAACAGATCTCCTCACCTATATCGAGAAAAAACAGAGCGAACAGAATGCAACAAAAGCGATCATCAGGACGATCAGGACCATCAATCAGAGGCAGGCAGATATCCTCCGACAGATGATGGAGCACAGTGATGAGTATTTCACCATCAGAGAAGTCTCGGAAACTCACGGCGTCGTCTACCAGACGGCCAGAACCGACCTCCTCGGCCTCGCCGAGAAAGGCTACATCAGAAAGGAAAAACGCGGCCGGGAGTTCATCTTCATCTTTAACGAAGGATCCGACCTCTGGAAAGAGGAGGAAAAAATCAGGTGAGAATTGTGATTAACCCGCCGAAAAAAAGGAGGAATGTTCCCGGGAATGTCGGTGGTTCAACAGTAGCGGGGAAAATGGGAACAGGTTAATCGAAATGCCCTATGATGTTGCCCTATCGCGATGCACGCACAAAACACGACTCAGGAACGTTGAGAAGAGGTGAAAGGCGTGAAAGCCTGAGGGCGGCGCCGGCCTGACAGAAAAGATGGAGAGATCAGGCGGCAAGCGGCGCAAGGTTCGCGATCGCCCGCTCTACCTGCTCGACCGCGGTGCCGATATAGTTCTCCGGGTCGAGAAGCCCGGCAATCTCGGTTCCGGTGAGGACTGCGGCGACCGCCGGGTTTTCTTCGAGCACACCTGCGATCGGGCGGCCTTCGGCCAGGGCGGCCATGCTGGCGACCCGGACGGCCTCATGCGCCTCCTGCCGACCCATCCCGCGCTTCGTCAGCTCGATCATCACCGACTCGGCGAGGTTGACGCCGTGGAGAAAGTCGAGGTTTTTCCTGACGTTTTCCCCGCGGATCGTCAGCCCTTCCAGCACCTTTGCCATCAGGGCGAGGATATGATCGGCCAGCACCGAAGCCTCGGGAAAGATCACCCGCTCGCAGGAGGAGTTGGTGAGATCGCGCTCGTCCCACAGGGTATTGTTCTGCAGGGCCGGCTCGATCGCCGCCCTGACAATCCGGGCAAGCCCGCAGACCTGCTCGCTCTTGATCGGGTTTCTCTTGTGGGGCATCGTCGACGATCCGACCTGATTTTTCCCGAAGGCCTCCTCGACCTCGGCGATCTCGGTCCGCTGGAGAGATCTGATCTCGACCCCGATCTTGTCGAGGGTCGTCGCCATGTTCGCGAGGAACATGATATACTCGGCATACCGGTCGCGGGCGACGATCTGGTTCGAGACATCGACCGGCGCGAGGCCGAGGTTCGCCATCATCGCAGGCTGAACCTCAAGCCCCTTCGCGCCCAGAGCGGCCTGCGTGCCGACGGCGCCGGTGAGCTGGCCGACGGCGACGCGGGGCCGCATCTGGCGGAGACGTTCGATGTGCCTGCCGACCTCGCTCGCCCAGATCGCGAACCGCAGGCCGTAGGTCGTGGGCACGCCGTGCTGCCCGTGGGTACGTGCCACACAGACGAGGTGCTTCGTTTCTTCGCTCCGCCTGAGCAGGACGGCCAGAAGGCGCTGTAACTTCGCTTCGATCAGGTCCATCGCCGCCTTCATCTGGAGACCGGTCGCCGTGTCCAGGATATCGTTCGAGGTGGCGCCAAAATGGACCCAGCGCCCGGCGTCTCCGCAGACCTCGGTGACCGCCCTGACGATCGCCATCATGTCGTGGTTGATCTCGGCCTCGATCTCTCTGGCCCGCGCCAGCGTGGCCTTTCCGGCGCACCGGGCGATTGTTTCAGCAGCATCGACCGGGATCACGCCGCACGCCGCCTCGGCCTGTGCAAGGGCGACCTCTGCCGCCACGATGCATCTGAACCGGTTGTCTTCGCCCCAGACGGCCTTCATCTCCGGGGTGCCGTACCGGTAGTCTATCGGGTGGATCGCCATATGTGGATACAATGGGTCTCCGGCGGTAAAAAAGGGGCGGCAGGGATCACGGTGCGGGGTCGGGCCCTGATTCCTGTCGGTGCGGCGATCGCCATGCGGAGGTCTTCCGGCTGAGAAAGAGGACGATCTTCTCGATAAACCTTCGTAAAGAAATCCCGGCGCGGGGGGCAGCCAGGGCGGGAACGTCACCATCACCGGGACGAAGGAGTTTTTCTTCCGGCGTGCGAGCAGGAGAAGATTATCGCCCCTGCGATGGCGGAAAAAGTCGTCTCCCGGTGACGGCCCGGGCCGTGCATACTTTTTTTGGCGATACACACGCGCGGGGACCGATCCAATAATACATCATGCCCGGCAACCAAGAGTGAGTAAATGGACCGTCTTGAAGCATGGTTCCCGTATCCCGGCTTCCGTCCGAACCAGCGGGAGATGCTCGAATTCGCCGCGGACACCGCACGCGACGGCGGGATCGCCATGATCGACGCCCCGACCGGCAGCGGGAAATCCAGTGTCGTCTCCGCACTGCTCTCGATGAGCAACGGCAGAAAGGTGATCGTTGCCGTTCGGACGATCTCGCAGCTGACGACCTTTATCAGGGAACTGACGCTCGTGAGAAAGATGCAGCCGTCCCTGACCTTCTCGTACCTCGTCGGAAAGGGCTCGATGTGCCCGCTCGGCGGAGAAGGAGATCCGTACCGGCGCTGCGAGGGCGTGAAAGCCTTTTCATCGTCGCTGATGCGGGAGCGGGCCCAGAAAGGTTCGCTCGTTCCTACCCAGGACAGGGTGATCAACGAGCAGATCAGAAAGATGGACCGGGAGCAGCCCCTCCTCTGTCCGTATTATATCAAGAGCCGCGTCTTCGTCCGGGGCGAGGAAGAGAGCAGCCTGCGGATGGCGCCCTCCCAGGCCCTCCGCGCCAAAGCCGATCGGGTGAAGAAGGAAACGATCGCACCAGAAGCACTGGCAGGATTCTGCAGCGGGCTCTGCCCGTACGAGACGATGATGCAGGCGGCGCGGGGGGCCGACGTCCTCATCTGCAACTTCCATCACCTCTTCAACGACGATATCCGCGACCAGCTCTATGCCGCTCTCGACGTGGAGCCGAAAGACGTCATCCTCCTCATCGACGAGGCCCATAACTGCGGCGACGTCGTGACCGGCATCCAGAGCGTCGTGCTCGAGGACCGGACCCTCGAGGCGGCGATGACCGAACTCTCCCATCTCTCCAGAACGATGAAGGACGTGAACGCCGTCAGGCAGGTGCTCCCGAATGTGGCCGCATTCATGGAGGCCCTGCAGCGCTCGGAAAAAGGAGAGGACTGGTTCGACCCGGCGCAGTTTCACCGGATGGTGGTGCGCGGAACGCTCTACAAAGGGCTCGAAGAGATCGTGGGCGACATCTCGAAGATCGCCGAACGGGTCTCCGAAAAGAACAAAAACGCCGGCGTGTACAGGGAGAGTGCGGTCGAGAGTCTCTCTGACTTTATGTACCGCGTCTACCGCGCCGCCGCCGACATGACCTTCCTGCCCCTCTACCGCTCGGCCGAGGGGCACGTCGAACTCGAGGTGCGCAACATCGACCCCGGCGAAAAGATGCAGGCGATCGGAACGGCGCACGCTGCCTGTATTTTGATCTCGGGAACGCTCTCGCCTCTCGCCGCCTACCGGAAGTACTATTTCGGCGACCTCCCGGTCAGGACCATCTCCCTTCCGAACAGTTTTCCGCGGGAAAACCGCCTCGTCGCCTGCGCGGGAGACGTCACGACCGCCTACCGGATGCGCCAGAACAAGAAGAACACCGACACGATCGTCGGTTATATCAGAACCTTCTCGCGGGTGAAAGGGAACCTTGCGGTCTACTTCCCCTCGTACCAGATCCTCAACATCTATGCAGAGGCCTGCGGGAACCGCATCAACGGGAAGACGGTCTACGCCGAGCCCAGAGAGGCGTCCGAAGCGACGGCCGCCCTCCAGGAGTTCCTTTCCCTCCCCGAACGGGGCCGCGCCGGGATCCTCTTTGCGGTCTGCGGCGGAAAATGGAGCGAAGGGCTGGACTACCGGGGCGAGATGCTGCGGGGGGCGATGGTCGTCGGCCTTCCCCTTGCCCCGTACAACTCGGTCAGGAAGATGGTGATCGAGTACTACACACACAAGTTCGGGCGCGACGGGGAGTTCATCTCGTACACCCTCCCTGCGATCAACCGCGCCCTCCAGGCCCTCGGGCGGGTGCTGCGGACGCCCGAGGACACCGGCGTGCTCGTGCTCGCTGAACAGCGTTTTCTCGAGCCGGGCGTGCGGGTGGGCCTGCCGCCGTGGATGCAGGAGGAGATCGAGGTGTGCGACCTCGCGCATTTTGCCGGGGTGGTGAAGGAGTGGTCGTAGCCCGGGGGAGCTGCCCGTTCGGGCTCTGGCACGTCCATGTCGTCTGGAGCGGCGACCTTGTCATGCAGGTGCGGTTCCTGCGGGTACCGGCAGAGAGACCGGCTCCTCCGGCTTTCAGGCGCTACTGCGCCGGAGACCGGGACGCTCTGTCCGGATTTTTGAGCGTCGCGACCGAGGGCGATACGACGTATGCACGCATCTACCGGACCGTTCAGGCGATCCCGTACGGACGGACAGCGACCTACGGCGAGGTCGCCGCCGCCGCAGGAACCGGCCCGCGGGTCGTGGGCAATGCGATGCGCGCGAACC
This sequence comes from Methanofollis sp., assembly GCA_030156225.1. GTDB lineage: Archaea > Halobacteriota > Methanomicrobia > Methanomicrobiales > Methanofollaceae > Methanofollis. The sequence goes on from JASGMW010000043.1 coordinate 8,349, forward strand.
CGACGCCCCTCGTCGTCCCGTGCCACCGGGTGGTGGCGAAGGGCGGGATCGGCGGTTTTACCCCGTCGGTGGAAGTGAAACAGGCCCTGCTCTCGATGGAGGCCCGCAGGGGATGATCTTTATGGATGCAGGAAGCGATAGTTCTGGAGTGATGATTCCATGAAGGTGCTGATACTTGGTGCAGGAGCGGTCGGTCTCTGCCTTGCCGCACGCCTTTCAGCCCATTGCGAGGTTCACGCCGTTTGCAGAAAGCGTCATGCCGATGCGATCGCAGAGCGGGGTTTCGCGATGACCGGCCTCTGGGGCGAAGGCACATATCGGTTCCCGGCATCCGAGGAGGTGCCCGGGGGCGAACGCTTCGACTACATCTTCATCACCGCCAAGTCGCTTGCGACCCGGTCGATCTGCGAGCAGTTCGCCGACGTCATCAGGGGAACCGAAACGGTCAGCCTCCAGAACGGTCTGGGCAACGAGGAGATCGTCGCCGACTACACCGATTGCGTCATCGGGGGCACGATCATCACCGGGTTTGAGTGGAAAGACGACGCCGGCGTTCATGTCTCGGTGGTCGGCGGGCCGATGAAACTCGGCCGGTTCCCGGACGGCGCCGATCCGGCGGTGGACGCCCTCGTCGATCTCGTGGCGCGGTCCGGCATACCGGTGGAGGCGAGCGGCCATATCAGGGGCGAACTCTGGGCGAAGACCCTGTACAACTCGGCCCTGAACCCTCTGGGCGCCCTGATGAACGTCCCGTACGGCAGGCTCCTCGACCCGGCGGCGTGGGGCGTCGTCGAAAAGATCATCGAGGAGGCCTATGGAGTGATGGCCAAAGAGCAGGCACGCATCCCCTGGCCGACGGCAGAGGCGTACCTCGCCTATCTCCACGATGTCCAGATCCCGAACACCGCGGGGCACCACGCCTCCATGCTCCAGGACCTCATGCACGGGCACGCCACCGAGATCGATTTCATGAACGGTGCGATCGCCGCCCGTGCACAGAAATACAGCCTTGCAGCCCCGTATAACGACTGCATCACGCACCTCGTGCATTTCAGAGAGACACTCCCGGAGCCGTAGGCATGCGGTCAGGCATCGTGCTGGTGGGGGGCGAGGCGCGCCGTGCAGGCGGGATGGAAAAATATTTTTTCGAGATCGGCGGCCGGACTTTTATCGACCGTCTTCTCGAAACGCTGCGCAGTGCCGTCGACGAGATCGTCATCGTCGCCAGGGACGAAGAGCAGTGCCGCCGTTTCGATCCCTACCCGTATGTCCGTTGCATTTCAGATGTGCGAAGGGGCCTCGGGCCGATCGGCGGTCTCCACGCCGGGTGTCTCGCCGCACATGGAGAGGCCGTCTTTGTCGCCGCCTGCGATATGCCCTGCATCAACAGGACGGTGATCGAGGCGCTCTTTGCGAGGCTGGACGATCGCGACGCCGTCATCCCGTGCTGGGATCATGAGATGTACGAGCCTCTCCACGCCGTCTACCGCCGCACCGCCCTGATCGAGTATCTGCAGGAGCACGATTCCCTCTCGCTGCGGTCGATGATCCGGGGCATTGATGCCCATTTCATCTCCGTCGAGACGTTCAGGGCCTTCGACCCGGAACTGCTCACCTTCACGAACATCAATCATATCGGTGATCTGGAGCGGGTCAGGGAGAGTATCGAAGGCGGCGCCGAAGAAAGTTGAGCGAAGGCCCTCTCCTGAACGGTCTGCACGGACCCCTTCTCGCAGGGCAGGAACAGATATCCCCTGTCTCCTCACTCTTCCGTCTTCTCTTCCTTCTTCTCAGGGTGAAGCGGTGGGAAATAGACCCGGCTGCCGCTGGCGTCGCGGGTATATTTCCCGAACTCGGTCTCCAGCAGGTCGATGCCGGTGAAGACCGGGCCGTCCCGGCAGACCCGCAGGCCGCGCGGGTCCATCGAGCAGGAGCCGCAGATCCCGAGACCGCACTTCATATAGCGGTGAAGGGAGAACTGGCCGCGTTCGGCCACGCCGGCCTTGTTCAGCCGTTCGAGCACCTTCACCATCATGATCTCAGGACCGCAGACGCAGACGTGATCGTAGTCGTTGAGGTCGAACTCGTCCATCAGGTCGGTGACAAAACCGTGCTGCCCGGCCGTACCGTCGTCGGTGGCGGTGCGCAGGTTGCAGGCCCGGGCGATCACCGGCGCGAAGAGAAGTTCGTCCTTCGTGCGCGCGCCGAGGAGAAACGTGCTCACCAGGCCTGCCGTGACCAGATCGACGAGGGGGGCGACCCCGACCCCGCCGCCGACGGCAAGCGTCCTCCCGCTCACCGTGAAACCGTTGCCGAGCGGTCCCCTGATCCCGAGTCTGTCTCCGACCGCCAGTTTGAACATCGCCTCCGTGGCGTCGCCGACCCGCTGGACGGTGATCGAGTGCTCGGAGGAGAGGGCCATCGGGATCTCGTCGATCCCTGGCACCCAGACCATCACGAACTGTCCGGGCGAGGACGGGACGCCAGGATCGAAGTAGAAGGTGCGAATGGACGGCGTCTCTGCAACAATCGCCTTGATCGTGACCGGGATCGGCATCGCGGGCAGGTCAGTCATGGGCCGCCCCCACGATCCCGGCGGGATCCGCACCGTCTTTTGCATAGAGTTTCCGTGCGATCTGGTTGAAGATCCGCACGTCGTCCATCACCGCCGTCCCGATCTCCACCGCCTGCGCGCCGGCCATCATCATCTCGATCACGTCCTCTGCCGTCGAGACGCCGCCGCACCCGATGACCGGGATCTTGCACGCCGCATACAGGTCCCAGACGCACTGCACCGCAATCGGAAAGATCGCCCTGCCTGAGAGCCCGCCGGTCCTGTTCCCGAGCACCGGCCGCCGCATCGCGGTGGAGATGCGCATGCCCCTGACCGTGTTGATCGCCACGATCGCGTTCGCCCCGCCTTTTTCGGCGGCAAGCCCGATGGTGGTGATGTCGGTCACGTTCGGAGTGAGTTTCACCCAGACCGGAACGCCGTACGACGCCACCGCCCGCGTGCACTCGAGCACGATCTCGGGATCGGTACCGAGCGCCGCCCCGTATCCCGCGGCGTGAGGGCAGCTGACATTCAACTCAAAAGCCTTCGCCTGCTCGGCGAACCAGCCGGCCACCTCTTTGAACTCGTCGGGGTCCTTGCCGAAGATGCTCACGATCACCGGCTCGCCCTTCAGGGGTGCGAGTTCCTCGATAAAGTTCTTCGACGGGTTGGGCAGGCCCATGGCGTTGAGAACGCCGCAGTCCGTCCTGATCAGGCAGGGGCCGTGGTGGCCGGGATTCGGTGCGGGGCCGATGGACTTTGTCACCGCGCCGCCGGCTCCGATCTTCAGGATCCTCTGGAGCGAAGCGCCGGTGGTCCCGAGCACCCCGGCCGCAAGGAGGAGATGGTTGCGCAGGGTCACCCCGCCAACGTCGATTTCGCCAGGCTGAAGGGTTATCATCCAGAAGAGATTGCGGTTATTTATTATTAGCATACCCATAGATCGGATTATATGACCAGTCTCGCTGTGATCGGCACCGGCCGGATCGGCGGTGAAGTTGCCTTTCTCGCCGCTGCAAAGGGACTCATCGACGACATCGTCATCTGCGACGCCGTCAAGTCCCTCGAACGCGCGCAGATGCTCGATCTCGCTCATGCCTCCTTCGGCGTCGGCATCGAGACGGACACCCTCCGGATAAGGGATGCCGACGTCTGCGTCTTTGCGGCCGGGAGGCCCAGGTCGCCGGAGACAAAGACCAGGGCCGACCTGCTCAACGCAAACCTTCCTGTTCTGGACGACTGCTGCCGTCACCTCCCGTCGTTCGGCGGCGTCCTGATCACCGTCACCAATCCGATGGACGTGAACAACTACTACCTTCACCGGTGCCTCGATATCGAGCCGTCCCGGTGCATCGGGTTCGGGGGCCAGCTCGACAGCGCACGGTTTGCGTTGCGGCTCGGCAGGGAGGGGATCAGGGGCCGGGCCGCCGTTCTCGGCGAGCACGGCGAGCATCAGGTGCCGGTGTTCTCGCGTCTGGACGCCGCAGTCCCGGCACCGAAACGCGAGGAGATCCTTGCGGATCTCAGGGGCGCGAGCATGGAGGTGATCCAGGGCAAAGGCGGCACGGTCTTCGGTCCTGCGGCCCATATCGCCAGGCTGATCGAGGCGGTCCTCGGAACGGGGCACGGCGAGATCGTTCCCTGTTCGTGCATCGTCGACGGCGAGTACGGCCTGTCCGGTCTTTCCATCGGGCTCCCGGCCCGGATCGGCAGGGAAGGGATCAGGGAGATCGTCGAGTGGGATCTCGATCTCTGGGAACAGGAACAGTTCGACGGGGCCGCATCGTTTGTCGGAAAACTCTGCAGGGGTCTGGATGTCTGAGACACAGGCGACGCTCGTCTCCGGCGGGGAGGCGAACGGCCTGCGGATCGGGATCAATCAGGTGGAGTACACCGTCACCGGCACCGGGCCGGTGATCCACATCTTCGGGCGCGAGCCCTCGGGCCGGGCGGTCCATCTCCAGGTGACCGGGTTCAGGCCGTACTTCTATGCCCCTGGAGACGAGGTGGACGGCCGCCCCCTGCCGCAGCAGGTGACCGGGGTGGACGAGGCTGCGTACCGTTCGATCAAGGGAGAGACCCTCCGCCGCCTCTATACCGTCCGCCCGACCGATGTCAGGGATATCCGCGACCGGTACCGTCACTACGAGGCCGACATCCCGTTCGCCACGCGATATATGATCGACGCGGGGCTCACCGGCGGCGTGGAGGCGCCTGCTGAGATCGCGGAGTATACCGAGGTGCGGCCGGCCGAGGTCGACGCCCCGGCCCGCCTCTGTTTCATCGATATCGAGTGCGAGGACCTGCGGGGCTTCCCTGACCCCGGAAAGGAGCGGATCATCTGCATCACCTGCTGGGACTCCTTCGACGACGAGTACACCACCCTTCTCCTCGAATCAGGGGAGACCTCGCCCCATTTTTCCGAGGAGTGGACGGCGAAGAACGGCTGTCTCTGGAAGGGAAAGAGCGGGCACCTGGTCTGCACCTACGAGAGCGAAGAAGCGCTGATGCGGGCCTTCGTCGCCTATATGCGGGAGAAAGACCCGGACATTCTTTCGGGCTGGAACTTCACCGACTTCGATCTGCCCTACATCACGCGGCGGATGGAGGCGCTCGGGCTCAACCCGACCGATCTCTCCCGCCTGCCGGGCGCGACCGAGCGGACGCCCGTGCGGGGGCGGGCGGTTTTCGACCTGCTGACGGCCTACAAAAAACTTCAGCCGAGCCAGAAGGAGTCGTACAGGCTGGACGCCGTTGCGGAGGACGAAATCGGCGAGCGGAAGGTGCGCTACACCGGAACGATCAGCGACCTCTGGCTGGATGACCCCGAGCGCCTGGTGGAGTACAACACCACCGACGTCGAGCTCTGCGTGCGGATCAACGCCAAGAACAGCATCGTCGATTTCTACCGGATGATCTCCCGGTACGTCGGCGTCCCCCTGGACCGGACGCTCAACTCCTCGAACGTGATCGATATCTACATTCTGCGAAAGGCGCGGGGGCGGTTCGTCCTCCCGTCGAAGGGGAACGTGGCCGCCGACGAGTTCGAAGGGGCGACGGTCTTCGAGCCGTCGCTGGGGGTGAAGGAGAACGTGGTCGTGCTCGACCTCAAGTCCCTGTACCCGATGGCGATGATGACCATCAACGCCTCGCCCGAGACGAAGGATCCGGCCGGAGAACTGAAGGCCCCGAACGGCATCAGGTTCAGGAAGAGCCCGGACGGACTGACCAGAAGCATTCTCGCGGAGCTGATGGAGGAGCGGGACGCACTCAAAACGCGGCGCAACGAGTATGCCTTCGGCTCGCCCGAATACACCCTCCTCGATCTCCAGCAGGGCGTGATGAAGGTGATCATGAACACCTATTACGGCGTCTCCGGCTACGCGCGGTTCAGGCTCTACGACCGGGAGATCGGCGCCGCCGTCACCTCGGTCGGCCGGGCCATCATCGGCCATACCCGCGACGTGATCGCCGGGATGGGCTACCGCGTGCTGTACGGCGATACCGATTCCTGCATGGTCGAACTCCCGAAGGTCGAGATCGAGGAGACGATCGGCATCGCCCGGGCGATCGAGAAGCGGCTGAACGAGAGTTACGCCGAGTTCGCGAAGACGACGCTCAACGCCGACCGGCATTTCTTCTCGATCAAGTTCGAGAAGATTTACGAACGTTTTTTCCAGGCCGGGAAGAAGAAGCGCTATGCCGGCCACCTCGTCTGGAAGGAGGGGCTGCCGGTGGACAAGATCGATATCGTCGGTTTTGAGATGAAGCGGAGCGACTCCCCCCAGCTCACCCGCGAGGTGCAGGAGCACGTGATCGCGCTGATCCTGAGGGGGGCCGGGCTTGCCGAGATGAAGGCCTATCTCGGCGAGGTGATCCGGACCTACCGGCGGGGCGGCTACCCGCTGGACGAGGTCGGGATCCCGGGCGGGATCGGCAAGGCGCTCGAGGATTACGGGATTCAGGACGCCCATATCAGGGGAGCGATCTACTCGAACGCCTACCTCGGCACCGATTTCAAGCGGGGCAGCAAGCCGAAGCGGCTCTATATCAGGTCGGTGAAGGCGAAGTACCCGCAGACCGACGTCGTGGCCTTCGAGTACGCCGATCAGGTGCCGCCCGAGTTCGTGGTGGACTGGGAAACGATGCTGGAGAAGACGATCAAGCAGCCGATCGAGCGGATCATCGAGGCCCTCGGCTGGAGCTGGACCGACGTGGACCCGTCGAGGACGACGCTCTTCGACTTCGGATGACTGATCCAGGGGTACCCGCTCCTATTGCATTTCGCCGGGAAGGAAAACACAAAGACCCTGACGGCGTACACCCCTCCCAATCGCAACCGGCGGGCCGGGGTGACGGCGACGAACGCCGCACTCCTGGACAGAGGTGATCGTCATCGTTTTCATAACTGTTATCCTGACCGCGTATGTCGTTCTGAACGTCTGCGCGTTTTTCCTCTACGGCCTCGACAGGAGAAAGGCGGAGAGAAATGCGGGGAGGATACCACAGATTCAGGGCCAAACCATTTTTACAGAAAATTCTTTACGCTATCCAGAAAATCCGAGGAAACGGTAAGAGGCGTGCTGTTCATCGCATTTCTTGCTCTGGTTGTCAGGATGGCGTTTCGAAAGAGGGTGCACGAAGCGGGACTCCAGAGTCGATATCCGCCGGATCGGCTCCTGCTGGAACTTTCGAAGTTGAGGATGGTCGAGATGGCGAATGGTGCGCTGATGATTACGGAGGTCACGAAGAAGCAGCGGGAGATTCTGGAGGCGCTCGGGATCGATTCGCAGGAGTTAGTCGCAAGGCTGGATGGAGCGAGGAGGACGGCATCTTAAAGGGGAGAGGAATTGCAGGACAGTACAGACATGCGGGCATCACGCCGTGGATGGTTCGACTGTCGGGTGGTGGCAGAATGGTCGAATATAGCCGAAAAAATAGAGATTATTCGGGCGCCGAAGCGCTGTCATAGATCATGGTCACATATCGTGCGGTCCAGATCGAGAGGAGCGGCGTGATCAGGAGACAGATAATTCCTCCGATAGAAGGGATCAGTCCCAGCACGAACGTGATAACACCGACAATGATATAGATAATGATCAGAGCAATGATGTAGTTCAACCAGCCGATCGAACCGATGTGCCCCATGATCGCCGAGATGTTGAACGCTTCGCCGAATTTTTCGGTTCGTGCAAGTCTGATGCCGCCGAAGAGGGAGATCAGGCCGATAACAATGCCGAGGATGACGAGGATGAGCAGGCCGACGAACATTACTCCAATCCCGGCACCCATCAGTGCGTCAGAACCCTTTCCTTCCGCTATCATGGCGAACGAACCGCCGAAGAAGATCAGCGCCACAATGATCAGGGGGATAGAATAGATCAGATGGGCGATGAAGAGTTTCAAGCCGTCGACAAAGAGTTTGCCCCACTGTTCAAGTTCGGGCGCGGGGTTCTTGCCCCGGTAGATCTCCATCATATAGCCCATGATCAAAGGAAAGATGATCGAACTGATGATCAGCAGGATCCATTTCCCCCATTTTCCCCAGATCGCTTCCTTCGCATATTCAAAGGAATTTCCAAGCATTGAACCGAAATCCATAATCAATCACCTTTGGAATGTACACGAGACTATACAGTATTTATATTTATGGATTTCGTACATGAATTCTGCTGAAAGAGTCTGTCGCTGTGACTGCTCCCCCGACTGAAGTCGGGGGCATCCTGGGATGTTATCCCTGAGATTGCAGCCCCAATCTCATCATATTGATCGCCGCATTCTGGTCGCG
>JASGMW010000044.1 GCA_030156225.1 Methanofollis sp.
GGGTACGCCGAGAAAATGGTCGGCATGCCAGTGAGTGATGAAGATGGCGTCGACGAGGAAACCGGTCCTCGCCCGCATCATCTGCTGCTGGGCTCCTTCGCCGCAGTCGAAGAGCAGGGTGTCGGAACCCCGTCTGATCATGACGCAGGGAGGGTTCCGGTTCGGCGTCGGCAACGCTCCGGCTGTTCCGAGGAAGTACACCTGAAGGGTTTCTCCGGCTATACGAACCACCTCCTGAAGGCATCGAGACTCTTTTTTGCCTCTTCGATGCTTCGCCCTTCGATCACGATCACGTCGCCCCGGTACCCCGCTGCAATGATGTGACCCGCTTTTTTCCAGTTGATGGTGCCGTCGCCGAGTGCAAGGTGCTCGTCGGCGCCGCCGTGGTTGTCGTGGATATGGAGGTGGCTGGCGTTTTCGATCTGAGCGAGGAAACCGTCGACTTTTTTGACCGTGTTCGCATGGCCGAGATCGAAGGTGGCTCCTATCCCTTCGATCCCCCCGGTGATCCCGAGGAGTTCATAGGGGTCGTGGCAGAGAAACTCAGGAATATTGATCATGTTCTCAAGGCAGGCCAGAACGCCGTGTTCCCGGGCACATCGCCCGATCACCCGCAACGCCTCTTTCTGCTGTTCCCATACCTTTTCAGGCAGGAGTTTCCCGGCCGGGGAGATATACCCCGGATGCATGGTGACGCGATCGGTGAGGTCCGCGGCGTGCTCGATGCAGGCGCAGATCTGCCTGACCGATTCCCTCCAGATGGGGTCGTTGATGGAGGCGGGGTTGAGATCGGTATAGGGGGCGTGCACGGTCACGGCGAGGCCGCTGCTATCGAGGACATCGCGGATCGCCTGTTTGTTCGCCGGTTTTTCCAGGCGATAGTTGCCGTCCGCAGAGATCTCCCAGCCGGGAAAACCCGCCTCCTCTATTCCGAACACCCATTCGGGTGATTCCCAGACTTTTGACGACGAAGCGAAATACGGTTTGGCGCTCATTCGCATCCTCCGACGGCGTCGAGGAGGCTGGCGATCCGTCTGCCGTACTCCTCTACCGTGCCTTCGTTCTCGATATAAACGTCCGCCGCGGCCAGGGCGTCGCCAAGCCCCCATCCGAGTTCGCGCTCGTCCCTCCGTCTCAGGTCTTCGGCAGAATGCGGGTCGTCGGAACGGCCGCGGCTGCCGAGTCGGCGGAGCCGTGTCTCGAATGAGGCCCTGATCCCGACGAGCAGAAACGCGGGAAAGCGTTCCCTGAAGATCGCCACCTCCGCGCCGCCCCTGATCCCATCGATGAGGGCGACCGGCGCGCCGGTGCTCTCGACCGCCGGGACGGTGAGGTGGGCGACGGCGTCCATGCCGTAGGCCGCTCTCAACTCGGCCGATGTTTTTCCCATGTTCTCGTCTGTCAACGGCAGTCCGGCACCGGTGACGGCATGCCTGATCATGTCTCCCATCACCACGACCGGGATGCCCCGCTCCGCTGCGATTCGTGAAAATTCGCCTTTTCCGCTTGCCGGCATTCCTATAACGCCGATAACTTTCATCATATGCTCTGGTCCCGTTCGATCCCGCTCATGTCGATGCTCTCCGCGCGCATGATGCGCCTTCCTTCATATGTCGCCTCGCCGTCCTCGCGGGTGCGGATCTTCACCGTCCGCCTGATCCGATCAGCGATCCCGGCCAGTTCTCCGAACGTGAGGGGGGAGACGCCCCTGACGATCCCCTGCTGGAGGACGAGGTCGACGCCCCCGGTTTCTTTTGCGATGTAGGGAACGTCGTCCTCGCACCCCCTGAAAACGGTCACCACGACTTCGAACTCAGGGAGCACCCCGGTTTTATGCGCTTCGGTGCAGAGCGCAAGCGATGTTTTCACCCGGTCTGCATAGTCCACCGTGAAGAGGTTCCGGTAATGGCTCCAGCGCGTCTTGATGTCGAGAGAGATCTTGTCGACGAGGCGTTCTGCCAGAAGGGCGCGGATGGTTTCGGGAAATACGCCGTTCGTCTGAAGCCCGACGCCGAGGCCCATCTCTTTTGCCCCGCGTGCAAGGGCGAGGAGAGCGTCTTTCTGCATCGTCGCCTCTCCGCCTGAAAAGACCACGCCGGTGGCGAGGAGGGTCGAGTCCCTGATCATGGCGAGGATTTCGGCGATGCCGCGCTCGTCCAGGCCTTCCTGCAGCGCGGCGTTCTGGCAGTACCGGCACCTGACCGGACAGCCGCGCAGAAAAACGGTGCAGACTGCTCTGCCCCTCCAGTCCACGGTGCTGAGCGGTATGAACCCTCCGAAATTCGCCTTCAAAAACCCACCGTCGTTATATCGTGGGTGAGGAGTTTTATAGAATCTATCGAACGTCCCAATCGACCGGCACCGCGGTCTGGGAGGTCTGTGCGGGTACGGGGCCGGACCGGCGCTGACGACGACACGCAGGGGACAGTCCTGCGAGAGAAGGAAGGCCGACCAGGTATTTTCCTGAATGGGCCGGGAATAAATCGGCATCTTCATGGTTGCACGACCTGATATCCCTGCCATGGACGCAGCCCTTCCCTCTCTCCTGATAATGACCGCTCTCCTGCTGGCGGGGGGGTGCCTCCAGCAGGCAGCCGATGCGGACCCAGAACAGGCACAACAGGCGTACTATGCAGATTATCGTGAGGCGATCACGCAGCTGGACCTGGAGCTGGAGCAGAATCCGGAGAATGCCACGGCGTGGTGCGTGAAGGGGATGTGGCTCAACAACTTCGACGGCCAGTACGACGCAGCAATCGAGTGCTATGATGCCGCGCTTGCCATCGATGCCGGCGATCCTCTGGCCTGGTACGCGAAAGGGATTGCGCTCTGGAACCTCAGGGACTATGACGGGGCTGACGGCTGCTTTGCGGAGGCCGAGAGGCTTGACCCGGCGGTCGCCCTCCATGTACCGTCACGCCCGGATGACGGGGGCGGGACATCTGCGATTCTTCTTGCCCGGGACGGTTGACTCCCTCTGAAAGGGGGCGTAGAATGAAAGTATATGTCGGCTCTCTCCTTCAAAGAGCAATATTATTTTTTTAAAGTATTTTTCTCCAGCCCTGGACCGAAATCGCCCAGAATGGCGACTATCATCTACTAAATACCGCTTGCTTAAGCGTAAACAAATTCACTTGAGGGGCGATCAAGCAAATTTGCGCCTGAAAATCGGAATACGAGCCTTTATCTGGTTATTTTTTCAATGAGATAGGTATGAGTCTCTTAGAGGATGCCCGCCGGGGCGTCATCACCGAAGAAATGAAGACCGTGGCGGCACAGGAGGGCGTCACCGAGGATTATGTCAGGCGCGGCGTTGCCGACGGCCATATCGTCATCCCGGTCTCGCCGTACCGCAACGTCAAGATCTGCGGGATCGGCGAGGGCCTGCGCACCAAGGTGAACGCCTCCATCGGCACCTCGACCGATATCGTGGACGTGGATCAGGAGATCGAGAAGGTGAAGATGGCCGAGAAGGCCGGTGCCGATACCCTGATGGAACTCTCGACCGGCGGCGATTTTCTTGCGATCAGGCGCCGCGTCATCGAGAACACGTCGCTCTCGGTCGGCTCGGTGCCCCTGTATCAGGCGTTCATCGAGGCGGCCAGGGACAAGGGCGGCGTCGTCTTCATGGACCCTGACGATCTCTTCAGGATCACGGCGGAGCAGGCGAAGCTCGGCACGAACTTCATGGCCATTCACACCGGCATCAACCTGGAGACGATGAAGCGGCTCCAGAACCAGGGGCGGCACGGCGGGCTCGTCTCCCGCGGCGGCGCCTTCATGACGGCGTGGATGCTGCACAACGAGCAGGAGAACCCGCTCTATGCGGAGTTCGATTACCTCATCGAGATCCTCAAGGAGCATGAGGTCACGCTCTCGTTCGGGAACGGCATGCGTGCCGGCGCCGTCCACGACGCCACCGACCGGGCGCAGCTCCAGGAGTTGATCATCAACGCCGAACTCGCCGATAAGGCGAACGCGGCCGGCGTCCAGACGATCATCGAGGGGCCGGGCCACATCCCGATCGACGAGATCGAGGCGAACGTCGTCGTCCAGAAGCGCATCACCAACAGGAAGCCGTTCTACATGCTCGGCCCCCTGGTCACCGACATCGCGCCGGGTTACGACGATCGCGTCGCCGCCATCGGGGCGTCCCTTTCGTCGGCCGCCGGCGCCGATTTCATCTGCTATGTGACGCCGGCCGAGCACCTCGCCCTGCCGACGCCCGAGGAGGTCTACGAGGGCGTGATGAGTTCACGCATCGCCGCCCACGTCGGCGACATGATCAAGCTGAAGAAGCGCGACGCCGATCTGGAAATGGGCCATGCCCGCCGCGATCTCGACTGGGACCGCCAGTTCGCCGTCGCCATGAACCCCGAGCGCGCGAAGGCGATCCGCGACGAGCGCATGCCCGCCGATACCGACGGCTGCACGATGTGCGGCGACTACTGCGCCCTGAAGATCGTGAACAGGAACTTCCATTTCTAAATTCTTTTTTCGGGACAGGGTCGAAAGACCCGTAACGTTCGTTCGCATCCCGGATGTGAAAAACGCCTTCCTGCAACCGGGGATAAGCACATATGAGGCGCCGTCGATAGTGCTTTTATGGAACCGAAACACCAGCAGATCGTCGACGAATTCCTCTCCCATGCCGACGAGATGGGTGACGACATCATTGCCGAGACGAAGGAGTGGCTCGGCGTCGTGCCCTTCATCTTCACCCTGATGCGCGAGCGCCCCGAGGCCTTCGCCCTCTCCGCGCTCGGCGACTACCACACCGCCAGGCCGGCGAGCCTCGATCCGAAGACGGCGGAGCTGGTGGCGATCGCCGCCGCCGCGGGTGCCGGCGCCGACAGCTGCGTGCGGGTGCATATCGGAACGGCCCTGAAAGAAGGGGCGACCAGGGACGAGATCCTCGACGCCATCCTCATCGCCGGCGTCATCGGCAAGACCAGCGTGCTCGCCCCGGCCCTCAGGGCGTTCAAGGACAAACTGGAATAAGCGGACGCTTTATCCTGCATCCCGGCGAAGAGATCACGATGAATCCCGCACCCGGAGCGCAGGCGGAGGCGAAGCAAACGATGCGGCTCGCGGCGAAGGCCCGCCGCTCCGCCCTCTCGCCCGCGGATATCGAAGGGAAAAGCCGGTCGATCGCGGGGCGGCTCCTCTCCCTCGCCGACGGCGCGGAGACGGTGATGGTCTATGTCTCCAAGCCACCGGAGGTGGAGACCGGCGGGCTGATCGACGCCCTCATCGCCGCGGGGAAGCGGGTGGTCGTCCCGATCATCGAGAAGGAGGGGCGAACGCTGCGCCTCTCCTATCTCGCCGACCGATCGGTCCTCGTCGAGAGCACCTACCATGTCCCAGAACCGATCGGCCGCGAGGTGCCTGCCGCGGCCGACGAGATCGACCTGATCGTCATCCCGGTCGTGGGGTTCGACCGCGCCGGCGGCCGCATCGGCTACGGTGCCGGCTATTACGATCGGTTTCTCTCCCGGGCCCCGGGCGTCCCGGTGATCGGGGCGGCGTTTTCGTGCCAGGAGGTGCCGGCCGTCCCCTGCGAAGCCTTCGACCGCCGGATGGATCTGATCGTTACGGAGGACGGGGTCATTGCGTGCAGATGTAGCGCCGTTCAGGTTCTCTTGACCATGAGAGGTGGTCGTGTATGAACCAAAAAAGAAGGACTCGCTGACCCCAGAAGGAATGCAAGTTTATCACAAATTTATCAGATGGCATGATGAACTTGATGGAATGACACCCACCGAAAAAAATCTGCATTATTTATTTAGAAAGGGAAAATAAGTGGATAGAGGATTTCGATTAACCCCCGATCAAAGGGGCACTCCTTATAAACTATTTATATGCAGCAGGCATTGAGTGGAGGGTTTTTCGAAATCCTCGATAATGTAAATTCATAATGTAGTTTGGGCGAGACCGGCACTCACTTCTACTAATTTAAATTTGATGAATAAAAACGAAATTTTACAGATAAGTTCATCACCTATAATATTCAATGGGAATAATATGCCTGATACTGATATTGAAGACCTCATTATTGATATCGCATGGCGGGATTATGATACTTGTTTTGAGGACAAAAAGGATTTAGAAAATAAAATTAGCATCGTTTTAGCTGCAGATGGCATTTTAATCGGCTTAATCACCGCAACAAACTCTATTGTGAATTCAACAACAATTTTAATCAGCACATTATTGTTTCTCTTTTCAGCGATATTTTGTGTTTTTGCGATTTATTTGCGCGATTATAAATATATGAAACCAATGAAAACATGGAAGGAATTAAAAGAAAGAAACCTACTAAATGACATAATACAGACAAAAAAGAACATTTTTGCGACAATTGATGCTGCTACTGAATATAACCGGGAAAACTATGAAAAAATTGTATTTTGGACGAAACTAGCCCTAATATCATTTATTGGTGCTCTAATCGTTATAACAATTTCAATTTTAATAAATATATGTTATAATTTGGAGAGCATTATTGTTTTTGATCTTCCCCTTCTTTTGCCTTTTTAAGTGTGCCTAATGTCTCTTTCATTACTTCCGGCTCTTTATCCGGTTTACTTTCTTGACTTGATCTAGATTCTGGGTCTTCCATGTTTCACCTACTCATCATTTAATTTTTTAAATCGTTTTGACGGCATAGGTTTCATGTTTTCATGAGTTGACAACGCAGGTTCCATAACCTGTGGTTCACGCTGACGATTATCCTTTTTAGGTTGTTCCTCATCGGCCATTAGGGCATAGATATTAACTTTGGATTAATAAATTTTTTTATCACCACGTTTTGACAGAGTTGCTGAGAGTGGTAGAGTTGCCGACAACGCACCAGAACCCGCCACAACAAACTATATATTATAAAAACACTAACTTTGAGTAAATCAAAATTACCGGAGTGATACCGATGCAGAAAGATCAGATTGAAGTCACGGTGAAGGAGGCGTACCACGAAGATGCCGGGCGCGGCATCGCACGCCTCGGCATGGACGTGATGAAGGCCCTCGATCTCGTTTCCGGCGATGTGATCGAGATCCAGGGCAAGCAGAAGGCCGCGGCCATCGTCTGGCCCGGCTATCCCGAAGACATCGGGAAGGGCATCATCAGGATCGACGGCAACATCCGCGGCAATGCCCACACCGGCATCGACGAAACCGTCAAAATCCGGAAGGTGGAGGCGGGCTACGGTCAGAAAGTAGTATTCCAGCCGACCCAGCCGATCCGCCTCGTCGGCGGCGAGCAGTACCTCAAGCGGTTGATGAACGGCAGACCGGTTCTCGAGGGGCAGGCCTTCAGGATCAATGTCCTGGGCAACCCCCTGACCTTCGTCGTCGCCAAGGTCTCGCCCAGAGGGATCGCGATCATCAACGACTCAACCGAGATCGAGTTGAAGGAGACGCCGTACAAACCCGAGAAAGGAGAGCACAAAGATATTTCCGACGTCCATTACGAGGACATCGGCGGCCTCGGCCGCGAACTCGACATGGTCAGGGAGATGATCGAACTCCCGCTCAGGCACCCGG
Organism: Methanofollis sp.; assembly: GCA_030156225.1. Lineage (GTDB taxonomy): Archaea > Halobacteriota > Methanomicrobia > Methanomicrobiales > Methanofollaceae > Methanofollis. The sequence goes on from JASGMW010000044.1 coordinate 7,545, forward strand.
AGATCTTCGAGCGGCTCGGGATCGAGCCACCGAAAGGGGTGCTCCTCTACGGGCCGCCGGGCACTGGCAAGACCCTGATTGCAAAAGCCGTGGCAAACGAGGTGGACGCCAACTTCATCTCCATCTCAGGCCCCGAGATCATGGGCAAGTATTACGGCGAGTCTGAAGAGCGGCTGCGGGAGGTATTCGAAAAAGCTCAGGAAAACGCCCCGACGATCGTCTTTATCGACGAGATCGACTCGATCGCCCCCAAGCGCGAGGAAACAAAGGGCGAGGTGGAGCGGCGGGTCGTCGCCCAGCTCCTCTCCCTGATGGACGGGCTCAAGACCAGGGGGCAGGTCGTCGTCATCGCAGCGACGAACATCCCTGACGCCATCGATCCGGCGCTGCGCCGGGGCGGTCGGTTCGACCGCGAGATCGAGATCGGCATCCCCGACCGGAAAGGAAGGCACGAGATCTTCCAGGTCCACACCCGCGGCGTCCCTCTGGCCGAGAACGTCGACCTCCAGCACCTCGCCGACGTAACCCACGGTTTTGTCGGCGCCGACATCTCCCTCCTTGTCAAGGAGGCGGCGATGCACGCCCTGCGGCAGGTGATCCCGAAGATCAAGATCGACGAGGAGATTCCGGCGGAGCTGATCGAAAAATTGCAGGTCACCGGCGAAGACTTCGACGAGGCCCGCAAGCACGTCGAGCCCTCGGCGATGCGCGAGGTGCTTGTCGAGGTGCCCGACGTGAAATGGGACGACGTCGGCGGGCTCGAAGACGTAAAGGCCGCCCTCACCGAGGCGGTGGAATGGCCGCTGAAGTACCCGGAAGTGTTTGCCAGGATGCAGACCAAACCTCCGAAGGGCATCCTTCTCTTCGGCCCGCCCGGGACCGGCAAGACCCTCCTCGCCAGAGCGACGGCGAACGAGAGCGAGTGCAATTTCATCTCGGTAAAAGGTCCTGAGCTCCTTTCGAAGTGGGTCGGCGAGTCTGAAAAAGGCGTGCGCGAGATCTTCCGCAAGGCGCGGCAGGCATCTCCGTCGATCATCTTCTTCGACGAGATCGACGCCCTCGTGCCGAAGCGGGGCTCGTACACGGACTCCTCTCATGTGACCGAGAGCGTCGTCTCCCAGCTCCTCACCGAACTCGACGGGCTGGAGGAGTTGAAGAGCGTCATGGTCCTCGGTGCCACAAACCGGCCCGACATGCTCGACGACGCCCTCCTGCGTCCCGGCCGCCTCGACCGGATCATCTATGTCCCCCCTCCCGACCGGGAGAGCAGGAAGAAGATCTTCGCGGTGTACCTGAAGGGCACCGGTGAACTGATGGCATCAGACGTCAATATCGACGACCTTGTCGACCGGAGCGAGGGGTATGTCGGCGCGGACATCGAGGCGGTCGTTCGGGAAGCGAAGCTTGCGGCGATGCGGGAGTTTATCGCGGCGATGAAAGGCAAGACCGCAGAGGAGCGCACCGACGCAATCGGCAACGTCCGGGTCACAAAGAAGCACTTCGACATCGCCTTCGGAAAGGTGAGGGACTCGCTCTCTCCGGAGAGTCTCGAAGAATTCGAACGGCTCGCATGGGAGATCCTCTACTCCCATGAACAGCGCTCGGTCCTTGAGAAGGCCGCCGCCCTGATCAAGCGGGCCGAACTTGCGGCAGGAAAGGGGGGCGAGGAGATCGCATCACTGAAGAACGAACTCAGGGAGGCGACCTATGCAAGAACCAAGGATTTCGCCGGGATACAGGCCCTCTCGGAAAAACTCGATGCGGCACTCGATCAGATGAGAAAACCTGCATATGCCGACATCCCGACACCCGTGCACGGGAGCTGAGACTCACTCTTTTTTCCCTGACAGGACGGCAAACACGACACAGCGGTCCCTGGTACCCTGCATTCCCGCAAATTCATAACGAGTCATATCCAAAATGGCTGAATTTCGACTTAAATTATAAACGGGGCAAATTTCATTGGTGGATATATTTGCACTCGTTATGTGTCAAGTACAACACATAACGATATTGGGCATTTTCAGAATACTGACAATACATCAACTAAATTGCAATCAAAAGAATATTGTGCCTCATTTTTCTCATCATCGTTATGTGTCTCCGGGAATCCAGGTGGTACGGCAGGGAACGAAATATCTCCATTCCTCCCGCTAAAATTCAGATCATCCTGATCCTGCTGATCATCATTGCGTCCCCGGGCCTATATCTCCGGCAAAACCGAGGAAGATCCGAGTGATGTCGATTCCGCGATATCCAACACCAGCACCGCCGCCGGCACCCTGATCTCTATGGGCCAGTATGACGCCGCGGTCGTCTTTGCCGATCTTGCCCTCCCTATCGTGTCGAACGACTGCGATCTCCTCATGACAAAGGGAAAAACGCTTTCGGCGCTGGAAAAAGACGAGGATGCTTCTGCATGCTACGACCTGATCTTCGCCGAACGACCCGAACGCCGCCGAAGCGCTTGCCGGCAAGGCGACGGCATTGTTCGGGATGGGGAGATCAGGAGCGTTCATATGCGTATGCGATGGACGCACTCGTGATCGGCGACACCGATCTCTCCTCCCCTGAACGCGCGGGAGCCGTCTATCTCAATCCTGGCAGATATGCGGAGGCTACAGAATATTACGACCGGATGGTAACGCTCAAACCCGATCCCTTTCATCAGAGTAGTAGTGGATGGCATTCGTTCCACAGCGAACGAGGACTCTCCTGCAGTTTCTTCGTAAAACATAAGTACCGGGTGAAATGATTGAGTCTGTATGTCTGCGAACATTTCCGTATCCGTCCCTGCTGATGTCCCGGACGAGGTAAGGGAGACGTATATCGATAATCTTTCGACCATTACCCGGGGAACGGGCCGCCTCATGCTCTTTGCCGGCGACCAGAAGATCGAACACCTCAACGACGATTTCTATGGGGACGGGATTCACGAGGACGACGCCGAACCTGAACACCTCTTCAAGATCGCAAACAAGGGGCGCATCGGTGTCTTTGCAACCCAGATCGGGTTGATCGCCCGGTACGGCAGGGATTACCCCGATATCCCGTACCTCGTCAAACTCAACTCCAAGACGCATCTGGTCAAGACCTCACAGAAAGACCCGGTCAGTCCGATGATCACCACGGTGGGGCAGGCGGTCGCCTTCAGAAATCAGACCGGGCTGAAGATCGCCGCTGTCGGTTACACGATCTATCTCGGCTCCGAATTCGAGGCCAGGATGCTTGCCGAAGCTGCACAGGTCGTGTTTGAGGCGCACCAGCACGGCCTTGTCACGGTGCTCTGGATCTACCCCCGCGGCGTCGCGGTCAGGGACGAGAAAGACCCGCACCTGATCGCCGGCGCGACCGGTGTCGCCGCATGCCTCGGTTCGGACTTCGTGAAGGTCAATGCCCCGAAGAAAGAGGGAACGGCGTCGGCCTCTCTTCTCAGGGAGGCCACCCTCGCCGCAGGACGGACAAAGGTCGTCTGTGCCGGCGGGTCGAGCGTCGACGAGGAAAAATTCCTCAGAGAACTCTATGAACAGATCCACACCGGCGGGTGCGCCGGGAACGCCACCGGGAGAAACATCCACCAGAAGTCTCTCGAAGAGGCGGTACGGATGTGCAACGCCATCTCGGCGATCACCATCGACGGGGCGTCTTTTGAGGATGCCCTGGCCCTTCTGAAGGGCAACTGATCAATTTTTCTGTCCTGAAGGCAGGAAGCCTTCTATAGAAGAAAATCACGAGGAGAGATGATGACAACATTGCATGAATATCTGGAATCTGCAGACTGCGAACCCGACCTCTGCACACTGATCAAACTGATTGCAGAACAGGCGCAGCCGATCAGGGAGGCGTTTATCACCCATCAGGCGTATGTCGAATCCGAGAACGTCTATGGTGAACGGCAGGCTGCAATGGATACCTGGTCCGACGAACTGATCACCCGCGTCCTGGGTGAGTCCGGGCTTGTCCGCGAACTCTCGTCCGAAGAGCAGGACGAGATCCGAACATTTCCCCGGGCGAAAGCAGACTATGCCGTGGTGATGGACCCCATGGACGGGTCGTCCCTGATCCAGACGAATCTTGCAGTCGGGACGATCGTCGGCATCTTCGGCGGGGGAAAAGTGCTCCAGCGGGGGCGGGGACTGAAGGCAGCGCTCTATATGCTCTATGGTCCGATGACCACTCTCACCCTGACGCTGGGGAAGGGCGTCTGCATCTTTGCGATGGACCACGGGGGCGTCTACCGCCTCCTCGAACAGGACGTGCGAATCCCCGACGGAAACCTCTACGGCACCGGCGGCGGGAGACCGGACTGGACCGATCCGCACACCGCCTTCATCGCCGCCATCGAGGCGAATGGCGCCAAACTCCGGTATACCGGATCGTACGTGGCCGACTTTCATCAGATCCTCAAATACGGTGGCATTTATTGTTACCCTGCCCTGAAAGGAAAGCCGACAGGAAAACTCAGGCTCCTGTACGAGGCCATTCCGATCGGCTTCATCGCGGAACAGGCCGGAGGCGCAATCACCGACGGCTCCGTGGACCTTCTTGACGTCGAACCGACTGAGCCGCACCAGCGGACGCCCATCTATGTCGGTTCGATGAACATGATCCGCAGGGCGAAGGAGATCTTCGAACGGTCGCGGGCATGATCACCCTCACGGTCCTGACGGCTGATTTCGGGGGTTATCCTGCAGGACTGCGGGCTCACCCCCTTGTCGTGGAGAAGGCGGCAAAACTGCTCAGAGCCGGGCACGGCACGCGGATCATCGACTCGTTCACCACGAGGGCCGGGGGGAGACTTGCCTGCGTGATCACCTCGGCGGACAGGGCCGGGGCCGCGGCGGTCTGTGACGATCTCTGTGCGGCATGTGGACGCGTGGCAGCCGAGATCGGACTTTCCGGGAGCGGAGGTGTCGAAACGATCGGCTTCACGTTTGAAGAGCGGGCCGGTGAAGCGGTGCTGGTCTTCCTTTCCGCCGGTGCCGCCCCGAATGTCTGGAGCATACCCATCTGCCGGATCTTTGCCGACCCCTTCACCGCACCCGCTCTTGTCAGGGACCCGGAAATGCGCCGGGGGTTCGGGTTCTCCTGCGACGACGGGGCGATCTTCGCAACACCCGCGGAGACCTGCAGCCTCCTCTCTCACCTTGACGGCGGCCATATGCCGGTACGAGTTGAGCGGCAGGACCGCCTGCCTGCGGCAGCGGCGGGCGTCGGTTCGGACCCGGCGCTCGTCTTGAGGGTGGGAGACGGATTTCCTGTCGTCAGGGAAGCCCTTGCCGTCGCTGCCGGGAACGGTCTCATACCGGTGAGTCTCTGCAACATGAATCCCATATGCCCGAAAGCGGCATGCCTCGGATTTGGCATTCATGACGGCATGCTCATCGGGCCTGCCGATCTCTATGACGACCCGATCTTCGACTCCTGAAGAGGGGCCGGGTCGCCCCCGAAAGCTGAAACGATACGAAATATCTGCAAAATCGGGGTTGATTGAAGGATTCTGGGCTGATAGAAAGATTAAATATCTTCGACCGCCACATAACCTCAGATGGTCAACAGTATTGTTCTGCCGGTCAAAAAGGTATATTCTCTCGTTGATTCCAAGATTAACGTTGAAATCAAGGACGAAGGGAGAAAACTGCAGGGCCGGCTTGTTGCGGTGGACGAACACCTGAACCTGCATATGGAAGAGACGATCGAGTATACCGGCGAGCAGCGCGGGCGCAGTCTTGGAACGGTCGTCATCAGAGGGAACAATATTCTAACAATCTCACCTCTTGTCTGATATGCCGTCCATTGAAGAAGAGGCCCTGAAGATCATCCAGTCCAGACCCGACGGGGTTCTCCAGAGCGAGCTCTGGAAGATCCTTGGGATCGACAGCCGGAAGTGCTCGCGCGTCGTTAAAAAATTATTTGATGGCGGCCTCATCGACCGGACGGAGTTCAGGGACGAGGGCATTAAGACCTATCAACTGACGTCCCGGCAGCAGGCGATCGACCCGGCGCTCTTCATGGCCGGCGAAGAACTGATCCCCTGCATCGCCTGCGACCTCGACTGTATCGTAGAGCAGTGCCCCCTGATCCTGGACTGGATGTACGAACTCGCCATAACCGAGGTCAACGAGTAGATCGTGGTGCCTCTCTGTTTCAGGGCACCCGACCCTTTTTGATGGGTGTGCCTGAGGCACCATGCCGAACCGACCAGTCGCCGACCGATTTTCAGAGCGCGTTCAAGAGAGACGGTTTCGGCGACACTTTTATCGGTCTGCAACGGTGCGCCAATCGCAATTGATTTACCGCCTGCCGTCTTCATTGGAGGGCATGAAACAATCGATAGGTGCAAAAACACTCCTGTACCCGCACCCCGTATTGATCGTGTGCACGTATGACGCCGCGGGCAACCCGGATGCCATGACCGCCGCCTGGGGTGGCATTTGCTCGTCTGATCCTCCTTCTATCGCCGTATCGATCCAGAAAGTGCGAAAGACCTATGAAAATCTGATGGCGACATCCGCATTCACGGTCTGCATCCCTCCGGCCAACCATGTTGCCGAGGCGGACTACTTCGGGATCGAGTCCGGGAAAAATACCGACAAGATCAGGGTTGCAGGACTGACCGCCGTGCGAAGCGAGGTGGTGAACGCCCCGTACATCGGGGAGTTTCCGGTGGTGATCGAGTGCAGAGTCATGCAGACCGTCGAGATCGGCATTCACACCCAGTTCATCGGGGAGATCGTTGACGTGAAAGTCGACGAGTCTGTTCTCGGAGCGGATGGAAAACCGGACGTCGAGAAAATTGCGCCCTTTATCTACGACTCGGCCGCCCGGACGTACCGCGCCGTGGGCAGAGAGATCGCACGCGCCTTCTCTGCGGGGCTTGCCCTCAAGAAATAAGAAGTTTTTTTCTCTTTTCGTCTCTGCGGGAGGTTCCGGACAACGCCTCTCTTCCTCATGGGGCAAGGGGATAAGAGCGCGGAAGAGCAAAACTATAGCGGCAACCCTGCTCCGGGCGGAGTCTTATCATGAATAAGGTCTATGTGATCGGACACAGGCATCCTGATACCGACAGTATCTGCAGCGCAATCGGCTATGCCGAACTTCTCAATCAGAAAGAGCCGGGCAAATATGTTCCATCCTGCTGCGGCGATGTGAACCCGGAGACCAGGTTCGTTCTGGAACGGTTCGGCGTCGAAGCCCCGCTCCTCATTGAGAGCGTCGAACCGAACGTCTCTGATCTTCCCTTCACCTATCCGCTGAGCGCGCACGCCGACGTCCCGACGATCGAGGTCGTCGCCATGATGGACGAACACGGCGTGCGGAACATGCCGATCGTCGATGACGAAGGCCGCCTTCTGGGCCTGGTGAGCGAACACGGTCTTGCACGCGCCTATGTGACGCGAACGAAGATCCAGCACCTATCGATCACGCCCATCAAACTCGAAACGCTTGCAAAGATCCTTGGTGCCCGGATCGTCGTTCCTGGCAAGGATCTCCTGGAAGGGAGGGTGTATATCGCGATCGACGCCCTCCACGTCTCCCTCTCCCGCCTCAGTTCCAGCGATGTCGCCATCGTCGGCGACAACGAACCGGCGCAGCTGGCGCTCATATCGGCCGGCATCGCCGCACTGATCATCGCCGACGGCTCGCCGGTCGGAGACCGGGTGATCAATGCGGCCGTCGCCCGGAACGTCGCCGTCCTTGCTACGTCCCTCGACGCCTTCGGTGTCGGCAAGATGATCAACCTCTCCCTCCCGGCGAGCATGGTGATGGCGACCGACGTCCCGCGGATCGTGATGTCCGACCCGCTGGAGTATGTCAAGGACGTCGTTTCGAACTCCAAGTACAGGACGGCCTGCGTGCTCGAAGGAGACAACCGTCTCCTCGGCATGGTCTCCAGAAATACCTTCGTCGACGATATCCGCAAGTCGGTGATCCTGGTGGACCACAACGAATATTCGCAGGCCGTGGACGGGATCGAGAAGGCCGACGTCATGGAGATCGTCGATCACCATCGCCTCGGGGCGATCACCACCTTGAAGCCGATCCGTTTTCTGAACGATCCGGTGGGCTCGACCTCGACGATCATCACCCGCAAGTTCATCGAGGGCGGGATTGAGCCGACGCCGTCGACGGCCGGTCTTCTGCTTTCAGGCATCCTCTCCGACACCCTTGCCCTGAAAATGTCCACGACGACGCCCGAGGACGAATGTGCGGTGAACTACCTTGCCGGCATCGCCGGCGTCGATCCCGGAGCGTTCGGAGTCGAACTCATTCAGCACGGGATCGAACTGGAGGACGTGTCTCTTCACGATCTCCTGCTCAGGGACACCAAGCATTACAACCTGTTTGAGAAGAAAGTGGTCATTTCCCAGGTCACCGTCCCCTCGTTCGAGTTTTCCACCGTCCATGCGGATGAGATCAGGGTGAAGGTTGGGGCGCTTCGTGAAGAGGCCGATGCAGACTTTTTCATCGTCCTCTTCACCAATGTCTTTGAAAATGCAAGCGATCTCTTTGCGGCGGCCGAAGAGGTGAATCTCGCGAAAATGGATATGACCGATCAGCCGAAGAGGCTCGACGGCGTGATGTCGCGGAAGAAAGATTTCCTCCCCGGGTTCGGGAATATGCTCAGGAACCTCTGAGACGCCCTATGTTTTTGCCGGGGCGTAGTACTTCCCGGGTTCCTCCATCTCGATCTGTTCGGCGATATCGTTCGCCGGACGATGGAAAAGCATGGAATAGTTTCTTCTGACTCCCGGTCGACAACCAATAGTACTTTCAGAGGAGGGTTTTTTCAACTAACTCCGCAAGGAGTCCCCGGTCTTCAGGCCGGGGAGGGGTTGCGGTTCACACACATAACATTAAATGCTTTTGAGTGAAATAAGGATATGTGCTCACCGCAAAGACTGTCATCCTCAAGATGGACTGTCCCGACACCG